>JBEICT010000024.1:0-20288 GCA_040383865.1 Flavobacteriales bacterium | reverse complement strand
GTGCTCGGACCACCGCGCTGCACGTTCACGATCACCAACGGGAGCTCCAGCATGAAGGCCAGGCCCATCGCCTCCCCCTTCAAGGCAATGCCCGGGCCGCTGCTGGCCGTTACACCCAGAGCTCCGCCGTAGCTGGCGCCGATGGCCGAGCAGATCGCGGCGATCTCGTCCTCTGCTTGGAAGGTCTTCACGCCGAAATTCTTGTGCCGGGCGAGCTCGTGCAGGATGTCGCTGGCAGGGGTGATGGGGTAGCTGCCATAGAACATGTCCAGCCCGGCCTTTTGCGCGCCGGCCACCAGACCCAACGCCACGCCCTGGTTGCCGGTGATACTGCGGTACGTGCCTTTCGGCAAAGGCGCGGGCTTCACATCGTAACGCGTGGTGAAGGTCTCGCTGGTATCGCCGTAGTTGAAGCCTGCGAGCAAAGCCTTTTTGTTGGCTTCGAGCAGCTCGGGTTTCTTGCTGAACTTGGCCTGCAGGAAGTGTTCGCTGTTCTCCAGGCTTCGGCTGAACATCCAGTTGATGAAGCCAAGCACGAACATGTTCTTGCAACGGTCCTTCTCCTTCATGCCAAGGGTGGTGTCCGCCAGGGCATTGCGGGTCATTTTGGTCACATCCACGGAATGCACCGTGTAATTGGCCAATGAACCATCGGTAAGCGGGTCCTGCTGGTCGATGTAACCGGCCAGGCGCAGGTTCTTCGCATCGAACCCATCGCTATTGGCGATGATGATGCCTCCCTTTTTCAGCTTGCCGAGGTTGGCCTTGAGCGCTGCGGCGTTCATCACCACCAGCACATCGCATTGATCGCCGGGGGTGAAGATCTCCGTGCTGCCGAAATGGAGCTGGTAGCCGCTCACACCGGCAATGGTGCCCTGCGGCGCGCGGATCTCGGCGGGGAAGTTGGGGAAGGTGCTGACATCGTTGCCGAACAGCGCATTGGTGTCCGTGAACTGCGTACCGGTAAGTTGGATGCCATCACCGCTGTCGCCAGCGAAGAGGATGACCACATTGCGCCGTTCTTCAACGGTCTTGGTCCGTGTAGGGGTTTCCATGGGGAAAATGCGCCGCGAAGTTACGGGCGGGGGACGGGAGGGCCGTGATGCAGGTCACTTCGTCCTTGGGAAACAGCCGAAGGCCCCTCTTGGTTCATGTTCCTCCTTCCTCCATGAGAACATCAGTCGGAGCACGCCGATCACGGGGCTAGGCTCAGCGCCTCTTCATGAACTCCAATAGGTCATTCGTATGGTCGGCACATGGCGGCCCAAGAATGAGCGCATCCCGCTCGACCATGACACTCAGTCCGTTCGCCTCGCAATAGGCTTTCAAATGGATCAGGAGTATGCCGTTCAGCTTGGCCATTGAAGCTTCCGCCATCTCTGCGAGTTCGCGTTGTGCGAGCTGTAGATGATCTTCAATGGCCTTCTCCTTTGACCTGATCTCTTCCGAAATCCGCGCGACATCCGTGGAATCAAGTATTGACCCATGTGGTGTGCCGCTCATTAGATACCGTTGGTAATGACGACCGAGAATCTTCAATGTGTCATCCAACTGTGTGGCACGCACCTTCAAGTTGTGCTGCTCAGTAACATGCTCTGGAAGTGCGGAAATGCACTGCGCCTTATCGAAGCGCCCGCAGCCCCCTTGAGCAACGCTCACGGAGCTTTGCAATAGCAATACGGACATGAAGACCCATATTGGCGGTCTCATGACACGACCGTTCTACATCCATGAAATATGTCAACCTCCAATAGCATGTTCAATGCTTCCATTTTCCTGTAGTGGCCTCATCCACACGCACCAGCGCCAGCGAGGAATGAAAACCCTTTGACTGGATCCACCTAAGGTCCAGACTATCCCCACGAAGAACCCCCTTTTTAAAGTGCCATAAGATGCCATCCTCTCCGTTGTGAGGTTTCCAACGACCCTTACGCTCCTTGACGAACGCGATCTCGAGCCTCAGGGTATCCGCATCCACATGCCAATTACCCTTAAGCCTTTTGTTGTAGGTACAACCGATCACAGAGAGCCAGAAAGTCCCGTCCGGCATTAGCTCCAATCGATCATGGTCAAAGCTCCTTCGGAGCTCATACCTCCCCACCCACCGGTCCGGGGTGTTTGCGAACCCCAGGCAAACGACCACAAGTAGTAGTAGCGTTCGCATTGCAGGTGAGTTCAGTTACACCACCGCCCCCAAATTCACGGCCTCCACGGTCTTGATCTGCGGGGCCACGCGCTTGATGGCCTCCTCCACCCCGGCCTTCATGGTCATGGGGCTCATGGCGCAATTGGTGCAGGCCCCGTGCAGGCGCACACGTACGATGCCATCGGCGGTGACCTCCTCCAGGGAAATGTCGCCTCCATCAGCTTTCAGGAATGGACGCAGGTCCTCGAGCGCCGCTTCAATGCGCTGGCTCGCCATTCGGATATCCTGTTCGTCCATGATCATGCAGTGATGCTCTCGGAGCGTTCCAGCGCGGCCAAACGTTGTTGAAAGACACCACAAAGTTCAACGAAAGCACGCGCGGCGGGCGTATCGCCCTGCAGCACGGCCGGACGCCCCACATCGCCGGCCTCGCGGATGCTCTGCACCAGCGGCACCTCGGCCAAAAAGGGCACCTGAAGTTCCTCGGCCAACGCACGTGCACCGCCCTTTCCGAAGATGAAATACTTGTTCTCGGGCAGCTCGGCCGGCGTGAACCAGGCCATGTTCTCCACAATGCCGAGCACGGGCACGTTCACGCTGGGAAGTCGGAACAGACCCACGCCCTTGCGGGCATCGATCAGCGCCACGTTCTGCGGAGTGCTCACAATAATGGCCCCGGTGAGCGGCACGGCCTGCACCAACGACAGGTGAATGTCGCCGGTACCGGGCGGCAGGTCCACGAGCAACACGTCCAAGTCACCCCAATCGGCATCCTTGATCAGTTGCTCCAAGGCCTTGGTGGCCATCGGGCCGCGCCATGCGATGGCCTGGTCGGTCTGGGCGAAGAATCCGATGCTGAGCAGCTTCACGCCGTAGCTCTCCACCGGCACGATCCATTGGCGGCCATCCTTCTCGCGCGTGGCGGGTTTCTCGTGCAGCACGTCGAACATCAGCGGCATGCTGGGGCCGTAGATGTCGGCGTCCACAAGGCCCACCTTCAGACCGCGTGCCGCAAGACCGGCCGCAAGGTTCGCCGTGATGGTGCTCTTGCCCACGCCGCCTTTTCCGCTGGCAATGGCCACAATGTGCTTGACCCTGGGAAGTACCTTCCGAAGGTTGCCTCTCTCGCCGCTCAAGGGCGTTACGGTGGCCATGACGGCCACATCCTGGCCAAGTGCCTGTTTCAGATGGAACAACACGGCCTCCTCCATGCGCTTGCGGCTGTGCATCGCTGGATTGCTCACCTCCACATGCACGCTCACCGTGTTGCCAGCGATCTTGATGTCGCGCACCAGGTCCAGGTCCACGATATCCTTCTTCAGGTCGGGCTCAATGACGCGGGATAATGCGGAGAGGACAGCGTCCTTGGAGAATGACATGGGTCCGGAAAGGGAGTGCGAAATTAGAGCGGGAAGGGTCTTGGGTCCGCTAAAAGAACGCGCGTGACCTCACCATGTTCATCTTCGCCATGAGCAACGGGCCTTTCCGCCGATGTCATGGGCCATGAAGGCAAATGGCTGCTGAGGACCAGGCCGGGTTCAGGAGCCGGATCGCCCACCAGCAGAGAGGTACACGTTTGTGGCGTTGCGCTTCGGGTCCATAAGCCAAAGCTGTGCAATGGCAGGGTCCTGAAAGAACGCGATGTCATAGGGAGCCTCCTTGGGCGTTGCATCGACCATTTGCTCGATGACATTCCTGTCCGAAAGATCCTCCTTGTCCACGATGGCTATGCGCACCAGCCCGGCCTGTAGCACCTTCGGTGTGTACTCGGCCATGGTCCATAGCTGATCATCCGGCATGATCGGGCCCGACCTTCTGCCATCGCTCAACCATAACCTTGCCCCGGTCTCCCTCACTACATCGAGCAGGCGCAACAGCATGCTTCTGTATGCTTCGCCGGCACAAGGTTGTTTCCAAGTGAGCCGGACCAATCGTTGCGCAGGATGCACCTCAATGGTCGCATCCTCATCATCGTGGAGGATCAGAACGGTCATGGTGGCCATGTTGGATCCTTGAAGGTAATCATGCTGTGGGGAAATCCTACAGAAAGTGCGGTGGCATCAGAGCTTCAGCTCCACGGATGGGTCCCAGAAAAGCCTGACCATTTCAACGACCTGGTCATTCAGGACCAAAACACCTTCCGCTTCCAGCAGCTCCTGCATGTGTGTGGGAGTGGCGAAATGATGTTTGCCCGTGAGCATGCCGACACGGTTAACCACGCGATGCGCGGGCACCTTCGGCCGCACGGCGTGGCTGCCGTTCATGCAGTACCCCACCAACCGGCTGCTGCGGGCCGCTCCGAGATACCTTGCAATGGCGCCGTAGCTCGATACACGCCCCTTGGGTATCTGCCGTACCACATCCATCACGTCTGCGAAGAAGTCGCGCTCGGCGACCGCCCCATCGATCACCTTTCGTTGTGCCATGCTCAGGAACGCTTTGCTGCGGCGATCCAGGATCGCAAACGCTGTTCCGACGCTGCATCAGGAAAAGCCGATCGGTCCAGGATGATCATTTGACCGGCGCTTAGGAACAAGAGCAAATGACCATCGATCTCCATCGTGCGCTGCACATACGACCAGGGGATCTCACTTCGCCCGCCACCCGGTGTGGTGCCCAACAACTTCTGCTCGTCCAGCACGAACCATCGTTCTTCGTAAATGCGTTGGTTGTCCTTGCGGCGCGTCCACGCAAATAGCCAGACGACCATCACAACAGGCCAGCCCAAACAGGCCGAAATGAGGAAAAGGTGAAGAGGTTCACCATCGTAACCTATCCACAACAAGCCGCCGAGCAGCAAGCACAGGGCATGAAGCCAGCCGCTCTTTCGCCATTGCAACGCCAGCAATAGCCGGAAATAGGACTGTCGCGATAGACGGACGGGGCTGAGCTCGATGGACGCCATCACCTAGTGGACCCCGAAGCGTACATAGTGGATCGTCCGCCCCTCCTCCAACCACATGCTCTCGTAGTAGGTGCGGATGTTCAGCACCGCCTGTTCCTTCTGTGACACCCGCTTCACAAGGTCCGCGTAGACATTGGCACTCTGCTCGAAGATGGGCAGCTTGTGCTCCGCGATCATCTCCAGTGTGTATTCGTAGAGGTCAGGGCTGTCGGTCTTCAGGTGTACGAACCCGCCGGGTTTCAGCACTTCCTTGTAGCGAGCCAGGAAGAGCGGGCTCGTGAGGCGCTTCCGTGGTTTGCCGAGCTGCGGATCACTGAACGTAAGCCAGATCTCGTCCACCTCCTGTGGCCCGAAGCACTTCAGCAGGTGATCCACGTGCGTACGCAGGAATCCGACGTTCGTAAGACCCTCCTCCCTGGCCATGCGCGCCCCCCGCCACAAGCGGGCGCCCTTAATGTCGACACCGATGTAGTTGCGGTCCGGGTTCATCCGGGCCAGCCCAACAGTGTATTCACCGCCCCCACAACCCAGCTCCAACACCACCGGAGCTTCCCGACGAAAGAGCAGCTCGTTCCATCGACCACGTTGCACGAGACCTTCATTCACCAATTGCTCGAACGTGGGTTGGAGCACATGTTCGAAGGTGAGGTTCTCGGCGAAACGCGCCAGCTTGTTCTTTCCCATTGATCGTGCGACTAGGCCAAGCCGCAAAATTAGTCCGTTGCCTTGGTGAAGAACTTCACAGAAGCTGAGCGAGGCTTCACGATCCCGTAACACCGGGACGAAGACCTTTGCAGCATGTTCCGTGGTGCACGCATACTGGTGGCCCCGCTCGACTGGGGATTGGGCCATGCCACGAGGTGCGTGCCGATCATCCGCGGGCTGATCCGCCACGGCGCAACGCCTATCGTAGCCGCCGATTCGGGACCAATGGCCTTGCTGAGGGCGGAGTTCCCTGACCTGGAGCATGTGCGCTTCCCCGGCGTGCACATCCGGTATGGCGGTGGCAACAGCCAGCTTTGGAGCATGGCCGCCCAATTCCCGGCGATGCTGCATGGCATCCGTCAGGAACGGCGCCATTTCGAGCGGCTCCGCAAGGACCTACGCTTGGACGCCGTGATCAGCGACCAGCGTTTCGGTATCCGAAGCACGGAACTACAAAGCATCCTTGTCACGCATCAAGTATTCCCGTTCACACCGGCGGCGCAACACTTGCTCCGCAGACTGAACCTCCACCACATCCAGCAGTTCGACCGGTGCTGGGTGATGGACGCACCGGAAGCACCAGGACTTGCCGGGGAACTCTCGCATGGGCCCGAACTTCCACAGAACGCACGCTACATAGGCACCTGCAGCCGGATCGAGGCAACAGCTGCGGCAGGTAGCGGACCATACCGGATCGTGGCCGTGATCAGCGGCCCCGAACCACAGCGCACGATGCTCGAGGACCGACTGATGGCGCTTCTGCCCAACGTTCCCGGAGACCATTTGCTGGTGCGCGGACTGCCGGGTCGCGCCGAGCCCGATCGGGCGGGAAGAATACAACGCGTGCCACATCTGGCAGCAGCAGAACTCGCACGCACAATGAGCGAGGCGGAACTGATCGTGACGCGCAGTGGCTACACCACCCTGATGGACCTTGAAGCCCTTGGCCGATCAGCCCTGATCATCCCCACACCTGGACAGGCAGAGCAGGAATACCTCGGTCGATTGCATGCCATCACCGGACGATTCGTGGTGCAGCAACAGGGAATGATCGATCTGCAAGCCGCTCTGGACAAGGCAACGAGAACTTTCCGCACGGAGAGGAACAAACCGGACAGCGGTCTGGAACAGGCTTTGAAGGAGTTGGCGGACATGCGTCACTGATCGAAGCCTGCTACCTTCGCTCGTCATGCGTTATCTCGTACTTCTCGCTCTGCTCGCATCCTTTATTCATGGTACTTCGCTCAAGGCCCAAGTGGACCTGGACCGTCGGCTGCGTGACCTGGAGCTCATGCGCCAGAAGGTGCAGCAACAGGAGGATGCCTTGGTGGCGCGCATGGATTCAACGAAGCTGGCCATCATCCGCAGGGACCTACAACGATGGGGCCTTCCGAAGCTGGGCCCTGGAGAGGAAGTTGTTGTACACCCAGGACATATGCTGGTCTACAGCGAAAAGCACGAGCAGCCCAAATGGGTGGCCCACATTGCTGCACCGGACCTGATCAAAGGGAACCTGGCGAGGATCGACTCTTTCCTGCCCGACCCTTTGGTGCGCACAGGCACGGCGGTCACGGCCGACTACTGGAACAGCGGCTACGACCGGGGGCACCTGGTCCCTAGCGCCGATATGCGCTGGAACCAGGACGCCCTGCTGGCCACGTATTACTACAGCAACATCAGTCCGCAGCTTCCCGAGCTGAACAGGGGCACATGGGCTGAATTGGAGGATTGGGGACGGCGCTACGTGAACTTCAGCAAGCGCAGGGTCTTCATGGTGACCGGTCCCGTGCTGCGCGATGGACTACCGACGCTGCAGAAAGCAGACCGCAAGAACGAGGTGAGCGTTCCGGAGTACTTCTGGAAAGTGATCGCCGATCTGGACGGGGACGATCCGAAAGCGATCGGTTTCGTGATGCGCAATGGCACCAACGAATATCCACCGGTGAGCTATGCGGTGACCGTGGACAGCGTGGAGGCATTGACAGGCCTCGACCTGTTCCCGGCCTTGGAAGATGCCATGGAGGGAAGAATAGAGGCCATGCGCGACACCAAGGCCTGGTACGCAGATGGAGACCCTTTCTTTGGCGAAACAGAGCCCATCCCCGCTCCTTTGCCGAACGGCATGTTCAACACCGTCCAGGCCAAATACCAGATCGGCAAGACCGTGACGGTGTGCGGCACCGTAGTAAGCACACGCAAGACGGCGAAAGCGAAGGTCATCTACCTGAATTTCGACCGGATGCATCCGCACCAGGACTTCTATGCCACGATCTGGGAATACAACGGGCCGAACTTCAGCTATGACCCGGAAGTATATCTGGTGAACAAGCGCGTTTGCGTCACCGGCAAGGTCACGGTGTTCGATGATATACCGCGGATCAGTATCAACAATGAAAAGGAAGTGCAGCTATACAACGAGGCGGCGCGTCCGAAGCGTTAGTCACCCTTCTGCAGGGTGAAGCTGAACGTGGTGCCCTCCCCTTCACGGCTCTTCACGCTGATGGTCTGTCCGTGAGCTTCGATGATGTGCTTGACTATGGCCAGTCCAAGGCCCGACCCTCCTTCATTGCGTGCGCGGCTCTTGCCCACCCGGTAAAAGCGCTCGAACAACCGTGGCTGGTGCTCTTCACTGATGCCTATACCATCGTCCATGACCTCCACCAGCACCTGATCACCCAGGGGATAGCTGCGCACAGTGCAGGTGCCGGACGGCCGGCCGTAATTGATCGCATTGTTCAGCAGATTGGTGAATACCTGCACCAGACGGCCCTTGTCGGCCATGACCAACGTCTCTTCCAAGAGCTCGTTGATCAACGTCACACCGCGCTCTCTGGCCTGCATCTCCAGTTCCCTTATGGCCTCGTCCACCAAGGCGTGCAGGTCCGTTCTCACGACCCTCAGGTCCATGACACCGCTCTCCAGCTTGGTGATCAGGTCCAGGTCCTCTACGATCTTCATCAACCGGTCAACGCCGTTCGATGCCCGGTTCAGGAAGTCCCGGTTCACCTTGTCGTCCTCCAAGCCACCTTCGAGCAGGGTGAGGATATACCCTTGGATGTTGAAAATAGGCGTCTTTAGTTCATGGGCCAGGTTGCCTATGAACTCGCGGCGGAACTTCTCCCTCTCCTCCAGCTCCTTGATCTCGGTGCGCCGCTCACTGGCCCATTCGCGCACCTCCGTATTCACCCGTTCTATCACATCACCCTCCGGTAAAACGTTCTCCGCACCGATGCGGGCACGCTTCAGGTGATGCACCGTTCGATAGAGCACCTTGATCCGGCTATGCACGAACCGATCGATGGCGAACGAGAAGACCCCATACGCCAGACCGAAAAGGGTCAAGGCCGTCAAGAAGGGCACCCAGATACCCAAAGGACCATTGATGACCGAAACGCCAACACCGACCGAAATGCCCCCCCCGATCCCGACGACCAGAGCGGCCAGCGCGGACACCTGGCGGGTGGACAGTTGTGGCATGTGGCCCGGAATACCTTAATGGCGTGTTGCGCCTGATGGTTGCGGCCAAAGTTAGCACGGAGGCTTCTCTTCCAGGTCACCTGCGGTGGCAGACAAAGGGCCATTCCTCAATAATATACAGGAAACACAGCCTCAGTACCTTTGTACGCTTTTGCGCTCCATGAATTTCGGGCTCCTCGAATTCCTCACACTGGCGGGCTCGTTAGGCCTCTTCATCTATGGGATGAAAGTGACCAGCGAGGGCCTGCAAAAGGTTGCAGGCGGTCGCATGCGTGGTGTGCTCCGGGCCATGACATCAAACCGGTTCATGGGCGTGCTGACGGGGGCGATAAGCACCACTGTGATCCAAAGCTCCAGCGCGTCGACCGTAATGGTGGTGAGCTTCGTGAACGCCGGTCTGCTGAAGGTCCGCCAGGCCATCGGTGTGATCATGGGCGCCAACATCGGCACTACGGTGAAGGCGGTACTGTTCAGTTGGGCGGTGTTCACGGACCTGAGCATCACCAGACTGGCCATTCCCATCATCGGCCTTGCCTTCCCGCTGCTTTTCCTGCGCACCGACCGGGCCAAGGCCTGGGCCGAGTTCCTGATAGGTACTGCGCTATTGTTCCTTGGGTTGGAGTTCATGAAACAGACCATGCCCCGGCCTTCGGCACAAGCGCTGGAGTTCCTGCAAGGCATGAGCGACATGGGCATGCTTTCGGTGGTGTTGTTCGTTCTGGTGGGCACCGCGCTCACCATGGTGATCCAGAGCTCCAGCGCATCCATCGCCCTTACGTTGGTGCTTTGTGAGAACGGCACCATAGACTACGATATGGCCGCCGCATTGGTGCTGGGCGAGAACATCGGCACCACGATCACCGCCAATATCGCAGCGCTGGTGGCCAACGTGTGGGCCAAGCGCGCAGCACGCTCGCATCTTCTGTTCAACCTCATCGGGGTCGCATGGGCGCTTCTCCTCTTCCACCCGTACCTGCGGCTGATCGACCGCGTCGTGACCCCCTTGTTCGGAGGCTCGCCCTACAACAGTCCAGAGCACATCAAATGGGCGCTCACCCTTTTGCATATCTCGTTCAATGTCGCGAACACTCTCCTACTGATCGGGTTCATTCCCTATTTGGAGCGGATCGTGACCTGGATGGTGCCGGCACGAAGCGAACTGGATGAGGAATACCGTCTTGAATACCTCGAGGGTGATATCCCGCTCTCACCCGAGGTCTCCCTGCTCGAGGCCAGAAAAGAGATCGCCAAGTTCGGTCACGTGACCCACGAAATGCTACGCATGGTGCGTGAACTGCTAACCGCCAAGGACCAACGACGACGGGAAGCGCTCATGGACCGGATCGCCAAGTATGAACAGATCACCGATCGCATTGAAGTGGAGGTGAGCAAATACCTCACCAAGACCAGCACTGAGGTGCGTAACGAGGAGATATCGGCCAAGATCCAGGGCATGCTCGGGATCACCGGGGACCTGGAGCGCGTGGGGGACATCTTCTTCCAGATGAGCAAGGCCATGGAGCGCAAGCTGGACGATCGGCTCTGGTTCACACCCGAGCAGCGAGAGCACTTGATGGAGATGCTCGACCTCTTGGAACACGCCTTTTCGGTCATGCACCGCAACCTTGATGTGGATGCGGACATTGTGCAACTGGACGAAGCGGTGGAGGCCGAACAGCGCATCAACCACAAACGTGACCAACTGCGCCGCCTGCACCTGAAGAGCATTGAGACCGGCGACTACAACGTGAAAAGCGGCCTGGTATACAACGATCTGTTCTCCAGTTGCGAGAAGGTGGGCGACCACCTCATCAATGTTTCGGAGGCCTTGATGAGCGAGGCCTGAACCCGTTCAAGGGAGTTCGATGGGCGTGGTCTCCACCTGGTTGCTCACATGGAGCGCCCGGTCGACCAATTGCACCTTGTACCGCACGGTGTCGTAGGTATCGTAGTGGTAGAAAGAGAATGGAGAAAGGGCAATGGCGATCTCGCCCTCCAAGGCCTTGTTCTGTCCTGCGGGCGTGAGGTTGGGTACCCGATATTCCAACGGCTGGGGGAAGACGACCGTGGTCCATGTGCCGTTACGCAACTCCTGATACTCGATCCGCAGATTGCTGTAGTTGGGGCCTCCAGGCTGATACGGGGGGAAGGTATCGGCAGCATTCAAGCCCACATCGCCATCGCCATCGGTGAAGCGGATGACCAAGGATGCGGAATCACCGTACAACGTAAAGGAGCGGAACGTGATCGCCGGCTCAACGGGGAACTCCTCCGTGCGAAGACATCCGGCCAACAACACCCCCAAGGCACCCGCCAACAGGGGTACTTTTGTCCAGTTAGAACCGGTTCGTTCCATTGTACCAAAGGTAATCCCTTCCGGGGCCTGTATGTCCATCATCCCGCCATCATTTCCTGCCGACCTGCTGGACCGACCGTTCGCTGTGGACGGTCCGAATGCTTTCAACGCATTGGCGCTCGATCTATTTCATCTACACGCACGGCAGAACCCGGTCTATCGCGCCTACCTCGATGCCTTGCGGATGAACCCGGCCTTGGTGACCGACGCTACAGGGATCCCTGCCCTGCCCATCGGGCTTTTCAGGAACCACCGCATTCTGCTGGACGGGCTCGAAAGCCCATTGCGCTTTACCAGCAGCGGAACCACGGGGCCCGTCACCAGTACCCATCACGTGCCCTGGCCCGCGCTGTACGAGCGGTCCTTCATGACCTCGTTCCGTGCGGTGTATGGCGACCCGGCCACCTGGCGGATCCTCGCCCTGTTACCCGCCTACCTCGAACGCAGCGGCAGTTCATTGGTATACATGGCGGAGCATCTTATCCGCGCCAGCGGCGACCCGCTCAGTGGCACCTACCTCCACGACCTCGAAGCGCTGGCCACCGTCCTCGTCCGCTCGGAACGCGAAGGAAAGAAGACCCTTCTTCTTGGCGTTCCATTTGCGTTGCTCGATCTGGCCGAAAAGCATCCCATGCCTTTGCACCACACCACCATCATGGAGACCGGAGGCATGAAGGGACGGAGGCCCGAGATCGTGCGTGAGGAACTGCACAGGATACTAATGGACACGTTCGAGGTACCCGCCATCCATAGCGAGTACGGCATGACCGAACTGCTTTCCCAAGGGTGGAGCACCGGACATGGGACCTATCGATGTCCACCGTGGATGCGTATCAGGTTACGCGACCCCAACGATCCCTTCAACCATATCGGTCCCGGCCGTACCGGCGGCATTGATGTGTTCGACCTGGCCAATGCGGGCAGCTGTCCGTTCATTGCCACCCAGGACCTTGGGCGCCTGAATGAGGACGGGACGTTCGAAGTGCTGGGCCGCTTCGACCACAGCGACCAGCGGGGCTGCAACCTGTTGATCGAGGTGTGAATCACACCACCTTCACCAAGTTGTAGCTCTTCTTGCCGCGTTGCCGCTGCCTTTGGACCGACTGAACCGGCGGCCTCCTAAAATCCAATCACTGGATCAGCAACGCTGAGGAGCTCTCCAAGTGAGATATTGAAGCCTATTCCTTGGGTGCAGGTCCAAATTCGTTCACCCCATGCTCACCCCCTGCAAACAACATCCTCAACACAAAAAAGGGATCGAAGCACCACCACCATCGCTTTCCAAGGTCATGGCAACGTTTGACTCCTTGTGCCATAAATAACCACACAGAAAGCAGCTGGACCGGTGCTAACGGCAAGGGCGGGAGTTTCGGGGAGAAGGCGACCCCAATGATCACATTCAATGTGACAAGGACCACGGCAGTAATCGCATATTCAAGCCTGCGAATTCGCCCTTGCAACGAGAATGGTCTTTTGAACATGGATCTACACGACCTTCACCAGGAAATAGTTCTTCTTGCCGCGCTGCAGCAGGATGAACCGACCGCTCAGGAGGTCCGAGGCGCCCACCAAGTGGTCCTCTCCCACCTTTGCCCTGTTCACGGCGATACTGCCTTCCTTCAACGCACGTCGAGCCTCGCCCTTGGAGGGCAGTAACTTGTTCTCCCACGCGAGCAGGTCCGCAATGGGTATTCCCGCAACGATCAGATCGCGCGGGACATCGGCCTGTGGCACGCCCTCGAACACATCGAGCCATTGCTGCTCGGTAAGACCGGCCAATGCTTCGGTGCTTGCGTTGCCGAAGAGGATCTCCGTGGCCGCCAAGGCACCCTGGAGCTCTTCCTCGCCATGCACCCTGCGGGTAATGTCGGCGGCCAGCTCCTTCTGCAACTGTCGCTTATGCGGAGCGGTGGCATGCGCAGCGATGAGCGCATCCAATTCCTCCTGGCCACGGGTGCTGAAGATGCGGATGAAGCGCGGAGCATCCTCATCGCTGCAGTTCAGCCAGAACTGATAGAACCGATAGGGTGAAGTGCGCTTGGGGTGTAGCCAGATATTGCCGCCTTCGCTCTTTCCGAACTTGCTGCCATCGGCCTTGGTGAGCAAGGGGCTCGTGATGGCGAACGCATCGCCGGCACCCATTCGGCGGATCAGCTCGGACCCTGTGGTGATGTTCCCCCACTGATCACTGCCGCCCATCTGCACGCTGCAGCCCTTGTGCTTCCAGAGCCAGTAGTAATCGTAGCCCTGTACCAACTGGTAGCTGAACTCGGTGAATGAGATGCCTGTCTCCAGGCGTTTCTTCACGGAATCCTTGGCCATCATGTAGTTCACCGTGATATGCTTCCCCACATCGCGGATGAACTGGAGGAACCCCATGTCCTTGAACCAGTCGTAGTTGTTCACCAGTTCGGCAGGATTCACCGGGTCATTGAAGTCAAGGAAGCGTTCCAACTGGGCCTTGATGCAGGCCACGTTATGGAGCAGCGTTGGTTCATCGAGCAGGTTGCGCTCGGTGCTCTTGCCACTGGGGTCGCCCACCATGCCGGTGGCCCCGCCCACCAAGGCCACGGGCTTGTGCCCCGCGCGTTGAAAGTGGACCAGCAGCATGATCTGAACGAGATTACCCACGTGCAGGGAGTCGGCCGTGGGATCGAACCCGATATAGCCCTTCTGGGGTCCTTTCGCCAGATGTTCCTCCACGCCTGGCATGCTGTCCTGCAGCAATCCGCGCCAACGCAGTTCGTCGATGAAACCGTTCGCCATGTGTGCAATCGCCGCCCTGCCGGAACGGCGGCGTCAAAGATAACCGGGGCTTGGAGCGGCCGGGGCTAACTTGCGCCCGCATGGAACTCGTCACCGGTGGCACAGGGATCGTGGGCGCACATGTGCTCTTGGAACTCGCTGCATCAGGGCGTTCCGTAAGGGCGCTTCAGCGACCGGGCTCCGACAGCACCATCGTAGCGCGCATCTTCGAGCATTACCGGCAGGATGCCCGGGAACTGCTGGCACGCATCCATTGGGTCCCGGGCGACATCCTGGACGTTCCCTCGCTCTCGGACGCCATGGAGGGTGTGACACAGGTGTACCACGCCGCGGCCATGGTCTCCTTCGATCCGCGCGACGAACGGCACATGCAAAAGGTGAACGTGGAAGGCACGGCCAATGTGGTGAACGCAGCCCTGGACGCAGGGACACGGCGGCTGTGCCATGTTAGTTCTGTTGCCACCATCGGACAAGGCAGGGCTGGAGAGGCAAGGCATGAAGGAACCCCATGGCAGGCCGACCGTCATACCTCAGCCTATGCCCTAAGCAAGTACGAAGCGGAAATGGAGGTGCTTCGCGGCCTTGCGGAAGGCCTTGATACCATCGTGGTGAACCCTTGTGTGGTGCTTGGACCAGGGCTTTCGGGCAGGAGCTCCATGACCCTGGTGGAAAGGCTCGCCAAAGGGACGCACTTCCATCCCCCCGGGTCGAACGCCGTGGTGGATGCAAGGGACGTCGCCACGGCGATGGTCAAGCTCATGGAACAGGGAGGCAGCGGCGAGCGCTACATCCTGGCGGGGGAGAACCTGGGATACAAGGAACTTTTCGGGCTCTTGTCAAAGTCTTTTGGCAGACCTGAGCCTTCACTGCCGCTGCCTGCCTGGGCCTTGCAGCTCGCCTGGCGTGCCGAACGCATCAGGACCTATTTGCTCGGCGGCCGGGCCTTCGTGACCCGCAGCACCGTTCATACCGCCCTGACACACCGGAGCTATGATGCTTCCAAGGCGATGCGGGCCGGAGTCACGTTCCGTACGGCGGAGCAGGCCGTGGCCAACGTGGCGGCCTTCGTCAAGGCTTCTGTGGCGCACTGATCCGTGCGTCCTTGCGCCGGCCAAGCTCAGTGATGACATCCTCATAAATGGACTTGAGCAGCTCGGGGTCCGAGGCGTAGTGTTCAAAGCTCAAGGTGAATTGTTCGCGGGTCACGCCCCGTTCCTTGAAGGCTTCGTCGTAATAGGCGTTCATGGGCACATGGTCGCGGGGTTGCACCACCAGTTCGTGGTTCATGCGTGCCTCAATGAGCTGCACGTCGGCGAGGATCGCGGTGAACTCAGCGCGCCCCAGGACCCCTTCGGGCAGGGTCGGCTCAGGAGCACAGGCCACCAGCAGCAAGCCGAACAGAAGTGTGCGTGTGATCATCGCAAGAATCGCAGTCGCTCACCGCGAACGGAGGTGTCGACCGAGGCACCGTCAAAGACCATGCGGCCGTTCACCCACGTACGCACCACGCGGGCATGGAACGTCTCACCTTCCAAAGGAGACCAACCGCACTTGTACAACAGGTTCTCCTTGGTCACCTTCCAGAGTGCGTTCAAGTTCACCAGCACCAGGTCGGCGAAGTGCCCCTCGCGGATATGGCCCCGACGGTCCATATCGAACATACGCGCAGGCGCATGGCACATCTTCTCCACCACTTGCTCCAACGTGAACACCCCTTGCCGGACCAGCTCCAACATGGCCACCAATGAATGCTGTACGAGGGGTGCGCCTGACGGGCACAGGGCGTATGGTCTGGCCTTCTCCTCCAAGGTGTGTGGGGCATGATCGGTGGCCACCACATCGATCCGTCCATCGATCACGGCCTGGCGCACGGCTTGTCGATCGGCAACGGACTTCACGGCCGGGTTCCACTTGATCAGCGCCCCTTTGGTGGCATAGTCCGCCTCGGTGAACCAAAGGTGATGCACGCAGGCCTCGGCGGTGATCCGCTTTCCTTCGAGCGGACCTGGCTCGAACAGATCGACCTCCCTGGCCGTACTGATGTGCAGCACATGCAGGCGCGTTCCGAAGTGCCTGGCCCGCTCCACCGCAGCACTGCTGGAACGGTAACACGCCTCCGCACTGCGTATCCGGGGATGCTCCTCCATGGGAATATCGGCGCCATAACGGGCCACGGCACGTTCCATTTCCTGCTTGATCGTGGGATCGTCCTCCGCATGGATGGCAAGCAGCATGTGTGCCCTGGCGAACACCTCGTCGAGCACACGTTCTTCGGTGATCACCATATCGCCGGTGCTGCTGCCCAGGAAGGCCTTCAATCCACAGACCGTGCGCGGGTCAGTGCGCAACACCTCATCGATGTTCGCATTACCCACTCCCATATAGAACGAGTAGTTGGCAACGCTGCAGGCCGCAGCGCGTTCGTACTTCGCCTGCAGGAGTTCCTGCGTCAGGGCCTGAGGGACCGTGTTCGGCATCTCCATGAAGCTGGTGATGCCCCCGGCGACAGCGGCCTTGCTCGCACTCGCGATATCATCCTTGTGGGTGAGACCGGGCTCCCGGAAGTGCACCTGGTCATCGATGACACCGGGCAGCAAATGAAGCCCCTGGGCATCGAGTTCCTTGCGTGCGGACATGCCACCAATGCCTTCCATGGCCAATCGTTCGATGCCCCCTTTATGAATGGCAACATCTGCAAGCACGGTTCGGCCATCACTGACCACCATGGCATTGCGAATGATGATGTCGTTCATGCTTTACCGATCCTTAAGCGCATGTTGAGCACACCGAGGAAAGCCTCATGGAAAATGCCCATGCTCATCTTGCTATTGCCCTTGATGCGATCAATGAAGGTGATGGGCACCTCGATGATGCGGAAGCCCTGGAGCTTTACGCGGTATTTCATTTCGATCTGAAAGGCATAGCCCACGAACTTCACATCATCCAGCGGCAGGGCCTCCAGTACATGTCGGCGATAGCACACGAAGCCGGCCGTGGTATCCCGTACGCCGAGCCAAAGCACGGAACGCACATAGAGCGAAGCACAATAGCTCATCACCACGCGGTCCCACGACCAATCCTTCACATGGCCTCCCTTCACATAGCGAGAGCCCACGCTCATATCGCCGCCCTGGACCGCACAGGCCTCGTACAGCCGCACCAGGTCGTTGGGGTCATGGGAGAAATCGGCATCCATTTCGAAGATGAAATCGTACCGTTGGGCGATGGCCCATTTGAACCCGGCTATGTACGCCGTACCCAGGCCTTGTTTCCCCGCTCGTTGGAGCATGTGCAACCGGCCGGGATGCACCCGTTGAAGTTCCTTGACAATATCGGCCGTACCGTCCGGCGAATTGTCATCCACCACCAGCACATGGAAATCAGGCGTCAGACCAAGTACATGCGTGACAATGTCCTGGATATTCTCCTTCTCGTTATAGGTCGGAATGATGACGAGACGCTCGGCCACTGGGTCGGTGCTGGAGAGGCCCAAAGATAGGCGAGCGGACAACCGGGGTTCAGCGCACCAGGTTCACATGCCCGAACCGCTCGATCCGTGCACCGGAATAAGCATCCTTGGTGACCAGTCGCCAGACATAAACATCCACCGGACATTCGGTACCATCTGGGTTGCGCCCGCTCCATGCTTCACCGGGTTCGGAGGCATTGAAGACCTCCAGGCCCCATCGATCGAAAATGATGAAGCTGAAGAAGCGCGGATTGATGCCGACCAGAACGGGTTGGAACGTCTCGTTGATCTCATCGCCATTGGGCGAGAAGCTGTTGGGCACGAATACGCCCAGTCCATCATCCACGGATATGACCTGACAAACACTATCCACACAGTTCGGCGAAGCCGCAGCGACCAGACAGACCGCATAGGTGGCCCCCAACTGTTCGGGGAACGTATAGCGCAAGTCCTCCTCCAGTCCTGCTTCCACGCCGTCCACCGACCAGGTGTACGCAATGGCGCCCGATGAGGTGTTATCGAAAAAGACCACGGGGTCGAGCGTGTTCACCAGTCCGGGCAATGGCGTGAAACCAGCTTCAGGCTGGGCATACACGGTAACGAGGTCCTCGATGGTGAGCGTGTCCGCGCCACAACCATTTCCGGCATCGATGATCAGCGTTACGTCATAGCTACCAGGGTCGTCATACACAACGGTCACCGGTGCACAATCCTGTACCATCGATCCATTGCCAAGGATCCAGGTGCAACTGCCCGGTCCGGTATACGCATGCGACAAGATCACTGTGGCCGGGGCACAGGAGCCATTGCTCAACACGTTGATGCTCGCCACAGGAGGCGGAACAACACTGACCTGCACGATCGCAGTAGCCGTTACACACGGGGAGATGGCCGCCACGGAATAGGTATAAGCGCCAGCGGGATCGGAGGCGGGATCGAAAGTGCCATCGAAGGGTGACCCGTCCGGGCCTGACCACGTGCCACCCGTTTGAGGAATTCCGCCCAACACCGTGAACAAGTCCACTGGATCATCTTGCGCGCAAAGGCTGATGGACGCATTGGATCCGGCATTGGAGGCCTGGGTCACGGTGATGGTGACCGCGGCTTGATCGGATCCGCACGGGAAAGGCCCAGAGACCGTATAGCTATAGACACCCGGCACGCTGGACCCCGGAGCGAACAGGCCGTTGGATGGAAGGCCACCCGGGCCGGTCCAGATACCCGATGGTTGTGGCACACCGCCCAGAACGGACAACAGGGAAACAGGCACTCCATCTGAGCAGTAGGCCGCCGTGCCATCCTCACCCGCATATGGCAACGGATTGATGGTAACATTCACGGTGGCCGATGCATTCGGGCAAGGCGCAATACCGGTCACCGTGTAGGTGTAGGTTCCGGCCGGGTCGATCAACGGATCGAGCACTGTGGCATGCGGTGTCCCATCCGGCGCAGTCCAGACACCACCTGCATCCAGTGTTCCACCAAGACCATCGAACAGGGAAACGCTCGCGGAGTTCGCACAAACGGTAAGAGCACCACTGATGCCGGCCAGAGGTGCCAGGTTCACGGTAATGGTCAAAACGGCCGTATCACCGGGGCACGCAGGGTTACCCGCCAGGATGTAGCGATAATCCCCGGAAGACTGCACCAAGGGGTCGAACACATCCGATACAGACGCTCCATTCGGATCCTGCCAGTTCCCTCCAAGGTCCGGTGCTCCAAGCAACAGGTCGATCAATTGGACGGCACCAGCTGTGTTGCAAAGCGCCACTGAATTGTCTACACCCGCATTGGCTGCCTCTTGAAGTCCGACCTCGACCTCGGAGCTGGACGCGGGACAAACGTTACCACCAACAGTATAGATATAGCTGCCGCCCGACTGGATCGCAGGATCGAACACACCACCGGGCAAAGGTCCTGAAGGGCCCGTCCATGAGCCTCCTGCATCCGGCGTACCGCCCAGTTCAAGGAACAGATCGATCGGTGATGCAGAAGAGCATATGGAAACCTGGCCCGAGGCACCGCTATTAGCGGGAACCTCCTCGATCACCGTGACCGATGCCGAAGCATCAATACAAGGAACTATGCCCGTGACCGTGTAAGTGTATACACCGGGATCCATTATGGTCGGATCGTAGTTTCCACCGGCCACTTCGCTCGGACCACTCCAAGTGCCACCGGCATCAGGCGTGCCACCGAGCTGTGCGAACAGGCTCGTTGATACGCCATCGCTGCACACCGTCAACGAGCCATCAGTTCCTGCATTGGTCGCTGCGTTCTCCGTCACCGTCACCGTGGCCGTAGCGTTCGTGCAAGGCGCAACGCCAGTCACCGTGTACGTGTACACGCCGGGGGCCATCGTCGCCGGGTCATAGTTACCGCCCACCACTGCGCTCGGGCCGCTCCAAGCACCACCTGCTTCCGGCTTTCCTCCCAACTTTGTTAACAGTTCCACTACGGCTCC
>JBEICT010000023.1:0-20503 GCA_040383865.1 Flavobacteriales bacterium | reverse complement strand
TGAAGGTGGACCAGGCCCTGCACGCAGAGGTGCTGAAACGGGCCGAAAAGATCAAGACCGCACCTTATGCCGGATTCATTCAGCCTGAAATGGAGGCCGTGGTCGATGCGAACGGTACCATCACCGACGTGAAGATCTCCTACCCCAAGGACCTGATCGGCCAGATGCTGCGCTACGGCAAGCAGTTCAGCTTCCTGCCCGACGAGAACTAGATCGCTCTCCGACAGTGCTCCCGTTGATCATTGGTCGACGGGAGCATTTTGTTTCGGGGGGGGTGTAACCTGCGCATCATCGCCTGCGTTGAACCGGGTGTCCAAGTAGTTCAGAGGTCGATCTGAAGAGTCACGTTGCCCCTGTCCGCCGCCCGGTGGATGGGGGCTTCGTGCTTTCGGTGGGGTCATGATTTTTTGCAGCGTTCCGATGGCGAACGATGTTCTGTTATATTTGCGGCCCCTGCGGAGAAAATCCACTTACCGAAGTGGCGGAATTGGTAGACGCGCACGTTTCAGGGGCGTGTGACCGAAAGGTTGTGCGGGTTCGAGTCCCGCCTTCGGTACAACAAAGGCGGCCATTGGCCGCCTTTGTCATTTTCGTTCGCTAACGCTCTGTTCGCCGTTGATCGAGGGGTTACATTCACCGACCAATCATGGGCCTCCGCAAGTTTCACACCCGCCGCGTCTGGCACAACACCCAATTGGTGCTTTGGCTGGCTCCGATCCTGTTATTGGTAGGGGTCATTTCGGTCACACTGTTCGATACGTTCAAGCCGGTCGTGGTGGTCGGCATCCTTTGTGTGATCGGAGCGGGGATCGCCTTGGTGCGCGATGTGCGGAAGCGCTTCGTCTATGTGTTGGACGATGATGGCCTGCACATTGAAAAGGACGGCCAGGCGGAGTATTTCCCCATGGAGGAGGTGGTGGATGCGAGCCTCATCGATCGCGCGGCAGCGCGGGAGTATATCAAGTCCCGCAGCCAAGGGCTGGGCACTGCCGAGGCGCGCAAGCGATATCGCGATTACATACGGTTCTGCTCGGTCGACATCGGCCGTTCATCGCTGACCGGTGGCCTTGGAAGGAGCCTCATCGATCGGCTTCCTGAAGCACGCCACGATCTTGTGCTGATGCGTTTGAAGGATGGTACGGAACTGATACTCTCTCCGGACTACAATCAGGAAATGGTCACCTCCTTGAGCAAGAACGCTCGCAGGAGCAAGGACAATTCAGCAGGAAGGTAAGGCCTGAGAACGATCCTCAGTTCAGCCGGACGCGCTGACCCAATCGGAGCACGCTGTTCGCACTGATACCGTTCAAGCGGCACAGGCTCGAAACACTGGTCCTGTTCCTGCGGGCAATGGCCGAAAGCGTATCGCCCGACCTTACAACATGATAGCGACGGGTTCCTGCTGACGCCTTGGCGGCGGCAATGGTCGCGAACGTACCCTTGTGTATGTCGAAGGTGTGCGCCTTCAACTGACCGTTCTCCACATCGAACACCAATGAGGGGTCGATCGGTTGGTCGAGGAAGCGTACTTCAAAATGCAAATGACTACCATAGCTGCGACCTGTGTTGCCGCCCAGCCCAAGTAGGTCGCCAGCTTCCACCATTTGACCGGGTTCGACCATTCGCTTGCTCAAATGTGCGTATAGCGTTTCAAGACCGTTCTGGTGGCGTACGACCACGACATGTCCGAATGTCTTGTTGTACTTGGAAATGCGCACCATCCCGGCAAAAGCGCTCTTCACCGGGTCGCCGGTCTCAAGGTCCAGGTCGATGCCATAATGCATGCGGCCTTTGCGCGGGCCAAAGGGCGAATTGAGCTTTCCTTCACACGGGATGGCATGGTCGCAATCCTGCTGGCTCAATACCAGCCGCAGCGTATCGTGTACGAATCGTGCCGTATTGCCGCGATCGAAGATCACGTCCGTGTTCCAGTGGCAGTACATGTCATACCCCGGAATGTAGGACAAGGAATCATTCACATCCCAGACCAACGGTGTCATTGCGATCCGGGGTACCACGGGGTCAATGGAACCGCCGTCCTCCATGAGCAGTTCCTCATAGATGTCCAACCCCTCAGGTCCACCATGATCGAGCGAATCTGACTGCGCCATCACCGGGCGAACAGCACCAAGAAGGGCTGCTGTCAGGAGGATGGCGTTCAGTTTCATGGTCGGCAAAACTATCCGTATGTCCCGACCTCACAACCCTGCACGGCCATCGGCTGTTCACAGGGGCTGGTCAGAATATCTTCGACCGCTGGAAATGCCGTATTCGTAGGGGATTTTGGCCGATCGGTCGAGCGTTAAAGTCTGTTAAGGCTTTTTCTGGGTTTTTGCAGAACGACCACGGTCCATGGTGTTTGCAACTTTTACACGGCCCAGACCCATAGTAGGCGGTCCGGCATGAGTTTCGCGGCCTTAATGGCCATGGGAGAGAGCGGATCAAAGGAGCCCCGATGGTTTGCCGGTTACGGCGATCGGCTGGCCCGCACGGTGGTGATGTATTTGGCGGCATTGGTGTTGGCACTGCCCCTGTTCGTCATTCTCGATCCATACATACCCGAAATGATCCTGCCGTGGTGGGGCGGCATTCGCATAGACCAGGTGCTCACGTTCGCGGCGGTCATTGGGGCCTTCATGGTCCTGGTGCGACGGTTCCAATTGGTGGTGTATGGCACGTTGCTCGTGGCACTGGTGGGCCTTTCGGTGAGCAGTTTGATGGGTTCCTACACCTTCGTGGACCTGTTCACCAATTATTCCCAATGGCTCAAGTCCTTGCAGATCACCGCGTCACAGGTGCCCATGGCCTCGCAACGAAATGACCCATTCCAGGATTCGGATAAGTTGAGGTCCTTGGTCAATGAAGTGGATCCCACCGTCCGGAAGGCCGCGATACAAATGGCCACGTCCAACTTCAAGGAGGTGAAAGTGGCGGCCGACGAGACCGTACTGGTGCGTGCCCTATCGATCTTCAAGGAGGTCAACGGAAAGTGGACCTACGTCTCCGATCCCAAGGGCCGGGAGTATTTCGCACCAACGGCCGAGAGCATCGAGCTCATGGCCGGCGATTGCGACGACCACGCTGTGCTTATGGCCGCATTGATCAACGCGGTTGGTGGTGAGGTACGCTTGGTCCGCACCACTGGACATGTGTACCCGGAACTGCTTGTAGGTGACGATGCACGCCTTGAGCGCGCGGCCTACCTGATACGCAAGGTGTTGTTCGCCAAGGAAGTGGGGGAGGCTCCCTTGTACCATCATACCGATGCGGACGGCAGGCATTGGATCAACCTGGACTATACCCGTAGCTACCCCGGTGGAGAGCTCATGAACGAGCGCATCGTTGGAATACTGGAGCCCTGATCGGAGTAGCGGCGCGGCTGATGTGCAGATGGATACCTTCGTATCCCCACGATGAAGCGACTGGTTCAACCGGCCGAATTGGCAAAGGCCAGCCAAATGCGGCCTGGAGATCCCCGTATCACGCTGCTTACGGAGGTCAGCGGTCTGAAACGGTTGGAGCGTTTCTACAATGCCATTGACGATCTGCATGACCTCGAGTTCGTGGATGCCGTTTTCCGGAACCTTGAGCTGGAAATGGACGTCTCCTCCGAGGACCTGGACCATATTCCAAAGCAAGGTGGACTGGTGTTCGTGGCCAATCATCCCTATGGCGCAATAGATGGACTGGCCTTGGTGAAGGTGTTGGGCCGAGTGCGGCCGGACCTGAAGGTGATGGCGAATTTCCTGCTCCAGCAGCTCGAACCGTTAAAGGACCGCTTTATTGGCGTGAACCCCTTCGAACAGTTGGGTTCGTTAAGCAGCTTCCAAGGCATGCGGCAGGCCCTGGCCCACGTGAAGGAGGGAGGTGCGCTGGCCGTGTTCCCGGCCGGGGAGGTGAGCAGTTGGCATACCGATGTGAAGGCCGTGGCAGATCCGCGCTGGAAGACCCCGGTGGTCAAGCTTATGCAGCATGCCGAGGTGCCGGTGGTGCCCGTCTGGTTCGACGGGGCCAACAGCGTGGTCTTCCATGTGCTGGGCATGATCCATCCGAACTTGCGCACGCTCGCTTTGCCCGGGGAAATGATGCGGATGCGCGGGCGTTCGGTGCGTATGCGGATCGGCAAGCCCATACCTGCCAAGGAGGTGTCCGCATTCTCTTCAACGGACCAGTTGGCGCGTTTCCTTCGCGCACGCACCTATGCGTTGGGCAGCGGGCTGAAGGTGAAGCGCGACCTGTTCGAACCCCTGCGTTTTCCGTCCCGCCCCAAGCCGGTGGTCGAAGCTGTACCTGCCGATGTGCTGGAGTCGGAGATCGCCGGACTGAATGACCTGAAGCTGAACGAGCAGGCCGAGTTCGCTCTTTATCTGGCGCCGAGCAATAGGGTCCCCAACATCCTGCGGGAAATAGGCAGACTTCGGGAGACCACCTTCAGATCGGTCGGAGAAGGGACCAACAAGGCGACCGACCTGGACGAGTTCGATATCTACTATGATCACCTGTTCCTCTGGGACCGCGAGCAACGGAGGCTGGTGGGTTCCTACCGGATCGGTGATGGCGCGCGGATCATGAAGCGCTATGGGAAGCGTGGATTCTACACCAACACGCTGTTCCGCATGGCCCGTCCCATGGAGCGGGTACTTCGCCGAAGCTTTGAGCTGGGACGGTCATTCATTGCCCAGGATTATCAACGGCAACGACTCCCACTTTACATGCTGTGGCGTGGCTTGTTGCTGCACATCACGGCAAATCCGGAGCACCGTTACTTGATCGGACCGGTCAGCATAAGTGGAAGCTACAGTCGCTTTTCACGAGCCCTGATCATGGAATTCGTTCACCAGCACCACTACGATCACGAGCTTGCGCAGCATGTGGTGCCCCGCAATCGATTCAAGGTGGCCCATGATAATGCCGACAGCGCCGTTCTGGTGGAGGCCTCGAAAGCCGATCTGAAGAAAATGGACCGATTGATCGCCGAGGTGGATCCCAACGAAACGGCCATGCCGGTGCTCTTGAAGAAGTATCTCCTGCTCAATGCCCGGATCATCGGGTTCAACCGCGATCCGCGATTCAATGACGCCTTGGATGGCTTGATGGTGCTGGACCTCTTGAAGTTGCCGGAGCGTACCGTAGAGGACCTGCGCAAGGGCATGTCCGACGTGTGATCAGGCAAGCTCAGGCTCCAGGAAGGCGTGTTCCTGTTCCTTGTGGTGTGCCACCGTTGCCTGCTGGTGCATGTAGAGGCTCCATTTGTTGTCCGTGTATTCCAAAGCGCTCATATGCTCGATCCAATCGCCGGAGTTCATGTATCCGACAGAACCATGGGCCATGGTGATACGCCGGATCTGCGGCTGGTGGATGTGTCCGCACACCACATGGTCCAGTCCATCGGTAATGGCAATGTGTGCCGCTGAACGTTCAAAATCATTAATGTAGGCCACGGCCTTCTTCACCCGTTGTTTGATGCGCTTGCTGAAGCTCATCCGCGGGCGGCCCATGCGTTCCAACGTCCAATTCACCGTGTTGTTGAGCCTGATCAGCAGGTCGTAGCCCACACCGCCCAGTTTGGCCAGCCAGCGCGCCTGTGTAGTGCTCACATCGAAGATGTCGCCATGGAAGAACCAGTAACGCTCACCACCAATGGTCAGTACGAGCTTGTCCAGCAGGTGCAGGTTGCCAAGGTTCGCTGGGCTGTAGCGCCGCAATGCCTCGTCGTGGTTCCCGGTGATGTAGTATACCGGCACTTTGGAGGCCAGCTTCATCAGTCGCTTCAGCACCTGCATGTGGCTTTTCGGGAAGTAGCTCTTCTTGAACTGCCAGATGTCGATGATGTCACCGTTCAGTATCACCATTCGCGGGCGCACCGATCGCAGGTAGTCGTGCAGTTCCTTGGCCCGGCAACCGTAGGTTCCCAAGTGCAGGTCTGAGAGAACGAGGATGTCAATGTCGCGTTTCATGTCATGATCCGCATGCCATTGGTCGGGCCTCCGGATGGGCAAAGCAACCGTGCCTGTATTGCGGGGATATGGCCGTGCTGTTAACTCACACACTTCGATGAACAGCGATCGTTCATTGTTGGGCGAACTTTGCCACATGCAGAAGGGCGTAACCTTGGTGCTCGGCGCCAGTCCGCATGCCGACCGCTACAGCCATTTGGCAGTTGTGCGGCTGGTCTCCCACGGATATCCCGCAGTGGCGGTGGGAAATCGTTCCGGGACGGTGGCTGGTGTTCCGATCTTGCGCACCATTCCAGAGGACCTTCAGGTCGATACGGTCACGCTTTACCTGAACCCGATCAACCAGCGGGAGTGGCAGCCTCGGTTACTGCAGCTTCGCCCGCGCCGGATCATATTCAATCCGGGTACGGAGGATGACGACTTCGCCGGCGCCGCAAGACGCGCTGGTATTGAGGTGGTGGAAGGATGTACGCTGGTCATGCTGGCCGCTGGGACCTATTGACCCATTGTGTATGAATGAAGAAGGCCCCCGCATAGCGGAGGCCTTCTTCATTCGGTAGAAGGTGCGATCAGCGACCGAGGATCAGCTTCTGGGTGCTGCTGCCAAGGCTGTTGGACGCCCGCAACATGTACATGCCATCGGCAAGGCCCATTCCGCGCGTGCTCAGCTCAATGTTCGCGCCACCCATGGGCTGGAACACGTTGCTGTACACTACGGCACCACGCAGATCGGAGATCACCACTTCGGTACGATCATCATCCATGCCGAGGACCTGCAGGGTGAAGTGGTCGTTCGTGGGGTTGGGGAACACGTTCACGAAGCCTTCGCCCATCAGATCGATCAAGCCCACCGGAGTGGCGATGTTGATGTCGTCGATGAAGAGGTTGTTCGCGAAGGGGCCGCTGCTGAAACGGAAGCGGAACCGTACGTTGTTCGTGAGCACCGAGGCGGGCAGGTTGATGGTCTTAAGCGACCATTGAGTGGGAGGCATCGAGGCATCATTACCGGCATTCACCAGATCAGTGCCGTTCAACTCGCCCGGAAGCTGGGTCCAGGTGCGGCCACAATCCGTGCTGCGGAACACCTGGAGCTTCTCGCTGATAAGGGAATCGGTATTGGTCTGGGTCGAGTAGGACCAGCGGAAGGCCAATACTGCACTGCTGATACCGCTCAGGTTCACCAGCGGGGTGACCAGTTCATCGATGTCGTTCTCGTTGTTCGGGTCCAGCAGGTCGAGCTGGTTCCGGTCGCCGCTGTTCAGCATGGCGCAGGCAGAGCCGGTATGGCCACCACCCGTGTAACGACGGAAGAACGTGTGGTTGTTATCGTAATTCGCCGTGAAATAGGGGAAGAGGTTCTCGCCTTCCTGGGTCTCAAAGCTCTCGAAAAAGGCACCCATGGCCGATTCGTTCGATCCGATCAGGACAGCGTATTCGTTCGTTTTACTGGAAGAGCCCTGGTCGTTGCTTACGGTCAGGGTGACTGACTTCCAGCCGGGTGAGGAGAAGGTCACCGTTGGGTTCCGTTGCTCGGAGGTGGCAGGCGTACCATCCTGGAAGGTCCAAGACCAAGAGTTCGGGAATGCGAGGGTGGAATTGTCCACGAAACGGACATTCACTCCGGTGCATGCAGTGGGAGTAAAGGGAACGGCGGGGTTGCTCGGGTTGGTGCCGACTTGAGCATAGAAATCAGCTACAGGGGCGCAGGACACCTCTGAACCTGGGGCCACACCGGTGAGGAACAGATTCTCATTCGTCCACAGCAGGTCGCGCTGAAGCGAGGGTGAGTTCAACGCTGCACGCATGCGATCCACCTGGCCTTCGGTGAACATCTTGGAGCAATAGGAGTACTCCATATAGTTGTCCACATTCTCCTGGATCTCGGGGTCGCAGTCCGCACGCTGCCCAATGTTCGGGCAGCAGCTCCAACCGCGGGTCAGAGGGGTGTCATCCACGCCATCATCACCGCACTCGGGCACCATGTGGCAGGTAGGGGCATTCTCCGGAAGACCATTGTTCGACCCCCAGACGTGTGCGAGGGACAGGTAATGCCCGACCTCATGCGTCAGCGCGCGTGAACGGCCCACGCTACCGGTACCACTGCTGCTTCCATCACCCACATAATCATGCAGGATCATCACACCGTCAAGCAGTGAGCCCAAGCCTGGGCCACCCGATGTGAAATAACCGGCGGCACCGCTGCGGATCCCGCGGCAGATCCAGATGTTCAGGTATTGGCTGCGTGGCCATGGGGACAACTTCGACGAGGATTCACCCACGAGCGTTTCGGCCGTACGGGTACGTGTAATACCGTTGGTACAGTTGCCGAACGGATCCTTGGTGGCGAAGCGGAACTCTATCTTGGAGTTCGCGATGATCGGACGGAAGACCGGATCCACTTGTGCCGTATCGGCGTTCAGCTTGGCGAAATCCCTGTTCAGGATGTCCATCGCGTTCTGGATCTGGGCATTGGATATGTTCTCCTCACCCTCCAGATGTAGAATATGGAACACGGTCGGGATGACATATACGAAGTCGTCGTCACGTTGGACAGCGTTCCGGAGCAACATCTCCCGGATCTCCTGTTCCAACTGGGCTTCCCGTTCCAAATAGGTGGGATCCTCCGCGATCATGCGGAGGCGCATCTGGTCCGTTCCACAAAGTGTGGGCTCCTGAGCAACAGCTGACAGGGAGGCAAGACCGAGTATAAAGGCGCTGAGTACGTGTTTCATGGCATGCAACGAGCAAATGATCGGGGTAACGTTCGTTAACGCAGGCCCTAAGGTAAGCACGGAAGGCGTTTGCGCGGTTCACATGAGTGTCATGGTACTTCCATTTGATCTGTACATCCATTGGGCAGGGACTTTCCGTGCGGGCCCCACGGACAGGGCCTCTGTAAGGATAAGGAGGCGCACGGGGTGGTAAATAATGGCCCGAAAATGGAACGCCCCGGCTGGGAGGTTCCGGTCGGGGCGCCCTGTTGGGTGGGGCTTATTGGCCCACCACCAGTTTTTGCACGCGACTCCCCAGGCCGTTGGAAGCCCGCAGCATGTACATGCCATTGGCCAGCCCCATGTTGCGGGCGCTCAGATCAATGGCGGCCAGCCCCATGGGACGGTACACACTGCGGAACACGACCGCGCCACGCAGGTCAGTGATCACCACTTCCGTGGGTCGGTCGTCCATCCCCGTCACTTGCAGTGCGAATTGATCGTTGGTGGGGTTCGGGAACAGGTTGATGAATTCCTCGCCCATCAGGTCGGCGATGCCCACGGGGGTGGCAATGTTGATGTCGTCGATGAAGAGGTTGTTGGAGTTGGAGCCGCTGATGAAGCGGAACTTGAAGCGCACGTTGGCGGTCAGTGTGCTTGTAGGGATGTTGATCGTCCTCAGTGACCATTGGGTGGGAGGCATGGTGGCATTGTTTCCATTGTTCACCAAGGCCGTGCCCGATATCTCGCCAGGCATTTGTGTCCATGTGCGTCCACAATCCGCGCTGCGGAATACCTGGAGTTTCTCAGTGATATCCTCCGTCGTGGTGGTGGACGTTGAGTATGCCCAACGGAAGGCCAGTACAGCACTGCCCACGCCGCTCAGGTCTACCAACGGGGTGACCAGTTCATCAATATCGAGGTCGTTCGTTGGATCGATGAGGTCCAATTGGTTCCTGTCACCACTGTTAAGCATGACACATGCGGAACCGGTATGACCACCACCCGTGTAGCGACGGAAGTAGGTGTGGTTGTTGTCGTGGTTGGCAGTGAAATAGGGGAACAGGTTCTCTCCTTCCTGGGTCTCAAAGCTCTCAAAGAAGGGGCCCATGGCCGCATTGTCCCCGCCAACGAGCACGGCGTAGGTATCGGTCTTGGAGGATGAACCATGGTCGTTGGACACCGTGAGGGTCACGGCCTTCCAGCCCGGGCTGTCAAAGGTCACGACGGGGTTGCGCAACTCGCTGGTGGCGGGGTTGCCATCCTGGAACGTCCATGACCAGTTGGTGGGGAAGGAGCGCGTGGAGTTGTCCTTGAAAAAGACATTCACCCCGGTGCAGACCGTGGGCAATGTGGGCAATGCGCCCACCGTGGCACCATTCGCCACGGTCTGAACGATGAAATCAGCGACCGGACCACATTGGGCCTCGGACCCTGCACTGATACCAGTGGCCTGCAGGTTCGCTGCGGTCCATAGGTTGTTGCGGTCGCCAGCGGTGGCGATAAGTGCGGTCCGCATGCGGTCCACCTGGCCGTTGGTGAACATGCGGGAGCAAAAGGAATACTCCATGTAGTTCTCCACGTTCTCCACGATCTCGGGGTCACAATCGTTCCACGTGGCCGACGACGGGCAGCCGGCCCAGCCACGGGTGAACGGCGTGTCGTCCACGGCATCATCGCCGCATACATTGCTCATGTGCATGGCCGGTGCACCGTCGACACCGTTGTTATCCCCCCAAACGTGCCTGAGGTTCAGATAGTGGCCGACTTCGTGAGTGAGCGTACGAGAGGTTCCGGGTCCAGCCGTACCAATTGACCCGACGTAGCCGTTCAGGATGATGATCCCATCGGCCAACTGACCAAGACCATTGAGGGTGCCGGGGTAATAGGCATACCCTGCAACTACATCGCGCATCCTGGCCACCACCCACACATTGAGGTATTTGTCCCGAGGCCAGGGGTTCAATTTGGAACCATCATTTCCGACCATGGTCTCGATACTGCGGATGCGGTCAATGCCATTGGTGCAGTTGCCATAGGGGTCCAACGTTGGCAACCGGAACTCGATACGTGCATCGCCTGCCACGCCTTGGAAGGCTGGGACGACCTGGCTGATGTCCGGGTTCAACTTGCGGAAATCGCGGTTCAGGATATCCACCTGGTCCAGCACCTGTTCGTTGGTGATGTTCTCCGCACCGCCCAAGTGAATGATATGGAACACAATGGGGATCACATACACCGTCTCATCGTCGCGCTGTTCAGCACTGTTGGTGAGCAACTGCCTGATCTCTTCCTCCAGAGCGGCCTCCCGGTCGAGGTAGGTGGGGTCCTCAGCGATCAGTCGACGGCGTACTTCCTCCGTTCCGCACCATTCGGGCGTCTGAGCGCTCAGCACGAAGGCGGTGGTGATGGAAAAGAGACCGAGGATCGATCGTTTCATGGTCTGCTGGCAGTTGGAATGTTGGACGGACCATGGCAAGATACCACCGCAACAGGAGCCGTTACCGGGCCTTGGGGGAACGGACACTTTGGTCCGAACAACGGTAGATGGATCCTATCAGGAGTTCAAACGGCCCAGGATCGTGCCGCAGGCCAGATCTACCTCTTCCGGGGAAATGGTAAGTGGCGGCGCGATGCGGAATGCAGATGGACAGCTCAGGAACCAGAAACCCAGCACGCCATGTTCCAAGCACCCTTTGACCACGTGTTGTACACGGTCCGGGTCACCAAGTTCCACGGCCAGCATCAGGCCTTCACCGCGCACCTCGACAATAGCCGGATGCTGAAGTTGTTGCTTGAAACGAAGGCCCATTTGGCGGGCGTTCTCCATAAGTCCCTCTTTCAGCAGCACCTCCAAGGCAGCAAGCCCTGCCACACAGGGCAGCGGATGCCCCCCGAACGTGGTGATGTGCCCCAGTACAGGGTCGTGGGTGAAAAGGTGCATGCGTTCGTGTGAACTGACCACCGCCCCCATGGGCATGCCACCCCCCAAGGCCTTGCCCAGCACGAGGATGTCGGGAAGCACGCCACTATGCTGGAAGGCGAACAGATGTCCCGTCCGTCCGAACCCTGTCTGCACTTCATCGAATACCAAGAGTGCCCCGGTTGCGGTGCAACGGTCCCGTAAGGCTTGGATCCATGTTGCATCAGGTACCCTCACCCCGGCATCGCCTTGGATGGGTTCCACCACCACCGCTGCCACCTTTTCGTCGATCAGGTCCAGGTCATCCATGTGGTTGAACCGGATGTGTCGCGTATCTGGGAGCAGCGGTCGATTGCGGTACTTCTTCGTCTCGTTGTCGGTAAGGCTCAGCGATCCGTGGGTACTGCCGTGGTAGCTCTTGCGGCAACCGATCAGCCTCGTCCTGCCGGTGGATCGTTTGACCAATTTCAGCGCTGCTTCAATGGCCTCGGTACCGCTGTTGACGAAGTAGACATTGTCCAAGCCATGGGGTAGGAGCTCGGTCAGGCGTTCAGCAAAGCGCACCTGGGGTTCCTGCACGAACTCGCCGTAAGGGATCACGTGCAGGTAGCGGTCCAATTGGTCCTTGATGGCCTCGACCACCGCCGGGTGCCGGTGTCCCACATTGTTCACCGCAAGTCCAGCGACCAGGTCCAAGTATCGACGGCCGTTGCGGTCGGTCAACCAGCACCCCTCTGCATGGACGATATCCAATGCAAGGGGATGGGGACTGGTCTGGGCCAGATGTGCGATGAAGGACTGATGGAGGTCGCGCATGTTCAGCCGCGAAGTTCGCGACCACGGGCTTATGGACGACCCGGAGGAGGTCCGCGCCTGTCATCGCCTTGTCGCTCCCTGTACCGCCTGAGCACTTCCCGTTGGAAATCGCGCTCGGCCTTGTGCAGCTCAACGGTGCGCACGGCCCCCAGCACTTTCACGAACCGGTCCTTGTAGGTGCGCTCCAGGTCGATCTCCTTCTGCCGCAACTGTAGACCCTTCGTGAGCATGGCCTCCGCTTCGGCCTCGGTGGGCTTCGCTCCTTCCTTGCGGCCGCCCTTCATCAGGTCCCGCATCTCCTTACGCAGTTTGTCGCGCGCTTCATCGAACTCGTTGTACACCGGCCAGAAGCGTTGCGCCTCTTCGCTCGTGAGACCAAGCTTGGTGGTGATGTACGCTGTTTTCTGGGCTTTGATCTCCTTCAGTCGTTCTTCGCTGATGGGGGGTGGTTCGTCCTCCTGGGCCATCGCCAGGTTGGCCGATGACAGGCCGATGAAGAGCAGCAGGATGGTGGAAAGCAGGTGTTTCATAGTTCTTCCAGGATCAGGTCAAACGGCAGTTCCTCGTGTTCGATGTAGGCGGCCAGTTCGTCGCTATCCAGACCGCTCACCATGCTGGGTGCCTGGTCGTGTCCTTCATTGAGCGCGGCGTACAGGTCGTGGTCGTTCCAGGTATCCAGGTCCAGTTCCTCCGGTGCCACGTTCAACCCGGCCGCAGCATGATCCGAAAGGCTTGGGCCGGTTGGGGCTGGTGGTTGCAGGAAATAGAGGCCGATCGCGAGCATGGTCAGTGCTGCAGCGCCATACCAGGTCCACTTGGCCATGGTGAAGCGTTGAAGGCCCTTGCGTTCCGACAGGGCCACACGTTGTTGCACGCGCTGTGGGAGCTGTTCGAAGAACCCCTCGGGAACTACGAACGGATCGTTCTTCCGCAGGTTCGCCAACCCTGGGGCATCGTGCAGCTCGTTATGTTCGAGGTGGTCTTTCATCGTGTTCATGCTTAGGACACTCCGCCGTCGGTTCTGGTTTGATCGGCGGTGAGCCAGTTTTCGATCTTTTTCACAGCGATGTGGTAGCTGCTCTTGAGTGCACCAACGCTGGTGCCTGTAATGGCGCTCATATCCTCGTACTTCATTTCGTCGAAGTAGCGCATGGTGAACACGGCGCGTTGCTTGTCCGGCAAGCGCATCAGGGCATGTTGGAGCTTGCGTTGGATCGCATCCCCGGAGAAGTGCTCACTGCTGTCCAGCGTCGTGGTGAGCTTGTTGGTCACACTTTCGTGGCTGGTGAACAACCCGCGTTTGAGGCTCCGCAAGTGGTTGAGGCATTCGTTGTGCGCTATACGGTAAAGCCAACTGGACAATTTGGCATCGGACCGGAAACCATCCAGTCCGTTCCAAGCCTTGATGAAGGTGTTCTGGAGCACATCCTGCGCCTCATCGTGATCGGTGACCATGCGGCGAATGAACCCATAAAGCAGCCGTTGATGCTGGCGCACCAACAGATTGAAGGCATAATGGCGTGTATCCTCCTTTCGGAAGAGCGCCAGGAGCTCGTTGTCGGACAGGTCGCTCATGCGGCCATCCGGACATTAAGGATCACTTGCGTGCCATCACCCGCTGCACCGCTTTCACGATATCGGGGGTGTCCAGCCCGTACTTCTTCAGCAATTGGTCCGGGGTGCCGCTCTCGCCGAACGTGTCGTTCACGGCCACATACTCCTGGGGCGTGGGACGATGCATGGCCAGGACCTGTGCGACAGCATCGCCCAGACCGCCATGACGGTTGTGTTCCTCGCAGGTCACCAGGCATCCTGTACGCTCAACGGAACGTAGGACGGCCTCGTCGTCCAAAGGTTTGATCGTGTGCATGTTGATCACTTCGGCACGAATGCCTTGCGAGGCCAGCTGTTCGGCTGCTTTCAGGGCGTTCCAGACCAGGTGGCCACAGGCGATCAAGGTGACGTCCGTGCCTTCCACCAGTACCTGCGCCTTACCAATGGTAAAGGGCATGTCCGCGGGAATGAACACGGGCCATTTGGGCCTTCCGAAACGCAGATATACCGGGCCATCATGTTCTGCAATGGCCAGGGTGGCGGCCTTGGTCTGGTTGAAGTCGGCCGGCACCACCACGGCCATGCCGGGCAGCATGCGCATCAGGCCGATGTCCTCCAGGATCTGGTGTGTGGCTCCATCCTCTCCGAGCGTCAGTCCAGCATGGCTTGCACAGACCTTTACGTTCTTTCCAGCGTAGGCAATGCTCTGGCGTACCTGATCGTAAACGCGTCCGGTGCTGAAGTTGGCAAAGGTCCCGGTGAAGGGGATCTTGCCGCCGATGGTAAGTCCGGCAGCGATGCCCATCATATTGGCCTCGGCGATACCCACTTGGACGAAGCGTTCCGGGAATTCCTTCTTGAAGGCATCCATCTTCAACGACCCCGTCAGGTCGGCACAGAGGGCGACCACGTTCGGGTTGCGGCGTCCGAGTTCAAGTAGTCCTGCTCCGAACCCGCTGCGGGTGTCTTTCTGGTCGAGCACAGGGTAGGTGTTCATGGTATTCAGAAATTGATGGTGGCCGAGCGGCCGCTTTCGATGGTGATGTCCTTGATGAGGGAGAGCTCCGTGCGGCGTGCGTTGCGGCTGCGATAGATCACCTGATAGGTGCCGGGCTGCAGCCTGAACTGGCTGCGGATGGCGCCGGGGTCGAGGTCGGCCACCCAGATCAGTTCATCGCCCTTTTTCAGGAAGATGGCACCCGGACCGGGGGTGGAGGGCAGTACGTTCAATACCCCGGGCTTGGGCACCACGATGTCGGTGGTACGTCCCTGCTCCACACGCACATCCGGGATCTGCAGACGCGGTAGCGTGAGCACCTCCAGGTCATAGGTGCCCACACGGAAGCGCTGTTGGGTCCCGAGCTCCTGATGATGAAGCGTGTTCATCTCCCCTTGGCGTCGTACAATGCACTGTACGACCTGGCCGTCCGAAGGTCCACTACCGACCTTCAGGGCCAGCGTACCCATGCCCGCGTCCACGGCGATGATGGTGTGTACCCCTGGGCGCACGGTGACATTCTCCCTGATGGAGGGAGGGACCGTATGGGCCACCACCCGATAGGTGAAGATCGGATCGATGCTCAATGTATCGGGCACACCACGGTCGTTCATGGTGTGCGTGATGTGGTAGCGGACCTGGCCTGTTCGCTGGTCGTAAAGTGTCACCGGTACATCGGTCTCGGTGGGCCGACCGTCGGTGGTCATCAGGCTGATCTGCGCGGTGGTGCTGTTCAAGGCCTGGGTCACCACCACTTTCAGCACGTGCTCGAACAATTCAGGGGTGCTGGCATCGTAATAGTTGCCCACGCATTGCAGGTTGTAACGGTCGTTCTCTGTTAGACCTACGCCGATCACGAACGGTTTGAGCACGATACCCTTGGCCTGCAGGGCCCGGCTCACGGCACACGGGTCCTCATCGCAAGCCTCAATGCCATCGGTGATCAGGATGATGATGTTGCGCACGGTACGAGCTCCCTTGGACCGGTCGGTCTCCGGGAAATCCTGCGCTGCCTTTTCCAGCGACCGTGCGATCGGGGTGGTACCCAGGCAGCGCACCCCCTGAAGCGAGCGTTTCATCGCCGGAATGCTGTTCGGACCGAAGGGAACTTCCAGCTTGGTGTCATCGCAGTCCTGCTTGCCGGCCTGGATGGGCGTTTGGTGCCCGTATATCCGGAGCGCCAGTTCAAGGTCCGGCTGCCCTTCAAGTTCCTGGAGGGACTTTAACAAGAGCTCACGCGCCGTGTTGATCTTGGGTTGATTGCCCCAGAAGGCGTTCATGCTGTTGCTCGCATCGAACACGAACAACATCCGGGTTAGCGGGGGTTGAGGAGCTTCTTGCGCGGTCTGGGCCTGCAGGCTCGGGCTGATCGCCGCCAGAAACAGGCCCAGGAACAGGGAACGCAGCGTGGTGGTCGGCAGGTCCTTCATCGGTAGCTGAATGCCATTCAGACTACCAACGGTGAAAAGCGTGCCGATCGCATGCATGGGGGCTCAGTAATCGCCCATGGTCTCCTCCAATTGGGCCAGTGCGGACGCCAACTGTTGGTCGTTCGGTGCGATGCCGTGCCACTCGTGGCTGTTCATCATGAAATCCACACCCTGGCCCATTTCCGTGCGCATGAGGATCATGATCGGCCTGCCCTTGCCGGAGCGGCCCTTGGCGTCGTTCAGCGTGGCTAAAAGTGCGGTCATGTCGTTCCCTTCGGTCTCCAGAACCTCCCAGCCGAAGGCGATCCATTTGGCCTTCAGGTCACCGAGGCTCAGCACATCATCCACATCGCCATCGATCTGGCGCCCGTTGTAGTCCACGGTGCTGATGAGGTTGTCCACCTTCTTGGACGCTGCGAACATGGCCGCCTCCCAGATCTGTCCTTCCTGCAGTTCACCATCGCCATGCAGGGTGTAGACCAAATGGTCATCGCCATTCAACTTCTTGGCAAGCGCGGCACCGATGGCCACGCTAAGCCCCTGGCCCAGCGACCCACTGGCCATCCGCACGCCGGGAAGGCCTTCGTGGGTGGTGGGATGGCCCTGTAGCCGTGTGTTCAGCTTGCGGAAGGTGCCCAGTTCGTTCACCGGAAAGTAGCCGCTGCGGGCCAGAACGCTGTACCATACAGGGCTGATGTGACCATTGCTCAGGAAGAAGAGGTCCTGCCCATCGCCGTTCATGTCCCACTTCACGGGATCATGTCGGAGAACGTTGAAGTACAATGCCGTGAAAAAGTCGGCACACCCGAGCGATCCACCGGGGTGGCCGCTCTGAACACCGTGGACCTGGCGCACGATGTCGCGCCTGACCTGGCTGGCGATGCGTTGCAGCTCGCTCACAGAGGCCTTGGTGGTCGGGGGCGCAGAAGTGGAAGTGGACATGGGGTACCGGCCTTTTTCGGCGGATCCAAAAGTAGCGGGGTGGCCTCGGGGAGGCCTTTCCATGTGGAGAACTTTTGAAAACTGACCATGAAGAGCACTTCGGTCGGCCATTGAGCTTCAACATGGACACTTGGTGCATGAACCGTTCATCACCGGTCAAGCAACGCCCGGCAGCCGGGTGCGGTCTAAGGGAGGATTCGGTGCTTGATGGTTTTGGGCCGGTCCGTCATTACAGAGCGGGGGTCGGGGTGGCCCCCGCTCTGCATGAACGCCCGGATCGTGGCGCATGGGCAAAGCCCTACTTTCGCGGCCCCAAAGCGGAGATCATGGCCTTGAAATGCGGCATTGTCGGACTACCCAACGTGGGTAAGAGCACCTTGTTCAACTGTTTGAGCAATGCCAAGGCGCAGGCGGCCAACTTCCCGTTCTGCACCATCGAGCCCAATGTGGGCACGATCACGGTCCCCGATGCACGCCTGAACAAGCTGGCCGAACTGGTGAAGCCACAGCGCATCGTACCCACCACGGTGGAGATCGTGGACATCGCCGGTCTGGTGAAAGGGGCCAGTAAGGGAGAGGGGCTGGGCAACCAGTTCCTGGGCAACATCCGCGAGTGCGATGCCATCCTGCATGTGCTCCGCTGCTTCGAGGACCCCAACGTGGTACACGTTGACGGCAGTGTGGACCCCGTGCGTGACAAGGAGGTCATCGACATCGAACTTCAATTGAAGGACCTTGAGACCGTGGAGGCGCGGATCAAGAAAGTGGAGAAGCAGGCCCAGATCGGGGACAAGGAGGCCAAACGCCGGTTCGACCTCCTGGAGCGCATCCGGACGGCCTTGCTGAAGGGGGAGAGCGCGCGCACCGTGGTCACCGCGAACGATGATCCCGCGCTGCTGAACGAGTTCCAGCTGCTCACCACCAAGCCCGTGATGTACGTGTGCAATGTGGACGAGAAGAGCGCAGTAACAGGCAATGCCTTCGTGGACAAGGTGAAGGCTGCAGTGGCCAGTGAGAACGCTGAGGTGATCTTCGTGACCGCCGCCATCGAGGCCGAGATCGCCAGCCTCGAGACACCGGAGGAGCGGGAGATGTTCCTGGCCGACATCGGTCTTCATGAGCCCGGGGTGAACAAGCTTATCCATGCCGCCTATCATCTGTTGAAGCTGCAGACCTACTTCACTGCCGGTGTGCAGGAAGTGCGCGCGTGGACCATCCACCAGGGGGATACCGGTCCCAAGGCCGCAGGTGTTATCCACAGCGATTTCGAGAAGGGCTACATCAGGGCCGAAGTGATGAGCTACAACGACTTCGTGACCTTGGGCAGCGAGGCCGCGTGCCGTGCTGCCGGCAAGCTGCGTGTGGAAGGGAAGGAATACATCGTGAAGGACGGCGATGTGATGCACTTCCTGTTCAACGTCTGATCACGGTCCGTCCCCGGATCCACCGACGGCACTTCCCCTCAAGCCCGTCGCACGATCGCGCCTTCTAACTTTGGGCACCCTCTCCGAACCATCATGCGTACCCCGAACTTCCGACCGCTCTGGGCGATGCCGTTGCTTTTCGCGGCTTGCACCCAGGCACCCGAAACCGAACCCACCGCCATGTCGACCCTTGCGGACAACCCCCTCCTGAAGCCCAGTACGCTGCCGTTCAAAGCGCCGCACTTCGACCAGATCCGCGACGAGCACTTCCGACCGGCCATCGAAGAGGGCATGAAGCGCCACCTGGCCGAGATCGACGCGATCGCCAACAACGCCGAGGCGCCCACCTTCGAGAACACCATTGTGGCCCTGGAGAAGAGCGGCCAGGACCTGAACCGTGCCAGCAGCGTGTTCTACAACCTGACCGGCAGCGCCACGAACGATTCCCTGCAGGCTGTCAAGGCCGACCTGGCCCCGAAACTGGCCGCGCACGGTGATGCCATCACCCTGAATGCGAAGTTGTTCCAGAGGGTGAAGGTGGTCTTCGATAACCGTGATCGTTCGATGCCTCCGGGAGAGGAAATTGATGCCGACCCGATCAAGCTCAGGTTGGTCGAGCGCTATTACAAGCGATTCGTCCGCGCCGGCGCTCTATTGGACGCGGCAGGCCAGGAGCAGATGAAGAAACTGAACGAAGAGGAGGCCAACCTGGTCACGCGTTTCGAGGACAACATCCTGAAGGAGCGTACCATTTCGGCCATTGTGGTGGACGATGTGAAGCAGTTGGATGGCATGAGCTCCGAGGCCATCGATGCCGCCGCGGCTGCAGCCAAGGCCAAGGGACAGGAAGGCAAATGGCTCGTCGATCTGCGCAATACCACCACCCAGCCGGCACTGGCCGAATTGACGGACCGTGCCTTGCGCGAGCGGATCTTCAGGGCCTCCATTGCCCGCAACGGCCGTGGCAACGAGTTCGACAACAAGACGATCATTGCCCGCCTGGCCCAGTTGCGTGCTCAGAAGGCCAAGCTGCTCGGCTTCCCCACATGGGCCCATTACGTGATGGACGATCAGATGGCCAAGAGCCCCGATCAGGCCATGAAGCTCCTCAGTGGCATGGCCCCGGCCGCTGCTGCCAATGCCCGCAAGGAGGCCGCCAAGCTGCAAGCGCTGGTGGACAAGCAGGGTGGTGGCTTCAAGGTGGAAGCGTGGGACTGGGACCTCTACGCCGAACAGGTGCGCAAGGCGGAGTACGATCTAGATGAGGCGGCCGTGAAGCCCTACCTGGAGTTCGAGACCGTGCTGCAGAACGGCGTGTTCTACGCCGCCAACCAGCTCTTTGGCCTCAGCTTCAAGGAGCGCACCGACATGCCGGTATACCATCCCGATGTGCGCGTGTTCGACATCATCGACGCGGATGGCACCGTGATCGGCCTGTTCTACGGCGACTACTACGCCCGTGATAATAAGAACGGCGGTGCATGGATGAGCAGCTTCGTGGACCAGAGCACCCTGCTGGAGCAGCAGCCGGTGATCACCCAGAACTGCAACTACGTGAAGCCCGCCGCCGGACAGCCCTGCCTGCTGAGCTGGGATGATGTGACCACGCTCTTTCACGAGTTCGGCCACGCCCTGCACGGCATGCTCTCCGACCAGAAGTACCCCAAGTTCGCCGGTACGGCCACCGCCACCGACTTCGTGGAGTTCCCGAGCCAGGTGAACGAGAACTGGGCCATGGTGCCGCTGGTG
>JBEICT010000022.1:0-20695 GCA_040383865.1 Flavobacteriales bacterium | reverse complement strand
GGCCAAGAGCATCAGCGAAGGCCTTGCCCGCAATGTGCTGGCGGCCAAAGTGAACGGCGAGGTACGCGATGCCTCCCGCCCCCTGCCCGGCGATTGCACCCTGGCCCTGCTCACTTGGAACGACACCGAAGGGAAGTCGACCATGTGGCACAGCAGCGCCCACCTGATGGCCGAGGCCATTGAAGCGCTGTACCCCGGCACCAAGTTCGGCATTGGACCGCCCATCGAGAACGGGTTCTATTACGATATCGACCTCGGCGACCGTACCATTGGCGAGGGCGACTTCGCGGCCATTGAGGCCAAGATGAAGGAGCTGGCCGGCAAGAAGAGCGCCTACGAGCGTCGCGAGGTGTCCAAGGCCGACGCCATCGCTTACTTCACTGAAAAGGGTGACGAGTACAAGCTGGAGCTGCTGGAAGGATTGAACGATGGCGACATCACCTTCTACAGCCAGGGCAACTTCACCGACCTGTGCCGCGGTCCGCACATCCCCGACACTTCGTTCATCAAGGCCGCCAAGGTGATGAGCGTGGCCGGTGCCTATTGGCGCGGCGATGAGAAGCGCAAGCAGCTCACCCGCCTCTACGCCATCACCTTCCCCAAGCAGAAGGAACTGGACGAGTACCTGGTGTTGCTGGAGGAGGCGAAGAAGCGCGACCACCGCAAACTGGGCAAGGAACTGGACCTGTTCACCTTCAGCGAGAAGGTGGGCGCGGGCCTGCCGCTGTGGCTGCCCAAGGGGACCGCACTTCGCGAACGTCTGGTGAACTTCATGAAGAAGGCCCAGGAAGAGAGCGGCTACGAGCAGGTGGCCACGCCGCACATCGCCCACAAGGACCTCTACATCACCAGCGGACACTACGAGAAATACGGGAAGGACAGCTTCCAGCCCATCTTCACCCCGCATGAGGGCGAGGAGTTCCTGTTGAAGCCGATGAACTGCCCGCACCACTGCGAGATCTTCAAGAGCCGTCCCCGCAGCTACAAGGACCTGCCGATCCGCTATGCCGAGTTCGGTACGGTGTACCGCTACGAACAGAGCGGCGAGCTGCACGGCCTTACCCGGGTGCGTGGCTTTACGCAGGATGATGCCCACCTCTTCTGCCGTCCCGACCAGGTGAAGGTGGAGTTCATGAAGGTGATCGACCTGGTGCTGCTCGTGTTCAATGCGTTGGACCTCAACGACTACGAGGCCCAGATCAGCCTGCGGGACAAGGAAGACCGGAGCAAGTACATCGGCAGCGACGAGAACTGGAACAAGGCGGAGCAGGCCATCATCGACGCAGCCGCTGAAAAGGGGCTGAAGACCGTGGTGGAATACGGCGAGGCGGCCTTCTATGGTCCGAAGCTCGATTTCATGGTCAAAGATGCCCTCGGCCGCCGGTGGCAGCTGGGTACGATCCAGGTGGACTACAATCTGCCCGAGCGGTTCGAGCTGGAATACGTGGGCAGCGACAACCTGAAGCACCGCCCCGTGATGATCCACCGGGCACCCTTCGGAAGCCTCGAACGCTTCGTTGCCGTGGTGATCGAACACACCGCTGGCCGCTTCCCCTTGTGGCTTACTCCGGAGCAGGCCATCCTGCTGCCGATCAGCGACAAATACGTGGATGCGTGTAACGACGTCGCCCGTGTGTTGAAAAGTTGCGATATTCGCGCCTCCGTTGACGAACGGAACGAGAAAATAGGCCGGAAGATCCGCGATGCGGAACTGGCCAAAACCCCGTTCATGCTCGTTATCGGGGAAAAGGAGGCCGCAGAAGGCAACGTATCGGTGCGGGAACATGGCCAGGGTGATCTGGGAACCATGAGCCCGCAAGCTTTCGCCGAACTGGTGAACGCACGGGTACGCGAGCAGATGGGCAGCCTTTGATCAGTACTGGAACCAATCAATCCTAAGTGGCAGGACCTCCCTTCAATCGTCCCCCTGGACCCCGCCCCCCTGGCGGTGGTTCGGGCCCGCGTCGTCCGTTCCGTGGTCGTGTGATCAAGGAAGACCCGCACCGGATCAACAACAAGATCTACGGTGTGAACGAGGTGCGCGTGGTCGGCGAAGGCATCGAGCAAGGCGTGTACCCCTTCAGCCAGGCCTTGCGCATGGCGGAGGACCTCGGTCTCGACCTGGTGGAGATCAGCCCCACGGCCGTGCCTCCCGTATGCCGGATCACGGACTACAAGAAGTTCCTCTACGATCTCAAGAAAAAGCAGAAGGAGATCAAGGCCAAGCAGGCCACGGTGGAGATGAAGGAGATCCGTTTCGGCCCGAACACGGACGAACACGATGTCAACTTCAAGTTGAAGCATGCACGGGCATTCCTTACAGAAGGGCACAAGGTGAAGGCCTTTGTGTTCTTCCGCGGCCGCAGCATCGTGTTCAAGGAGCGCGGTGAGATCCTGCTGCTGAAGTTCGCCCAGGACCTGGAGGATATCGGATTGGTGGAGAGCATGCCCAAGCTGGAAGGCAAGCGCATGATCATGTACCTGATCCCCAAGAAGAAGAAGTAGGGACGCATCCTGATGTGTCCTCAAGGAGACCAAAGAGGATGAGACAAGGCGATCCCGGGTAAAGCCGGGGATGACAAAGACAACGACCAAAGACGACAGCAATGCCTAAAATGAAGACCAAGTCCGGGGCCAAGAAGCGGTTCAAGCTGACCGGCACCGGCGAGATCAAGCGCAAGCACGCGTTCAAGCGCCACATCCTCACCAAGAAGGAGACCAAGCGCAAGCGCGCCCTCACCAAGATGGCGTTGGTGCACCCGCGCGACAAGAAAGCGATCCTCGATCTCCTGAAGTAAGCAACCCAACCGCTCCGGGTCTCAATAGGTAGCGTTAACCAGGACGTGCAAGCACCAAAGGGTCCGTCGCAAGGCGGAACGCTCACGCCCAAAAACCAAGTGGAACATGCCACGCAGTAAGAATAAAGTAGCCAGCAGGGCCAAGCGTAAGAAGGTCCTTGATATGGCGAAAGGCAACTTCGGTCGCCGCAAGAATGTATACACCGTTGCCAAGAACACGGTAGAGAAAGGCCTCCAGCACGCCTACGACGGTCGCAAGCTGAAGAAGCGCGAGTTCCGTGGCCTGTGGATCCAGCGTATCAATGCGGCCTGCCGCCTGAACGACATGAGCTACAGCGTGTTCATCGCTGGTCTGAAAAAGGCCAACATCGGTCTGGACCGCAAGGCCCTGGCCGAGATCGCCTACAGCGATGCCACCGCCTTCACGGCCATCGTGAACAAGGTGAAGTAAGCGCTACCGCTCTCACATTCAACAAGGGGACCCGCAAGGTCCCCTTGTTCGTTCCGGCGTTATCCGGAACGCGTGGAGCCCCTGTGTACCTTTAGCCCATGTTGAGAGGTATGGCGTTCGCGTTCGTATTGCTGGGTACCGCGGTCCAGGCCCAACCACCCGCAGGGTATTACGATCCCGCCCAAGGACTTAGCGGTCCTGCTTTGCGTCAGGCGTTGTACGAGATCATCAACGACCACACCGTGATCACCTACAGCATGCTGTGGGAGGCGTTCTACGAGACCGACCGCAAGCCCGATGGCACGGTGTGGGACATGTATTCCGATGTGCCCGGAGGTGCGCCCCCCTACTCCTTCCAGTTCGTTTCGGACCAGTGCGGCACCTACAATGGCGAGGGCGATTGCTTCAATCGCGAGCACTCGTTCCCGCAGAGCTGGTTCGACGGTGCGCTGCCCATGAACACGGAGCTGTTCCACCTGTACCCCACGGACGCCTGGGTGAACCAGAAACGTTCGAACTGGCCCTACGGACAGGTGACCGCCCCCACCTGGACCAGTGACAACGGCAGCAAGCTGGGGCCATGCAGTTATCCCGGATGCTCGGGCACCGTGTTCGAGCCCATTGATGCGTACAAGGGCGACCTGGCGCGCAGCTATTTCTACATGCTGACGCGCTACCTCCCGAACCTGACCTCGTGGAACTGCCCGATGATGGCCGATGGTGAACTACTACCGTGGGCCGAGGCCATGCTGATCGATTGGCACCTGCAGGACCCCGTAAGCCCCAAGGAGGTGGCCCGCAACAATGCGGTGTACGGTATCCAGGACAACCGCAACCCTTTCATCGACAACCCGCAATGGGTGCAGGCGATCTGGGGACCAACGGCCAGCGTGAGCGAAGGGTCTGCCACCCCCACGAAGCTCTGGTGGGCGGCCGATGTGCTTTACCTGCGCATGGATGCCCTGGGCACCACCTCCATCGTGGTGCGTGATGTCGCTGGCCGTACGATCCAACAGATCACCTTGGACCAGGAGGCGACCGAAGTGTCATTGCCCTTGGACCAGGGTGCCCACCTGATCACCGTGGAACGCGGTGCGGAGCGCTCTACGCTGCGGGTGGTGCGCTAAGCACGGCAGCGCCGCCGGCCAGGAATCCGGTGGTCCAGGCCGCTTGGAAGTTGAAGCCGCCGGTGATTCCATCGATGTCCAGCACCTCGCCTGCGAAATGGAGCCCAGGGACCTTGCGGCTCTCCATATTAGCGGGGTCCACTTCGTCCAACGAGACGCCGCCGGCGGTTACGAACTCTTCCTTGAAGGTGGTCTTGCCGCGAACGGCGTAACGATCGTTCGTGAGCAGGTCCACCAACCGATTGCCCTGCCGACTTCCGAGCTCGGCCCATGGTTTATCGGTCGGGATCTCGGCCTTGTTCAAGAGGTATTCCCAGAGACGCCTCGGCAGCCCAAGAATGGGATCGGTCCCGATCCTTTTTCGGGGGTGATCAGTACGCTCCCCGTCCAGCAGGGCACGCACGCCACCCTCTCCTGCCCCGTTCGACCAATCGACCCGGAGTGTGAACTGGTAGCCCATGGCCTTCACAGTGCGCGCGCCCCAAGCGCTCAGGCGCAGGATGGCAGGCCCGCTCATGCCCCAATGCGTGATCAGCAGCGGCCCCGTGCTCTCCAGGTCGGTACCAGCGATAGCCGTGCGCACACCCGCCACGGTCACCCCCATCAGCTCGCGCACCGGTTCATCGGGCATGTTGAACGTGAACAAGGAGGGCGCAGGAGGAATGATGGTGTGTCCGGTTGTTCCGAGCAAGGCATACCCATCGGCCTTCGGTTGGCCACCGATGGTGACAATGACCTTGTCGGCCGGAAGACGATCGCCATTCTCCAGCAACAGAACGAATCCTTGATCGCCACCACGCTCGATGCCGGCCACACCGGTGCGCATCCGGATCGACACGCCGAGCGAACGGGTCGCATCCATCAAGCAGTCGATCACCGTGGATGACGAGTCGGTGACCGGGAACATACGGCCATCGGGCTCGGTCTTCAGTTCAACCCCTTGTGCGGCGAACCAGGCCACGGTATCCGATGCGCCGAACCGGGTGAACGCTTTGCGCAGAAAGCGCTCGCCGCGCGGATAGTGGGCGGCCAGTTGGCGGGTCGCAAAACAGCGGTGCGTCACGTTGCAACGCCCGCCGCCACTGATGCGCACCTTGCTCAGGAGCTTGTCGCTCTTTTCCAGCAGGACCACATTGGCATTGGGGGCGGACCGCTTCGCTTGGATGGCCGCGAAGAAACCCGCCGCACCACCTCCGATCACCACCACCTGCATGCACTGCGCGGGATCACCTGTTCGCTCACCACGCGGCTTTCACCACCTGTGCCACTTGCAGGCGAGCTCCTTCCACACGCAGGGTGTACACACCATCCTGCAGGCCCGTGAGGTCGATGGTGAATGATCCGGTGTTCGTCTGTTGTACCATCACTTCACGACCACTGGTATCGAGCACACGCACGAACGCAGGCCCATCGATCTCCATGCGTACCAAGCCCGCAGTGGGGTTGGGTGCGATGGGCAGGCGCTCCGTGGCAGCGATATCGCCCGTTGAAGCGAACACGGTACCGCAATCCAGGTCGCCGGTGCAGACCTTGTCGGCCAGGAAGTCGAACACGAAACCGAGCGAGGCAACGGGGTCCGAGCTGATGTAACCTACGTGGCCGTTACCAGGATAGCTCAGGAAGCAGTTGGCAACGTTCAGGTTCTGGAGCCGGATGTGAAGGTCGTTGCTGCCGGACGCGATCAAACCCGTGGGTATGCCGAACACCGAGACCTCCTGCGTGTAGCACGGAACCACGGCATCGCCCACTTCATGCACACTGACCAGGGGTTTATCGTTGGCCACCACCCAGGCCGTATCGCCAATGGCGCCGCTCAGGCTGTAGCAGGCGAGCACCTCGCTGGAGTACCCTGTATTGCCGCTGGTGCCCTCGGCGCCGCCCAGGGCCACGCTCTGAGAAGCAAGGACCTGTGGGATCTCCTCATCCTCATTGAGGTAGGTGGCGTGCAGTGCGCTGATGGCCCCAGCGGAAACACCACCGACAATGATGCGGTCCACATCAATGTTGTAGGGGTTGCTCAGTTCAGCGACCGACTTGCGCAGGTAGCGTACACAGGCCTTCATATCGTGTGCGCCACGCATCACCGCTTGGGTGGTGCTCAGCACGTTGGGCAGGAAGAAGCCGATGCGGTAATCGGGTGCTATGGCCACATAGCCCCGTTTGGCCAAGGCCGTGCAGATCTCGGCCATGTCGGCGCGGGATCCCGTCACGAACGAGCCTCCGAAGGCGGCCAGTACCACGGGCCTGTTCTGCTGTGTATCACCCGCAGGTTCGTAAACATCCATGAACAAGGTCTGTGTTCCCCCAGTAACTCCCGTATTGCTTCCGTAGGCAACACCCGTGGTCACAGTGACATCGGAGAACAGTTCGGTGGTGTATCGCCCGGAGCCACAATCCTGCGCGGTGGCGTAATGGAACGAGAGTACAGTGTAAAGCAGAAGGCCGGTGTAACGTGGGTTCATGATCGAATGGGCTTGTTGATGCGGGGCCTGAAAATAGGGAACTTGAAGGAAACACGTGAAGGGATGGAAAATGTCTGGCACGGCATTTGGCCTTCATGGGTACGAAACCAAGGACCGAACCATGAAAAAGCTGCTTTCCCTTGTCGCTCTCGGCACCGTGCTGAGCACTGCCAGCGCCCAGTTCCAAGTGAACCCCCAGATCGGCCTCACCTACCAGAACATGACCTCGCCTCCCGAAGGCATCAAGTACCAGGGCGCTGCCGGCTGGCAGTTGGGTGCCGACCTGCGCTTCGGCGATAAGTTCTACTTCCAGCCCGGTGCGTTCATTGGTCGGAACAGGACGATGTTCAGCACAGGAGACTCCATTACGTTCGAGGAAGGTGTTTCCCGCACCAATTTCCGACTGAAAGCCATGGCCGGTTACCGCATCATCGACAATTACCAGTTCGATATGCGCTTTGCGATCGGCCCTACCTACGATGTGGTGATGAGCGTGGATGATGGCGACCTGAGCTTCGGGAGCGATGACTTCAACTCCGGGTCATTCAACATCGATGCGGCCTTGGGCTTCGATATGGGCCTGTTCACACTGGAGCCGAGCGTGAGCTTCGGCCTGAGCAGGGTGTTCGACCAGGACGTGATCGTGCTCAGCGAGATCGACAGCCGCTACATCACGTATGGCCTTACCATTGGTCTGAACATCGGTAACGACGACTGATCACCGATAGGCCATTCATACAAACAAAAGCCCCGACCGAAAGGCCGGGGCTTTTGCGTAAAGACGCGTTCCGTTCAGGCAGCGGCCTGCTGAAGTTGTTGCACAAGCTCATCGGCCTGACGCACGCCACTGGCCCGCCAGACGACCTTGCCATGGCGGAATATCAACAGGGCCGGAATGCCCCGGACACCGAACTGTTGCGCAGCGGCCGGATTGCGGTCCACATCCACTTTGATGACACGGGCCATATCCCCCACCTGTTCCGCAACCTGTGCGATGATGGGCGATTGGTAACGACAGGGGTCGCACCAGTCCGCGTAGAAATCGACCAGTACGGGCTTGTCGCCATTAATGATCTCCTGAAAGCTGGCTCCCATGTGCAGTGCTTATTTGGTGACAGGCAACCCGGCGTTCATCCACGCACCGATGCCTCCATCCAGGTGTTGTACTTGATAGCCTTTGGAGCGCAGGTACTCCATGGCCTGCCTGCTGCGACCGCCGGAACGGCAATACAGCAGCAAGGGTTTGTCCTTCGGCAATTTGGCGAACTCGGCCTCATGGCCGCTCGCGGTCCAATCCACGTTCAGGCTACCCTCCAAATGGCCGCTGGCATATTCGGAAGGTGTGCGGACATCTACGAGCAGTGCTTCGTTCTTATCAATGGCTTGCTTGAAGGCTTGAGGGGTCAGGTCCACCGTGGTCTGTACCGTGGACTGCTCGGTACCGGTCTTGGAAGACTGGTCTGCGGGGGCCTGGGAGCAGGCCGTAAGGGCTAAAAGGCCCAGCACTACTGCTGAAAAGAGGTGTCGTTGTTGCATGAGCATGTTCGATGTTGGTTCAGATCGGCTCCTTACTGCTTGGAGGTCGCGGCATTCACTTGCATCCATCCGCCACCGTTGTACACCTGCTCCAGGCCGTGCTGTTGCAGGAAATAGGCGGCCTGGCCACTGCGATTGCCACTGGCGCAGCAAAGGATCAAGGGCGCTGAGAACCGGCGCAGTTCGTCAATGCGGTCGGGGATCTCGTTCAGTGGGATGTTGATGGAGTTGGCCACATGGCCACCCATGAATTCCATCGGGCTTCGGACATCAACGATGGTTGCTCCGGGCGTACTTACAAGCGTTCTCAAGTCCATGCGAGTGGTTGTTATTCCGGCACAAAGGTCCGACCGGAAGTACAGGCAGTTCAGTGATACCGGTCACACGGACCACAACGTCTCCGATCACACGAGCTCCACCCGTTGCCGTCCGAGCTTCACCGACCCACTGCGCTCCATGCGTTTGAGGAGCCTTGAGATCACTTCGCGCGACGAATGCAGTTCCTGCGCGATCTCCTGGTGCGTGGTGGTGATGACATTGGAACCGGTGAGGCGGGAGCGTTCGCGCAAAAGGTCCAGGATCCGTGCATCGAGGTTCTGGAACGCGATGCCATCAATGGTGCGAAGGAGTTCATCGAAGCGGCGCTGGTAGGTCAGCATCACGAAGCTCTTCCACGAACGGAACTGCTCGGTCCATTGGTCCATGTAGCGCACCGGAACGGCCAGCAGGGTTGTGTCCTCTTCGGCGATCACTTTGATCGTGCTGCGAGCATCGCCCGAACAACAGGTCAGGCTCATGGCGCATGTTTCGCCAAGGCCAACGAAGTAGAGCAGCATCTCATCGCCATCAGGACCTTCGCGCAACAGCTTCAATTGACCTTCCAGTACAAGTGGTATGGCCTTGATGTACGCGCCGATGTCCATCCACGTTTCACCCGCCTTCAGCTGTACCACCTTGGAGGCAGCCAGAATAGCGGCCTGAGCCTCCGGCTCATAGATATCCCGGAAGGTGGTCCTGAGCGCTTCTGCGATCTCGGGGTCCTGAATGTGGATCTGTTCCATGCTCATGCTCCAAAGATCGCCTATCGGGCCGGGCGTGATCGATGACCGGTGATGAATTTCCTCAAATCCGCGACACCGGGGCTGTAGCTCAGCTGGCCATGCGCGTCGTTCGCAATGACGAGGTCGAGGGTTCGACTCCCTTGCAGCTACACCATGATCGAGGTCCGTTCAAGGGCCTTCGGGCGTTCGCATTACCACACTTGCCGGAACATCAGCGGGGCCGATCGCGTAGGACGGTGCATGTTCCACTTGCGAAACACCGCGACTGCCCTGGTCCTTGTCCTATCGATAAGTTCGGCGGTGGCCCAGTGCGGTGACCTGGCCTATGCTGGGACCAAACGGACCTCCAGGACGGCGGATGTGCCCACCATAGAAATGGTACCGACGACCGTTCCCGGCGTAGTGGAGCTCACCCTGCCTACAGGCACTGTTGGAGTGGATGTGCTGAACGCCCGTGGCAAGGTGGTCCGTGAACTGGAGAATGACGAACAGGACCAACTGGACCTGAACCGTTTACGGCCTGGTACTTGGACCATTCGGGTGCGCACCACCAGCGGATATCTGATCCGCAGGTTCGTTGTATTGGGCCGTAGCGGCATGTACTGGAGCCCGGCCGACCAGCGGAGCACGCGGGGTCACTGAGGGCGAGGCACCTTCAGGCCTTTGCCCTGCATTCGTCCCAAGCCCTCGGCGGCCAGCGTCATGTCCGGGGCCAGCGCAATGGCCCGCTGGTAGTCGGCCAACGCACTGTCCAGACGGCTTTCCCGCTCGTAGCAAAGCCCACGGTTATAGTAGGCCTGGGCATAGGTGGGCATCAGTTGGATGGCCTTGGAGAACTGTTCGCGGGCATCGCGATAGCGGGCCTGATGCTCGAGCAGGATATAGCCGGTGTTGTACCAGGCCGTGGCATTGCGCGGGTCGATCTCCTTGATCTGGTCGTAGCACTTCATCGCAAGGCTATCCTTCCCGTTCTCCTGTGCGAACATGCCCTTGTTGTACCATGCCTCGACGCTCTTGGGCTTCAGGTCGATCGCGCTGTTGTAGTACTCCAGGGCAAGGGGGTCACGTTTGGCCGCATGCAGGATGCCGAGCGCAATGAACGCATCATACTGTGATGGGTCCTGTTCGATGGCCGTGCGGTAGCTGCTGATCGCCAGGGCCGTATCGCCTGCTTCCATGTGGATCCAACCCTTGAGGAAATAGCCACGCGCGTTCTGCACATCGATGCGCAGGGCCTCATTCGCCATGGACATGGCATCCGTGTACTGGCGTTGCAGCAACATGATCTCGCTCAACTTCAAGCGGGCCTCCACATTGGCGGCGTCCACGGCAATGGCCTCACGGAACTGCTGATCGGCCTGGTCGATCCGGATCTTCCGGTAGTACAGGTCGCCCAACCCGATGTGCCAGCGCGGGTCGGAAGGTGCCGCAGCAATGGCCCGTTGCCAGTCCTTTTCAGCCAGTTCTGTGCTGTCGCGCTGTTCGTTCAGCTTGGCTCGCTCGGCATAGAGCTCGGCATTCTTGGGGTCGGCCAGGATCTTCTGTTCGACCGCGTTGATGGCGGCTTGCAGTGGATCGGCCACTTGCTGAGCATCATCAGCGGGCCCACCGGTGTTGCAGGCCACGCTGACAAGCACTGCGCACACGGCGATCGAAAGGTTCTTCAGGGTCATGTAAAAAGGAGGAGGCCCTGGGAACACTCCGAACCAGGGCCTCCAAAAGTAGCGGGTGATGATGATCAGGCCGTGACCGGAGCTTCGGTCTTGGCTACCGCTTCCTTGATCTTTTGTTCAAGCTCGTCGCAGAGCTCGGCATTGTCATCGAGCAGTTGGCGCACCATGTCGCGGCCCTGTCCCAGCTTGTTGTCCTCGTAGCTGAACCAGCTTCCGCTCTTCTTGATGACACCCAGTTCGACCCCCATATCGATGATCTCGCCGGTCTTGCTGATGCCTTTGCCGAACATGATGTCGAACTCGGCCTTGCGGAACGGGGGGGCCACTTTGTTCTTCACCACCTTGACCTTGGTGCGGTTACCGGTGACGTTCTCCCCATCCTTGATCTGGGTGGCGCGCCGGATATCCAGACGTACGCTGGCGTAGAATTTCAGGGCATTACCACCCGTGGTGGTCTCGGGGTTCCCGAACATCACGCCGATCTTCTCGCGCAGCTGGTTGATGAAGATGCAGCAGCAGCCGGTCTTGCTGATGGTGCCCGTGAGCTTGCGCAATGCCTTGCTCATCAGGCGGGCATGCATGCCTACAGCACTATCCCCCATCTCCCCTTCCAGTTCGGCGCGGGGCGTCAGGGCCGCCACACTGTCCACCACCAGGATATCGATGGCGCCGGAGCGGATGAGGTTGTCGGCGATCTCCAATGCCTGTTCGCCGTTGTCGGGTTGGCTGATCAGCAGGTTCTCGGTATCGACACCCAGACTTTCGGCATAGGCGCGGTCAAAGGCATGCTCCGCATCGATGATCGCTGCAATGCCACCACGACGCTGGCACTCCGCAATGGCGTGGATGGCCAGGGTGGTCTTACCGGAGGATTCGGGACCGTAGATCTCCACGACCCGTCCTTTGGGATAACCTCCTACACCCAAGGCCAGGTCCAATCCGATGGAACCTGTCGGGATGACCTCCACCTGTTCGATGGCATCATCGCCCATGCGCATGATGGCCCCCTTGCCGAAGGTCTTTTCCATCTTGTCCATGGTGAGCTGAAGGGCCTTCAGCTTCTCCTTGTTGATCTCTGCGGCCATGTCGTATGTGTGTTTGTTGGTTGAGATTTGATGGGTGTTCGGGCTTCAGCCCTTCAACACCTGGTCTGCGTGATCCTTGGTCCGGACATCTGAAATGATGCGCTCGATACGCCCCATCCCATCGATGAGAAAGGTCGTGCGCAATACGCCATCGTACGTGCGCCCCATGAACTTCTTTGGACCCCACACGCCGTAAGCGGAAGCAGTGGCATGGTCCGCATCCGCAAGTAACCGGAACGGCAGGGCATACTTATCCGCGAACTTGCGATGCCTGGCTTCCGTGTCCGGGCTTACGCCGATAACATCGAAGCCCAGTTTGCGCAATTCCTCGTGAGCATCCCACAGGCTGCATGCTTCCGCAGTACAACCAGGGGTGTCATCCTTGGGGTAGAAATAGAGCACCACCTTCCTGCCGACGTAGGTAGCCAGATCGACCGGAAGGCCATTCTGGTCGTTGCCTAGTAGCGCTGGGGCCTTGTCCCCGATCTGCAGCTGGGTCATCTGCGTTGCTTGACGTAAATACTGTCAGCTTGATGACGTGCAAATAAGCGACCGGTTCCGGGTTTGCCAAATTTTCCGGCAGAAAGTTTTTAACAAACAGGGCCCATTCGTTCGGCGGATGATCCTGAACGGGTTGATCGACCGGTCCATTAATTCATCGATGAAATGCCTTTTTATACCTACCAAGGCGCCGAATTGTATGATGGAGGCTTGACAGGCGAACATGGTCGGAACTATTTTGCCGTCCGTTCCGCTTCAGACGACCAGGCTACTTGGACGAGATAGCCAGCCGCATATGAAGACCGTGAACCTCCTCCTGCGCTCCTATGCAGAGCGCCGCACTTTCGCACTCCGTTGCAAGCGTGAGCTGATCGACCTTGAACTGTGGGGCCTGTTGGTCCTTGGCCTATTGTTATTCCTGCATCCTTGAGCAAGGCCAATGGGTGGGTTGCACCCCGTTAGCATACCCTTTCCGGGCTGGGCCTACCTTCGCGGGCCCGCTGGCCATGGACCCGTATTCCCCCCTTGCCGAACGCATGCGGCCCAACACCTTGGACGAGGTGGTAGGCCAGCACCACCTGATCGGTCCTGAAGGGGTGCTCAGGAAGGCGTTGGCCGGTGGTATGTTGCCCAGCATGATACTCTGGGGACCTCCGGGAGTGGGTAAGACCACGTTGGCGCGGTTGATCGCCCAGGACCTCAAGCGGCCCTTCTTTACCCTGAGCGCCATCAGCAGCGGGGTGAAGGATGTGCGGGAGGTGATCGAAAAGGCCGGTGGTTCCGGTCTGTTCTCGCGCAGTGCGGTGCTGTTCATCGATGAGATCCACCGGTTCAGCAAAGCGCAGCAGGACAGCCTGTTGGGGGCGGTGGAGAAAGGGACCATCACGCTCATCGGTGCCACCACGGAGAATCCCAGCTTCGAGGTGATCGGCGCACTGCTCTCGCGTTGCCAGGTCTATATCCTGCAGCCGCTCACCGAGGAGGAGCTGTTGCATTTGATGCATCGGGCCATGGAGAGTGACGAGCAGCTCCGTTCGCGCACGATCGCGCTGAAGGAGACCGACGCCCTGATGCGTTCAAGCGGCGGGGATGCCCGAAGACTGCTGAACACCTTTGAACTGTGCGTGAAGGCGTCGGGGCCTGGTGAGGTGGTCATTACCGATGCGCTTGTGCACCAAGTGGTGCAGACCAATGCGGCGCGCTATGACAAACAGGGCGAACAGCATTACGACATCGTCAGCGCCTTCATCAAGAGCATGCGCGGCAGTGACCCCAATGCGGCCGTATACTGGCTGGCACGCATGGTGGAGGGAGGCGAAGACCCCTTGTTCATTGCCCGTCGCATGCTGATCCTGGCCAGTGAGGACATTGGCAATGCCAATCCGAACGCCCTGTTGATGGCCACCACGACCATGCAGGCCGCCCAGATGATCGGTTGGCCCGAGAGCCGCATCATTCTCAGCCAATGCGCCATCTATCTGGCCTGTTCGCCCAAGAGCAATGCCAGTTATATCGCCATCGGTGCGGCGCAGGCCAAGGTGCGCGAGACCGGTGATCTACCCGTACCGATCCCGTTGCGCAACGCCCCCACCAAGCTGATGAAGGAGATCGGCTACGGCAAGGAATACCAATACAGCCACGAGGGCGATGGCAATTTCATCGAGCAGGAGTTCCTGCCAGCGCAATTAAGCGGAATCCGCTTCTACCAACCCGGAAAGAACCCAAAGGAGCAGGAATACGCTGCCTTGTTGGCAAAGCTTTGGAAAGGCAGGTACAGCGGATAGGCCTCAGTTGGCCCGCTCCTGCTCGAGGAAACGCTTGTGCATGTCCCAAATGATGCCCAGGCTTACGGCCAGGCCGCCCACCCCCTGCTCGAACATCTGCCAGACAATGTCCACCACCACGTGCATCATGCCGTGCTTGGTGAAGGTCATGCCCATGACGAAAATGACCAGGTATACGAAAAAGCCGACCGCGGTCCCCATCAATGCCGATGTCAGCGGGAACGGCCCTTTCAGCGAAACATATTCGTATTGGACCGCCTTGTGCACGCCGATGGTGAGAATAAGCCCGATGACGAGATAAACGATGGCGGCCAAGGCCAGATAGAGGCCCAACGGAATGGCAAGCTCCTGCAAGTCCGTAAGTGCTAGACCATGCCAGAGGTATGAGACCACGTACATGGACACCGTGGAGAGCAGCCAAGGCAGCAGGATATGGCGGGACCAAAGCATCAATCTCCAAATTCCCTCTGGTCGGCAAAATTACGTTCACCGGACAACGTGTAACACGACCAGTGTCACACGAGGCGTAATTTGCCGCTCCATATGGTGAACGTACACACCCTTGTCCGGGTTGCCTCCGGAGCCTTCCTGGCATCGCTGCTTTTTTCCGGCTGCCGCAAGGAAGGTGAGCGCCCCACGTGGGATGTGGACCTGTTGGCCCCCTTGGTGACCAGCACCTTGACCATCCGGGACCTGGTGGCCGATTCGCTGATCACCACGGACGATGCCGGTGCAGTGACGATCGTTTACCGCAGCGACCTGTTCTCCGTGGACCTGGACACGCTGCTTTCCGCTCCCGACACCTCGTTCATCTATCCGTATGCACTGCCGGTCACCGGCCCGTTGAACTTCCCTCCGGGCATCAACTTCTTCAGCCAAAATGATGTGCAGCGGTTCGACCTGGGCGATGTGGCGTTGCGCCGCCTCGTGTTGCGTGAAGGGCGGTTGGACCTCCGCATGAAGAACATGGTGGCGAGCGCGGTGATCGGTCAGCTCGAACTGCCGGGCGTTACCCTTGCCAACGGTAGCAACGTGCTGAGCACTACGGTGGGCGCTGGTTCGCCGCAGGCACCGGCCTACAGCACCGACCAACGGGACCTTGCCGGCAGTTCGTTCGATCTGCGCGGCCCTCAGTTTAATCAGGTGAACACGATACAGACCCTTCTGGGCGCACAGCTCGATCCCAATGGTCAAGGCGCAACGGTGACCGATCAGGACAGCGTGATCCTGGAAGCCAAGTACAGCGGTCTGGTGCCGCAGTATGCGCGGGGGTACTTCGGTGCGCGTACGGTCGAGGTCGGACCGGATGTCTCGGACCTGGGGCTGTTCAATTCGATCATCGGTGGCACCCTTGATCTTGACGAGGCCACACTGCGTTTGCGTGTGGAGAACGGGATCGGTGTTGACATCCAGGTGGCCATGCGCAGCTTCCAGGCCGTGAACACGCGCACCGGTGCCACGGTGGACCTCACCCACGACATCCTCGAAGGGCCGATCAACCTGAACCGCGCGCTGGACGTGGGCAACGGCTTCACCCCGAGCGTGTATCAGAACACGTTGAACACCTCGAACAGCAACATTGACCTGTTCCTGGAGAACATGCCGGACCAGGTATCCTATGCCTTGGATATGCGGTTGAACCCGCTGGGTGATGTGAGCAGTGGCAACGATTTCCTGTACTACGAAAGCAACGTGAAGGCCTCGCTTGAACTGGAGGTGCCCCTTCGCATCATGGCACAGGGGCTCACCTTGGAGACCTTCTCGGCACCAGACCTGCCCGGTTCGGCCGAAGGCCACGCGCTGCGTGAGGGCACGCTGGACCTGTTCGTTACCAACGGGTTCCCATTTGTCGGTCAGGTCCAATTGGCCATCGTGGACGCTGCTGGCCAGGTCTTGAGCGAGGTGCCCGTGGAAGGCACGATCCCTGCCGGTCCTTTGGGCGCGAACGGCCTCGTCTCCTCCCCCGCGAACGGAACACTTACCGCGCACCTCGATCCGCAACAGGTGGACCTTTTGTACCAAGGAACTCGCATTCGGACGCGGGTGATCCTGAGCACCAGCACCCAGGCGATGCACCTCCGCATTTTGGACACGTATGCATTTCAGGTGCAGATCACCGGGAACTTCAACTACCTCGTGAACGGTGATGAGTAGGTCGCTGCTGCTTGCTATTTGCAGTGCTCTATCCTGCCCGGCCTTTGGCCAGGTGCCCGTGCTGGCGCCTGACCCGGTGCTGGAGCGCGGAGCCATGATCGATCGCACCCAGTGGATCACGCTCCAGGCCATGGGTGACCAGAACGCCACGGCCATCCGTAATGAAATGATGCTGGGGCTTTGGCTGGGCCGCGACCTGGACCGACCACTGCGTCAACGTTCCTGGGGAACCAGCCAGTTCGGGAACCGCTTCGGTTACGAACTGAAAGGAGGCCTCTCATGGACCGGCGAACGGCTGGGTGGACCTGAAGGGAACTGGCGCCCGACCGTTGGCCTGGAACACACCGAGGTGCTCGGGGTGCGATATTCGCGCGATCTGTACGCCCTCACCTTCTTCGGTAATGCCGACTACGCGGAACGCACAGCCGACCTCTCGAGCTCGGCGCACGAGAGCATCCGCTATCAATCGTTCTACGCCGGTCTCGTGGACCATCGGAACGGCCGGTCGTTGCGAGTGGCACTGGTGAAGGGACAATTCCTGAACGCCAGCGACATGGACCAGGCCAGCCTGTATACCGCTGCAGATGGCCGAACGCTGGACGTGGACCTGAACGCTCGGTACTGGCAGAGCGACACCGCACAACTGGGCCTCAGTGCCTGGAACGGAACAGGCATGTCCGTTTCCGGTTCGTGGAGCTGGCAATTCGCTTCGGAGCCAGGTCCGCTGTGGCTGATGGCCTCGGTGACGGACCTCGGTCTGGTCCGGTGGAGCGACCGTTCGTTGCGCGTGGACCAGGATACGATGGTATCCTACAACGGCATCACCGTGGCCGATGTGTTCGATCTGGACGCGGTGGTGCTCGGCGAGGCCCAATTGCTGGATACGTTCGGCATCCGTCCCTCCCATGCCGCGTTCACCCGGGTACTTCCCTTCCGTGCCTCACTGGCCTTGTGTACATCGCCCGAGGAGCGCTGGCAAGGAGGCTTGCGGATCGACCAGCAATACCTGCCCGGCTATGCGCCCCAACTCACCTTCACCATGGCCCGGCGCATGGGCCAGGTGGCACGCCTTTCGGCCAATGTGGCCAGTGGTGGTACCGGTGGCTGGCGGTTCGGCCTGGCAGGGCAGATGACCCTTGGCACGAACTTCAGTGCCGACCTTTCTATCTCGCAGGTGTCAGGCCTGATGAATGACCGCGTGCGCGGACTGGGCGCGGCCTTGCGGGTCCAGATGGGCTTCTGACCGTTCATGGGCCTTTCGGTGGTATGCCCGTGGTAGCTTCGACCCCATGAACTGGGTGTTACTGGTGATCGCCGGGCTGTTCGAGGTCGGTTTCGCATCGTGCCTGGGCAAGGCCAAACAAAGCGAGGGTCCGGAGGCCATGTGGTGGCTCGTGGGGTTCGTTCTCTGCCTTGCGGTGAGCATGGTGCTCCTCTACAAGGCGGTGCAAACGCTTCCGGTCGGAACGGCCTACGCCGTGTGGACCGGCATCGGTGCCGCGGGAACGGTCATTGTCGGCATCACGCTGTTCAAGGAGCCGGCCGATGGTTGGCGCATCTTTTTCCTGTCCACGCTGATCATCTCCATTGTCGGCCTGAAAGTGCTGGCGAAATGATGGCGTCCTTTGCGCCATGCGCATCTCCATTATCGGTTGCGGCAACATGGGTACCGCCTATGCACGCAGTTTCCGCAAGTACGGTCTGGTAAATGCCGAAGAACTCCTGCTCGTCATCCGTGGCGCAGGCCGTCGCGCTGAATTGGAACGCTTCGGCCTGGTGACCGAGGCTGTGGATGCACGTGTATCCGCAAGCGAGCTCGTGATCGTGGCCGTGAAGCCGCAGGACTTCGGCGCCATTGCACCAGCGCTCGCTGCAGTGCTCCGGCCGGACCAGGTGGTGCTTTCCATCATGGCAGGGATCACGCTGCAGCGCATGCGCGAGAGCCTCCACCATCTGACGGTCGTTCGCGCCATGCCCAATGCCCCCGCGCAGATCGGCATGGGCATCACCGCCTATGCCACCGGTGCCGAACTGACCATGCGCCAGACCCTGATGGTGGAGCAGTTGCTGAACTGCACCGGCCGCGCCATGCATCTGGCCGACGAGGCCCTGCTCGATCCCGTGACCGCGCTGAGCGGCAGTGGACCGGCCTACTTCTTCGAGGTCGTGCGTGTGATGGTGGAGACCGGTGTTCAGCTTGGTCTGGAACCGCACGTGGCCAGCGCGTTGGTGAAGCAGACCATGCTCGGCAGCTTTCACCTGATGGAACATGCCGAACGTACGCCCGAGGAACTGATCAAGGCCGTGATGAGCAAGGGCGGCACCACTGAGGCCGCGTTCAAGGTCTTTGCCCAACGGGGTCTGGCCGACACGCTTCAACGAGCCATTACTGCGGCGAGCGATCGCGCCACGGAGCTTTCGGGCTCGTGATCAAAGCACCGTGACCTCGGTGCGCCGGTTCCGGGCCCTTCCCTCTTCCGTATCGTTGTCTGCGTCTGCCACCGGTCGCGTTTCGCCGTACCCTTTGGCGGTGATACGGGTGCCTTCAATGCCCTTGTTGACCACGAATTCACGCACCGCTTGGGCCCGTTGCTCGCTCAGCTTCTGGTTGGCCGCATCGTTGCCCACGTTGTCGGTGTGCCCACCAAGTTCGATACGAAGCGTTGGGTTGCTTCTCAGCAGTTGCACAAGCTTGTCCAATTCCGCGTTCGAGGCGGGAAGAAGCTCATAGCTGGCCGTGTTGAAGAAGATGTTGCGCAGGGCGATCACACTGCCGGCGGTCAGCGGGCTCAACCGAACATCCAGTGTGATGCCTTCCTTGGGTGCGTTGGCCGCCACATCGTAGTTCTCCGAGAAGAACAGATAGCCTTCCGCACCAGTGTTCAGTGCATAGCTGCGTCCGGTGGGCAGGCAGACGAGGAATTCCCCGGTCTTGGGGTCGCTGTAGGCAGCGGTGGCCAATTTGCCGGTGGTGAGGTCCAGCAGTTCCACGTCGGCCTCCACGGGCTGTCCGTTGGTGCGGTCGGTCACCTTACCCCGTATGAAACCAACTGCCAGCGGTCGTGCTTCGGGATACAGTTCAAAGCTGTACAGATCGAGGTCGCCCAAGCCGCCGGGCCGGTCGCTCGCGAAGTAGGCGATACGTCCGTCCGCACCCACCAACAGGCTGTTCTCATCGGCTCCGCTGTTGATCGGATGGCCCAGGTTCAGGGCCTTGCCCCAGGTGCCATCGTCCTGCAGGCGGCTCATGTAAATGTCCAATCCGCCAAAGCCAGGGTGTCCAGTGCTGCTGAAGTAGAGCGTGCGCCCGTCCGGATGGATCTGTACGCTTTCTTCCTGGTAGGGTGTGTTCACGTTGGCCCCCAGCTTCTCGGGTTTGCTCCACGTGCCATCGGCCTGCAATGCGGTGGTGTAAATGTCCATGTCGCTGACCCCATTCCCCGTGCGTCGCCCGCGTACGAAGTAGAGCGTGCGTCCGTCGCTGGCCATACTGGGCTGGCTCTCCCAGTTCATGCTGTTCACCGGCGGACCCAGGTTCTCCGGTGGGCTCCATCGCTCACCCACCCTTCGGCTGATGAACAGGTCGCAGCTGCCCAGACCACGCATGACCCCGCCGTAGGATCCATCCTCCAACGCGCATTTGGTGAAGATGATGAAGCGCCCGTCCGGCGTAAGCGTGCCGGCCCCTTCGTTGTAAGCCGTTGTGCTCACCGTGGGAATGGCCCTGGCCGGTTGCCATTGGCCATCGGCACCACGGTTGCTCACATAGAAATCCTCCTGCATGCCATAGATGGGGATCTCCGGGGCCTTCACGCGGCGCGTGTAGATCAAGGTGGCGTCGTCGGCGGTGATGCACGGGTAGTACTCGGGATCGGCGCTGTTCACGGCAGGGCCCAGGTTCCTGGGCTCAAAGGGCACCGGCTGATGTATGGCACGCGCCGCGAAAGCGCAATTCTCGATACCAAGGCGGGCCCTGGCCTTGCGCTGGGGCTCCTGCTCCTTCTCCAAATAACCCTTGTAATTACGTTCGGCCTTGGCATAATCGCCACTCCGGAATTCCAGG
>JBEICT010000021.1:0-20718 GCA_040383865.1 Flavobacteriales bacterium | reverse complement strand
CTGGGCGTCTGGCTCATCTTCTACTTCTACGACCAGCTTGACGAGCACCAACGAACAGAGCTCTTCGCGGCTTTCAGGCAGGCCGAATGGGGCTGGCTGGTGTTGAGCATGCTGTTGGGTTGGGGCAGCCATTTGAGCCGGGCCTGGCGCTGGCTTTACCTGTTGGAGCACCTTGGTCATCGCGTCGGTTTCTGGAATAGTTACAATGCCACCATGACCGGCTACTTCATGAACATGCTGCTGCCCCGGGCCGGGGAGGCCAGTCGTGCCGTGATGCTCTACCGTGCGGAAGGTGTGCCCTTCGAAAAAGGCTTTGGGACCATATTGGCCGAACGGGCCGTGGACATGATCATGTTGCTCTCCATTGCCGGGGTCACCGTACTGCTGCAACTGGACAAGCTCGATCTCTTTCAGGAGCGCATCGCACGGTTCAGGGCTGAGCAAGGTACACCGACAACCGCCTCGGAGCCCGGCCTGCCGTGGATGTGGATCATCATTGGCATGATGGTGATCGGAGCGATCGCCGGGACCTATCTCTACATGACCAGGCCGGCCCTGAAAGCACGCATCAAGGATGGCGTTCGTGGCTTCTACGAAGGCCTGCGTTCGGTGCTGATGACCAAGGACAGAGGCGCTTTCCTGCTGCACACGTTCGTGATCTGGGGGCTCTATGTGGCCATGTTCTGGGTGGGGTTCTTTGCCCTGCCCACAACGGCCGGCGTTCCCTTTGCCGGCATCATGGCCGGTTTCATCGCAGGTTCCATCGGGATCGTGCTGGTGCAGGGTGGCATTGGCGTTTATCCAGCCTTTGTCGCATTGATCGTCGGCATTTACATGGGGGTGCCCGAAGGCGGCGGTATCATCCGTCCTGATGCGCTGGCCATGGGGTGGCTGCTGTGGGTGGCCCAATCCATCCTCCTCATCGGCCTTGGTGGCCTATCCCTACTTTTGATCACCCGCAAGGGAAAACCGCAAGCGCAATGACCGTCGAAGCCGTCACCGCCCCTACCGACAAACGCATCATGGACCTCGTGAGCGTGCAGCGTCTCTGCAACATCTGGCGCATGAAAGGTGATCGCATCGTGTTCACCAACGGGTGTTTCGACATCCTGCACCGCGGGCACGTGGAATACCTTCAGGAGGCTGCGGCCATGGGTGACCGACTGGTGATCGGCCTGAACAGCGACTCCAGCGTAAAGCGCCAGAACAAAGGCCCCGAGCGGCCATTGAACGACGAACAGAGCCGTGCCAAAGTGCTGGCCGCGCTGCGTTTGGTGGACGCTGTGGTGATCTTCGACCAGGACACTCCCTTGGAGCTGATCCAGGCCGTGGGACCCGACGTGTTGGTGAAAGGCGGCGACTGGAGCGAGGACCGTATCGTGGGTGCCGACCTGGTGAAGGCCCGCGGTGGCGAGGTGCGCAGCTTGAAGCTCGTGGAGGGCTTCTCCACCACGTCGCTCGTCGAGAAGATCCGCCGTGGCTAAGGTCCGCAGCCAGTTCGTTTGCCAGAGCTGCGGTTCTACGTATCCGCAATGGCTGGGGCAATGCCTGCAGTGCAAACAATGGAACACGCTGGTTGAAGAGGTGCGCGACCGCGTGGAGGAGAAACGCGGCACCCCGGCGAGTGTGAAGGGCAGGAACCCCAAGCCCATCGCCATTGACGAGATACCCGCGCAGGATGGACCTCGCATTCCCCTGTCGGACCGCGAGCTGTCCCGTGTTCTTGGCGGCGGTCTGGTGCCGGGCAGCATCATCCTTATTGGTGGCGAACCGGGCATCGGTAAAAGCACCTTGCTGCTGCAAACGGCCCTGCGCAATCCCGATCTGCGCACGCTCTACGTTTCGGGGGAAGAGAGCGAGCACCAGGTGAAGATGCGCGCAGAGCGGCTCGAAGGAACGACCCGCCACGGCAAAGAGGGCTGCTACGTGCTCACCGAAACGAACACCCAGAACATCTTCAAGCACATCGAGGCCCTGAAGCCCGGGCTGGTGGTGATCGACAGCGTACAGACCTTGCACACCGCGACCCTTGATGCCAGTCCAGGCAGCGTGGGCCAGGTGCGCGAATGCACGGCGGAGCTCATGCGCTTCGCCAAGGCCACGGACGTGCCCATGGTACTGATCGGCCATATCACGAAGGATGGCTTCATCGCCGGACCGAAAGTGCTTGAGCACATGGTGGACGTGGTGCTCCAGTTCGAAGGCGACCGCGATCATGCCTATCGCCTGCTTCGGCCATTGAAGAACCGCTTTGGCAGCACGAACGAGCTGGGCATCTATGAAATGCAAGGCACCGGACTGGCCGCAGTGGAAGACCCCAGCCAGGTCCTGTTGGGCGACCGCCGCGAACGACCGAGCGGTGTGGCCGTGAGCGCGACATTGGAAGGTCAGCGGCCCTTGTTGATCGAGGTTCAGGCGCTGGTCAGCAGTGCCGTGTATGGCACACCTCAGCGAAGCGCCACCGGCTTCGATCTGCGCCGCATGAACATGCTGTTGGCCGTACTGGAGAAACGCTGTGGCTTCCGACTGGGGCAGAAGGACGTGTTCCTGAACCTGGCCGGCGGCTTTCGCGTGGAGGAACCGGCCATTGACCTGGCCGTAGTGTGCGCCGTGCTCAGCAGCAATGCGGACATCGCGATCCCCATGGACACCGCGTTCTGTGGCGAGGTGGGCCTCACCGGCGAGATCCGGCCCGTGACCCGCACCGACCAACGCATCGCCGAAGCACAGAAGCTGGGCTTCGCACGGATCTTCGTTCCGAAAGGCACCAAAGGGATCGGCCCCATGAAGGGCATCGAACTGGTGCAGGTGGGGCAGGTGAACGAGATGCTGAGCGCCTTGTTCGGATAGGCACTCGTCCATCAAAAAGGCGCACCACCATCCTCTTGGAACTCGCTAAGGTCTTCGTCACCCAACCAGATCAACCACAATAGCCTATCCACTTGCTCGTCAGCGTAATGGAGCGCACGAACATCTTGCACATGCAGCCCTTGGAATTCCAAGTACACCTCCACTACGAGGTCATGCAGCAGGAAGTACACGTGCACATGATCGTGTTTCTCGCCACAGATGTCGGAGCAAAGCCAATCGGCATGCTCCTTCACCAATAGCAGGCGTTCCGACAAGGGGCGTTCATTGAACAGATCGGGGTCCATGAAGAGGGGCGACCTTTCGAAGATCGCCCCTCCATATGATCTGAGCAAACCCGATACTACTGGAGCAGCAATCGGCCCGTCAGCAACTGCTCCCCGTTGGTCACGCGGTACAGGTACATGCCCTGCGCCTGGCCTGACGCATCCCATCGGAACCGGTGCTCCCCGGCCGCATCGAGCATGCCACTGAACAGCACCACGACCCGCTGACCCGTGGCCGAGTACACCTCGATGGTGGTCGGTCCATCGACCACGGCACCCGTAAGCACCAGTTCGGTGGTGGTGGTGAAGGGGTTCGGCATGGCCAGCACCTCCATTACCGGTAGATCCAGCACCTTGACGTCGTCGTCATCCATGGGACCATCCTCCAGGACCATCCCACTGCCGGGACAGGTGAGAAAGCCCGTGTTCGCTACGCCTCCATCGTACCCATTGTTCACGTTGGCGAGGGCCGTGCTCAGTTGGCTGAGGGTGTAGGCGGTACTGCAACCACCAATTGCCTGATCGGCCGCAGTGATCAGCTGTTGCACGGTCCAGCCTACGAACGGTCCCGAGGCGATCACCAAATTGCGGAGCAGCAACGAGCTGGGCATGAAGGCCGCGTCGGTCTCATCGAAACGGACATTAAGCTTCAATGCGACCAGCTGGCCCACCATGGTATTGGCAATGGTATTGCCCGGGTTCACTACGGTGCCACTCGCCAAGAGTGCAGGCATACCATAGGTGGGAAGGGTTGCAACAACAGCGGCAGGCGTGGTGAACCGCAAAAGGCGGGTGCCACAGCCAATGGTCAGGTGGTTCGGCGAAGGGAAAGCTGACGCGAACATGGTGGTCATGTAGGACGATGGATTATTGCTCGTGGCGACCGCTCCCCAAGTGCCTTGTGCCTCGGTGCGAATGCCCGTGCAACCTCCAAGGCTTGACACGGTAACACTACCGGAGCATGTGGCCGAACATCCGTTCGCTCCGGTGACCGTAACGGTATAGGAACCAGTGGAGGAAGCTGTGAAGGAACTGCTCGTGCTTCCGCTGCTCCAACTATACGTGTACGGGGCCGTGCCGCCGGAGACACTGGTCGTGATCGTGGAGCCGGATACTGCACAGGTCACGGTGGGAGCAGCATTCACTGTTACACTGCTCCCGGTCGATGTCGTGGAGCATCCACTGGAAGTGACCACCACCGTATAGGTGCCCGACTGGTTCGCCGCATAGGAACTACCCGTGGCACCGTTGATGGCGGAGCCGTTCCTGAGCCATTGGTAGGTAAGGTTGGTCCCCGTATTCGCATTCAGTGCGACACTTGCGCCTGCACAGAACGAGGTCACCCCTCCGGCCGTGATGGTCGCAGTAGGCGGTGTGCCCACCGTGACCGATACAGCAGCCGATGTGGCAGTGCACCCGGCCGCTGTGACCACGACCGTGTAGCTCCCCGCCTGTGAGGCCGTGTAACTCGATGCGCTGGCACCCGAAATGACCGTGCCGTTCCTGCGCCAGGAGTATGTATAACCCGTGCCCGTGGATGCATTCAGCACCACGCTGCCACCTGAACAAAAAGCCGTGCCACCACCCGCGGTGATGGACGCTGTGGGCGCAGCGTTCACCGTGACCGCGGTGCCGGCCGAAGTGGTGGAACACCCACTGGATGAGACAACCACCGTATAGGTGCCTGATTGCGTGGCCGTATAGCTGCTCGAAGTGCCCCCGGTGATGGCCGTGCCGTTACGTCGCCACTGATAGGTCAGACCAGATCCCGTATTGGCGGAGAGCGTTACAGAACCACCCGAACAGAAGGTGGTGCCTTCACCAGCCGTGATCGTCGCGGAAGGGGTGGTCCCCACGGTGACGGAAACCGCCGATGACGTGGTCGTGCACCCGTTCGATGTGATCGTGGCCGTATAGGAGCCTGCCGTGGTCGCAGCGTAGCTGGAAGCCGTGGCTCCCGATATCGTAGTCCCGTTGCGGCGCCAAACATAGGTGTAGCCAGTGCCGGTATTGGCGTTCAGCACGACCGAGGAACCGCTGCAAATGGACGTGCCCGAGGCCGGTGTGACGATCGCGGAAGGGGCGCCGATCAGACTGACCGTGACACCGGACGATGTGGTGGAGCAGCCGTTGGCCGTGACCACGACCGTATAAGCCCCCGCGGCATTGGCGACATAGGTGGCGGAAGTGGCGCCGCTGATCGACGTGCCATCGCGACGCCATTGATAGGTATATCCCGTGCCCGAGGTGGCGGTCAGCGTAACAGCACCGCCAGCACAGAACGATGTGGCCCCACCGGCTGAGATGGAGGCCGTAGGAGGCGTGTTCACTGTTACGGTGATCGCCGTTGAGGTGGTGCTGCACCCTGCGGAGGTCGTGACCTGCACGGTGTAGGACCCGGCCTGAGCAGCGGTATAGCTGCTGGCAGTGGCCCCGCTGATCGCTGTGCCGTTCCTGCGCCATACGTAGGTCAGACCGTTACCGGTGTTCGCATTGAGCACCACACTGCCTCCCGTGCAGAATGAAGCGCTTCCCCCGGCAGCGATCGTGGCCGCTGGGGCCGAGCTCACCCCCACACACTGGCAACTCGTGTTCCATGTGTCGTTCACCGTGCAGGCATTGCCATCGTTGCATGCCGCACCAGGGACGGCAGCGCCACCTACCACACCCGTGCAATCCGCGGTTGCTGCGCCTTGCGCAGTGGATATCGTTCCCAACGAAAGGTTGTAATAACTGCCACTGAAACTGCTCTCCAACTTCACAGCGCGTACCATGTACTCCCTGCCGGCCACAAAGGGGACCGTGCCACTGGACCAGGAGGTCCCGGTGATCGGCGTGTTGTTCAGCCGCGTGATGGCCCCACTGGTGGCATTGAACTCATAGAGGTAATAGCCCAGCACACTGCCGTTCGAAGCCGTCCACGTAAATGATGCGGCACCTCCGGCGTTCGTGACCGTGAGGTTGCTCGGCGGCGCGACCATGGTCAGACGCAGTGTGGGATCACCCATGAGCGCCAGGTGCGACCGACCGATACTTCCCTGCCAGCCTTCGGTGAGCGGTGTGTAAAGGCTGCTGTTGTTCATGGTGGCCAGCACACTGGCACCGATGTTCTCACCGATGCCCATGTGATGGAAATACCAGGAGGGTATGCCGGACCAGCAGCTCGTCAGCGATTGTCCACTGGCGAGCGGAGCACGCAGGAAATTATTCCGGTTGTCCCAGTCGCCGAAATAACTCCCCATGGCCAGGTTGAAGACCCCGCCATGCGATGACGTGGCGTAGTTCTGTGTCGTACCCACGTTGGCGGCACCATTAAAGGTGAGCACACCGCCATCCACGGCCTGAAGACCTCCTCCGGAAGAATAGGTCCACAGGTGGCTCTGGCCGTTAACCAAGGAATGGAACGCTGTGCTGTTCTGGTTGGCAGCAACGACATTGGAAGGACCCACCAGAGGACCCATGTTCCGCCAGCCACTACCTGCAAGGGGGTTACCCACCCACTGAAGATTGTCGAACACCAGGCCACGTACCGTTGGTGTCCATGACTTTACCTTGAAGGCATGCAGCTTGTTCAGGTAGGCACGCATCAGTTCGACCTCGCTCGTTCCAAAGGCGGGCATGTCATACAGGTCCACCCTGCCCACTTGGAGCTCCAGCTCGGAGGGGAAATTGCTCTGGTCGAACTTGCCGTCACCGGGCACGTTCCTGTTCTCGGTCCGCTGCGACGAGGCGATGTTCACGGATGCATCGGTCCAGGCCCCGTTGAGCTCACCATAGTATCCATCGCAGGGCCATGCCCCCTGATGCTCCGAGTGACCATCCGGCGCAACATTGCCGGAGTAGGGTACCGCCAGATGACCCAGTATGAACACCGACTTTACGTTCGATGGGTCGCTATTGTAATGGGAAAGGATCGTGCTTTTCACCGTAGCCACGGTCGCTGTACGTGCAAGGTCACTCCGCACCACCGCCCAACCATCGCCACGCAGGTCCCTCACCAACTGCTGCAATTCCGCGCTCAATGTTGAACTGAAGGTATTGTCGACCAGCAGCACCAGCTTGCCCCGATAATCGGGGGCCGGCACATTGACACCCGTGCAGACATACCCGGTACCGGTAACACCGCCCACCACACGGGTTACCTTGTATTCGTATACCTGACCGACCGTGACCGTATTGTCCGTGTAGCTCGTGGACGAAGCCGCTGGTGTGGCCAGTGCCGACCAGGACGTGGCCGTGCGGAGCTTCCGTTGGATGGTAATGGACGTGGTACTGGACAAGGAGGTCCAACCAAGCGTTATCCCCACGGGCGAACTGAGGGCTGTGGCCGACAGTTGCACCGCTGCTCGTTGCGAGCTTGTCTGGGCGATGGAGGGAAAGGCCACGAAGAACATCCATGACACAAGTGCCATTCTTACCATCACGCGCCGCGATGCGCTGCCATGGAAAATATCTGCCCGAGGGAAAATGCCCGGGCCAGGTTGCTTCGCTGCGTTAGATAGGTTCCTTGTCATGTTGCAAGAATACAGCAAGCGAACGCGCGAAATGTTCGCCGAAACCCCTGTGTAACAGGCCATTCCGGAAGTTCCGGCGGGGGCTTGAGCCGCTTCGTCGGGCATTCGGGCCGGCTCGACCGGCGATCATCCCGTTACATCGGCAAAACCCCCTTTCCGACAGACCGGTACCGAAACCCGCTCAATCCGTCTTTCCCCCCGACAACTTCAACAGCATGGCCCTTGCGGCCCAAGTTCCCATGCTGAACGCGGCCTGTAGGAGGTATCCACCGGTGGGGGCGTCGATATCGATCATCTCGCCCGCCACGAACACCCGTGGATGCTTCAGGAGCGCAAGGTCGCTGCCCACCTCCTCAATGGCAATTCCCCCCACGGTGCTGATCGCTTCCTCCACGGGACGCAGGGCCTTTATCGGTATCCGGAGGTTCTTGATATCATGTGCCAGCCAGCGCCCATCAAGCGATCGTTCAAGGGGTGTGAAGGCCTTGTACAACGCTACTGCGTGACGATCCAGCCGAATGGCCGCCATGCGTTCTTTCCATGCCGCATCGCGAAGCCGCTGCTCCACTTGCTCCATGGAAAGGTCCGGCTTGAGGTCGATCGTGAGGTACGCCGGACCGCCCATCGCCAAAGCCCCGCGAATAGCGGGCACTACCGGATAGACGGCATTACCCTCCAATCCGTAGCTGGTAATGGTCGCCTCACCGCGTACCACACGGTCGCCCGAGCTGATCACGATGTTCTTGAGCGGCTTGCCCAGATGTGGTCGGACGGTATCAGGCAGTTCGACCTGCACGCCGCAATTGCTCGCGGCAAAGGGTATTGTGCGCACTCCGACAGCTTCGAAGTAAGCGGTCCAGGAACCCGTGGAACCGGTCTTGGGCCAGGATGCGCCTCCCAACGCGAACAGTACCAGATCCGCATCGAGGGTGATGCGACCATCCGCGTGGGCAACGATCGGTCGGGCCTGTGCATCGAACCCCACGAACGCATGATCAGGATGAATGGAAACACCTTTGGAATCGAGTCGGTCCCGTATGGCACCCAGGACCTCGGCAGGCTTGATGCCCCGTTCGGGGAACACGCGTCCACTGCTACCCACATACGTGGGAACGCCCAGCCCGCTGAGCCAGGACCGCAGTTTCACTGGACCGAACGCCTCGAGCATGGGCTGCATGAGCGCACGGGGTGTGAACTTGGCGTAGAGTTCCTCACCCGTCGCGCTGTTCGTGATGTTGAGTCCACCATCACCGGCCACCAGGAACTTACGTCCCACCATGCGTCCCTGCTCGTATAGATGCACCTCGCACTCCTCGGAGAGCCGGTCCGCAGCGATCAGCCCGGCAGGCCCACCACCGATGATGGCGATCCGCGGACGAGGTCCCGGACCACTTTTGGATGCCGTCCGCCTCGTTGTCATAAGCCTCTGCTCAGTCGCGCACCAGCTTGTACAGCTCCTGCAGGTCGGGTGAAAGGATGATCTCGATGCGGCGGTTCTTGGCCTTGTCGGCCGGGTCCACTGGTACGAATTCGCCCCTTCCTGCGGCGGTAACACGAAGAGGGTCCATGCGACTGCTTTCCTGCATGATGCGTACCACGCTCGTTGCGCGCATCACGCTCAAGTCCCAATTATCCTTCAAGCCCCCCCCGGGTTGCACCTTATCCGTATCCGTGTGGCCCTCTACCAGCACGTTCAGTTCCTTTTCATTCTCAATGGCCTTCGCCAATTTCACGATCAGCTCCCTTCCCTTTGCATCAACGGCATAACTGCCACTTGGAAAGAGCAACTTGTTCTCCATGCTCACATAGATGCGCCCATTGCGCTGCTCCACAGTGAGACCCTTGCCCTCGAACCCCGTAAGGGCTGCGCTGACCCGGTCCTTGAGGTCCCGCATGGCCTTATCCTTCGAAGCAAGCTCGGCCTGAAGCTCGGCCAGCTGCGCTTCCTTGTCCGCCAATGCGGCCTGCTTATCAGCAACGCTCCTGCCCAAGGCGTTCAGCGAGTCCTCGCGGCTCATCAGGTCGAGGCGCAGAGCCTCGAGGTCGCTGAGCAGCTTGCGGTTCTCACTGCCATGCCCGGCCAGGAGCTTGTTGTACTTCTCGAGCAGTTCATTGTTGAGCCCGTTGATCTTGTCGTACTGCTTGTTCATTTGCCGCAGCGAATTGCCAAGCACGGTCGTATCACGCTGCAGCTCGGTCATGCGCTTATCCAGCTCCGCTTCACGCGCCTTGCTATCCTCCAGTTCGGCCTGCGCGTCCCGGGCCTTGCTATTGGCTGCATCCACCTCTGCCTGCATGGCCCTCAATTTGGCGTTGGCCTCCTCGTACTTGCGGGCAGGCACACAACCGGCCATCGCCGTGGCCATGATACCGATGATCACGACGCTTTGAATGAAGGTTCTCATGATGCGATCCTTATATGCGCCAAAGGTGCGTGTGTCCATGGCGGGCCTCCGCGCCGAGCAACATTATTTTTGAACAAGGCGTTCCAATGAAAGCAAGTCGAGAACATGAGCGCGACAGGACTTCCCCGAGACTGGCTGGTGGCACCGGCCTTCGATCTTGAGCTGAAGCAATACATGCTGCTCGCCTACCTCCAGCGTGTGCAACAGCGTTTCAAGGAGAACAAACTCTACCCGCATTTGGAGGACCTGCGGGACCAGATCAACGAACTGCGCAACTTCAGGCTGCATCGAAAGGAGCTGGCCTACCGCTTGAGAGGACCGATCATCGGATTCGATGGTGGGTCGGGCGAGGTCCTTCGCGAACCACCACCTGAGCCGGAGGCGTTGGGAACGGTGGATGCGGTAGTCGATCTGGCACTGCCCCGACTTTCCCGCACACTGGACCGAGGTTCGGAGCTCCGGGAGGAATTGGCATCGCGCATTCAATTCGGGCCCATCGGCATTCTTCCATTATACCGCCAGGAAGGTTGGTTGATCCTTCGGAACGGTCGGTGCGTCAGGGTCTATTCGTACGCACTTTCCGGAGTTCTCGCCGCTACGGAACGGCGGGCCTGTTCCTTGGTACATACCCAATATGTGAGCAGCCACACTTTGAGCTTTGCCTGCACCTATGAGGTTATCCGCAGCACGCTCATCGAGCGCCACCGGGAACGTCCAGTACCGGCCACCTACGCTTTCGAGGCAGACATTCCATTGCCTCACATAGAAACGTTCATGCCTCTGGCTAAGCAGCTCATTCACAAGGCTATCGTCCCCGACCTTGGTTCAATTAGCTGACCTGATCCGGGGGTCGAACCAGGTGGCCCGCAGGTCCCGGTACTCCATGCCATTGATCGGGAGATCCATGACCCAGGGTTTCAGGAGCCTGATCGATCTTTCGTGATATAGTGGAAGCACATATGCGTCACTGATCAACCGTGCTTCCGCCTCGGCGAGCAGGCGCATGTGTTCCACGCGGTCAACGCTCCTCTGCGCCAATAGGAACAATGAATCAAAGGCGGGGTCACGGTAGCGCGTGCTGTTCAAGTATGATGGCGCAGCCGTGTCCGCGGGGACTTGTGTCCCCTGGAACAGGGCGAGCACGTTCTCCGGATCAGGGTGGTCCATGATCCACCCTTCGCGCCAGAACCGGGCACGCCCGCGTTCGATCTGTTCGAAATGCTGTTCGCCGGGCAGAACGCTGACCACCACGCGTACACCCAATTCCTTCTCCAGCATGGCCTGCACGGCCTCGGCCACGCGCACATAGCCGAAACCATCATTGTTCACCTGGAGGACAATGGTGGGCAATCCTTTGCCTCCCGGGAACCCGGCCGCACCCAACAAGCCTCGCGCACGTATCGGATCATAGCTGCGCTCGGGTATGCGGTGGTAGGGATATTCGGGGAATCCGGGCGGCACCAGACCCCTGCTGGCGACAATGCCCAAACCCCTCAGCACACTATCCACCAGGAACTGCCTGTCAATGGCCATGGACACGGCCTGCCGCAACCGAACATCGGTGAATGGTCGTTCCCGGACGTTGAGCCCATAGAACTGGACGCTCAGGCCGGGTGCGCTCTGCACGTTGAATTGCCCATTGGCCGTTGAACTATCAAGCAGTCCGGTCCGAGTAATGGGCAGTTCGTACACCACCGAAAGTCGACCTTTCAGGAAAGCATCAAGCTCCTTGTCCTTATCGGTCTCGAAGGTGTATTTCACACCGTCAAGGAACGGAAGTTCGTTGCCCTGTTCATCCACGCCCCAATAGTCAGCATTACGTTCCATCACCATCACCTTTCCCCGCGTGTACGTACGCACCTTGAAAGGCCCCGTTCCGACCGGATGCCAAGCGGCATCACGCCCGTGGTGCTCCAAAAGCTCCGGAGGATATATATCCAACAGCCCTGATGTGCGAGCACTTGAAGGAACCCTGCCCAAGGCGCGGCCAACGTAATACGAACAGTATGGTCATCGAGCACCGCGATGCCCTCGACGCCGGCCGACGGACGACCTGCGAGCACGGCCGCATAATGCGCATTGGCTCCGACCACATGATCCCGGAACAACCAATCCATCTGGTTCATCTGACCCGGTGTTGCCACTGCGTTAAAGCAATAGGCCACATCCGATGCCAGCAGTTCACGTCCACGACCATCCGGAAAACAGACGTCATCATGGAAAAGCACTCCCTTGCGGATGGAGAACGTGTACTGCGTGCCGGTCGGGTCCAGGCTCCAGGCCTCCGCCAACCTGGGCTGAACAGAGAGGTCGCCCTGATCGAATCCGACCAGCCCCTCATAGATCTGCGCCGCGATGCGATGCGATGCGGCCTGTGTAAGCGTCAGTGGGAAAAGGCTCCGCAAGGGCTCCACCTCATTGGCGTTGAACACGCCTCCGTAGAACCGGCCTCCCTTCCCCTCACGACCGACGGGCTCCTGAGGTGTGCCACAGGCCACGAAAAGCAAGAATACCAAGGATGCCAGCGTTGACCAGGAACACTTCATGCGTGAGGGAGCAATGCGACCAAAACTACCGGAACCCATGCGAACAAAGCCGTGTGCGGTGCCATTGGTGATCAACAGCCTGTTGGTGATGATCCCGAAGGATCCGGGGCCGCACCCCTTAAGCGGGTAATTTTCGGGCTTCCTCTGCGTATGGTCCATGTGCCGCACCACGTTCAGCCTACCATGACCGCTCCGCCCAACGGACGGAGCAGTGGAATTGCGCGATGGTCCGGTGTAATGCTCCTGCTGCTCTTGACGGGTTGCACGCTTCGCGCGCAGGACCTGAGCAATCTGCGTCAGCGGTGGGTGAGGCCCAACAGCGATACCCTCAAGCTTGATACGTTGAGCATCATCCCCGGCAGCGTGGTCATACTGAAGGGCGGACAACCACTTGGCCTGGACCAATACGCCCTTGACCCATACAGGGCCACCTTGGTGTTGAACACGGACTCCGACTCCGTTCTGGTTCGGTACCGGGTGATGCCCCTTCTGCTTGGAGGTGTGCGGCAGCACAAGGACACCCTGAGATTGCGGACGGCGAACGAGACCCGATCGGACCCTTTCCGCTATGAGCCCGTCCGCTCGACCAATGACCTGATGGGACTGCAAGGCCTGAACCGATCGGGCAGTATTTCTCGAGGGGTGTTATTCGGCAATAACCAGGACCTTTCGGTAAACTCCACGCTGAACCTGGAGCTGAGCGGACGGTTGAGCGACCGCATACAAGTGCTGGCCTCGATCACGGACAACAACATCCCGATACAAGCAGGTGGTAATACCCTTGAGCTCCAGGACTTCGACCAGGTGTTCATCAAGCTCTTTGAGCAGGACCCCAAACAGGAAGGGAACCTGTGGGAGCTCATCGCGGGCGACTTCGTGCTGCAGCGGCCCAAGAGCCATTTCCTCACCTACCTGAAGAAGACCAAGGGCCTGAGCTTCGATACACGGCTATCCGGTACCGAACGGATCAAGAGCGACCTGGGCACCAGCGTGGCCATCAGCAAAGGAAAATTCGCACGCTTCCAAGTACAGGGGGTGGAGGGTGTGCAAGGTCCCTACCGTTTGCGTGGCAACGATGGAGAGGCGTTCATCATCGTGCTATCCGGAACGGAACGTGTATACATCGACGGTCAACTACTGACGCGCGGACAGGAGAACGATTACGTGATCGACTACAATACGGCAGAGGTCACGTTCACCGCGCGGAGATTGATCACCAAGGACCGACGCATTACCGTAGAGTTCCAGTACTCGGATAAGAACTATGCCCGCTCTCTGGTCCGTTTGGATAATACCACCGCGATCGGGCAGAGCACCATACGGTTCAATTTGTACAGCGAACAGGACCACAAGAACCAACCCCTGCAACAACAACTGACCGAAACGGAACGTGAGGTTTTGCGCGAGGCCGGGGATGATCCATTTGCTGCAGCCGTGAGCGGCGTTGACAGTACAGGCTTTGTTACGGACCAGGTCCTTTACCGGGTAACGGATTCGCTGGGATACAGCCCCGTGTATGTGTACAGCACCAGCCCCGATCTGGCCCAATACCGATTGACGTTCACCCAGGTAGGGCCAGGCAATGGCGATTATGTGCAACAGGAGTTCACGCCCAATGGACGGGTGTTCCGCTGGGTGCCGCCCGATACGGTGGAGAACGTCATCATCAGGCGAGGGGACCATGCACCGATCCGAGTGCTCATTGCACCGAAGAGCCAGCAGCTCATCACCCTTGGTGTCGATCATCAGTTCGGCCAGCGCACGACCGCAACCCTTGAAGCCGCCTTCAGCAGCAACGACCGCAACACGTTCAGCGAACTGAGCGATTCAGACAACAAAGGCCTTGGATTATTGGCCCGGGTGAAGCATGAAATACCCCTGCCAGGCAGGGACACCACGTTACGGCTCATTTTGGGCGGCGAGACGGAGACCACCTCTCGGAACTTCCGTTTCATTGAACGATACCGGCCCGTTGAGTTCGAGCGCAATTGGAACGCCCGTGGCATTTCGCTGGATGGCGACCAACTGATCGCAGGTGCCACTGTAGGCGTAAAGGGCAAAAAGATCGGGAACGCGAGCTATGGTCTCAACACCTTCCAGGTGACCGACCACTATTCCGGCTGGAAACAAGACCTGATCAGCGACCTGCATCCGGGACGCACGGACATTGTGGGCGTGGCCAGTTGGTTGAGCTCCACCGCCCCGACCACCAGTGATTTCCTCAGGCACAAGGGTACCGTGCGCCAACGCCTGCGCCCCCTCACTCTTGGGTTCAACAGTGAACACGAACGCAACCTGTTCCGGAGCGATACACTGCCCGGACTTCAGGCAGGCAGTTACCAGTTCCATGAATGGGAGGGATTCGTACAGAGCTCTGATTCGACCCGGAACAAATGGCGATTGGGAGGTGGTCAGCGCATGGACCAAGTGGCGCGCAATGGCGAACTCGTCACCAGCACCATGGCCACATCCGGCTCCTTCGGCCTGGACCTTACCAGCGATCCCCGCAACCGATTGGCCACGACGGTCACCTACAGAAGCCTGGAGATCCGCGATGCCACGTTGACCAGCAATCGACCGGAGGACACGTATCTGGCGCGCATTGACTATGACCTGATGCTTTGGAAGGGGGCCGCACTACTGGACCTCTTCTATGAGTTCAGTTCGGGGCTGGAGCAGGAGCGCTCCTACATCTACATTCAAGTGCCGGCAGGTCAGGGCCTTTATATCTGGAACGATTATAATGGCGATGGGATCAAGGACCTGAACGAATTCGAGCTGGCCAACTTTGGCTACGAGGCCAACTACCTCCGTGTTTTCGTGCCCAGTGACACCTATATACGCACGTACCGCAACCAGTTCAGCGCCTCCCTCGACCTGCGACCCGACGTTAAATGGTCCAATGCCAAGGGCTTGAGGCAGTTCCTGGCCAAATTCTCGGATAACGCATCATTCCGTGTGGACCGCAAGACCACGGCGGACGACCTGCTCAATGCCATGGACCCGTTCGTTCCCGAGCTCTCGGACTCACTGCTCACCTCCTACAACGGATCATCACGGAACACGCTCTACTACGACCGAACGAGCCGCACATGGAGCCTGGACCACACGTGGCAGAGCGACCGCGGCCGTTCACTGTTGCTGAACGGCTTCGAGTCGCGGTCAAGGGAGTTCAACACCCTTCGCCTGCGCTGGAACATGACCCGCCAATGGAGCCTTGACGTGGAGACCGAAAGCGGCCGTATCGGCAACGCATCCGACCTGCTTACAGGTCGTACGTACGCCATTGACCAGCAAGGCCTTCGCCCCCGGATCACCTGGCAACCCAACACATCCTTGCGCGCACAGGCCTATTTCAAGGTCACGGACAAACGGAACGCCGCGGAGTTCGGGGGGCAACAAGCCGTGCTTAACGACCTGGGGCTTGAGTTCCGATATAACACAGCGGGCAAAGGCAGCGTGCTGTTGAACGCCAACCTAGTGGACATCCGTTATGATGGTGAGGTCAACTCCGCACTTGGCAATGAAATGCTGAGCGGCCTGAAACCCGGAACCAACGCCACATGGAGCATCAGCCTGCAGCGCAATCTGAGCAACAACCTACAGGTGGACATCACCTATAACGGGCGAAGATCGGAAGGCGTGCCCGTTGTACACGTCGGCGGGGCCCAGGTCAGGGCGTACTTCTGACCCTATTTCAGATCAAAGGAGGACTTGGACACCAGTGCACCGGCCTCGTAGATCTCCACGATGTACTGACCTGTCCGCAGTTCATCCGTGCCGGTCCAGAAGATGCAGGCATCAACCGCCTGGTTCTGGTAGTTGATCTCGCGACGGGCACTGAACTCACCTTCCACACCATTGAACTTGAAACGATTGTCGCTTTCGGTGGCGCGCAGCACTTTACCATCCGGGCTGATCACACGCATGTAAAGCGTCTTGTCGCCGGACGTGGTAACCTTGTTCTCCCCCAACGTGAAGCAGCACTTGATCATTTCGGCCTTCTTGGCACGGTCGGTCTCCACCTGCTTGCCGTTGTTGCGCATGAACAGCGCATTGGCAAGGATGGAGGTGGTATGCAGCACACTTCCCTTGGCGATCTTGCCTTCCAACTCCTGGGCCTTGGTGTTCAAGGCATCCTTCTGACCTTTCACTTCACCAAGCTCCTGGGTCAGGTTGATCTTGTCGGCAGTAAGCTGCTGGTTAGCCGTGTTCAATGAATCGATGGTGGCCACATAACCCTTCATGATGCGGCGCAGTGTTTCGGCCTCCTTCTTGGCCTTGGCCATATCGTAGTTCCCGCGCTTCACCTGATCGAGCAGGCTCTCGATCTTCTCACGCTGAGCCTCCATCTCCACGGTCAGCTGCTCATTCTCCGTCTTCAGCGTATCGTAGCTGGCCAGCATGTTCTCCAGAAGGTGGGTCACATCATCCTTCTGGCTGCTGATCTGCTCCACTTGGGCCTGTGTCTCGTCACCCCGTTTCTGGCTCTGCATGTACATCCATAGCAGTACCACGTTACTGATCAAAAGCAGGACCACCAGCAGCAACAGGCCGGTATTCGATCGGTTCTTCTTCTCGCTGGCGTTCGTCTGTTCCATGTTGGGCAGGTCTAACAGCGGGCTAAATTAGGGCCGGTAGCAAGGCCTTCCCCGTCAGAACGCGAGCCTTTTCAACAAAGTATTGAACCCGTACGGCAACATACCGAGGAGCCCGTTCACGGACCTGCTCGGGCTTTTCATGCCGCGCAGGTGCGCTGGCTGTGATGAACCCCTGCTCCGGTTCGAAAGCGGCATCTGCCTGGGTTGCCTGATGGACCTGCCCTTGACCCGTTTCCATAATGACCCCAGCAACCAAGTGGCCAAGCTGTTCTGGGGCAAAGTGCAACTTGAAGCGGCCAGCGCGCTCATGTTCTTTCATCGGTACGGCAAGGTGCAACGCATGTTGCACCGGCTGAAATACAAGCATGATGTGGAAGTGGGCCACCTCCTGGGCAAGCTCATGGCCAGGGAACTGATGGCCTGCCCGCGGTTCCAAGAGGTTGACACCTTGCTTCCCATTCCACTGCACCCGGGCAAGGAGCGCAAGCGTGGCTATAACCAGAGCCAGCTCCTGGTCGAGGGCATCCGCATGGAATGGCCCTTGGCATCGGTGAATGGCAGCCTGCATCGCGTTCAGCATACCTCATCGCAAACGCGAAAAGGACGAATGGACCGTTGGTCGAACGTGAAGGAGGCGTTCCATCTTCCCGACCCCATGGCCCTCAAGGACCGACATGTCCTGTTGGTGGACGATGTGGTGACCACCGGGGCCACCATTGAAGGCTGCGTGAAGGCCCTTTCCCAGGTGCCGGGCATCCGCATCAGCCTGTTCACAGCAGCTTGCGCTTAGCGGGTACCTTTGCCCACCTTTTGCAGAACCCGCTCATGGAGACGATCTCGCTACCCAACACCAACGACCGGGTGGCCCTGTACGCGGCATTGACCCCACAGCTTCGTGAATTACTGGGTGAGGAACGCGATCCGATCGCGGCCATGGCCAACATGGCCGCAGCGTTGCACCAGACCTTCGGCTGGCATTGGATCGGTTTTTATCGCGTGATGGGTGCCGAACTGGTGCTCGGACCATTCCAAGGACCCGTTGCCTGCGCGCGCATTGCGCACGGCCGCGGGGTTTGTGGGACCGCTTGGGCGGAAGAGCGCACCCTGATCGTTCCCGACGTGGACAAATTCCCCGGTCATATCGCCTGTAGTGCGTTATCCCGTTCGGAGATCGTGGTGCCATGCCTGGACAGTGATGGGCGCGTTGCCGCAGTGCTTGATATTGACAGCGAGCGGCCTGACGATTTCAGTGTGATCGATGCCCACGCGCTGGAGCACCTCTGCGAGATCCTTCAGCCCTTGCTCGGATGAGACGGTGGTCGGCGCCACTGCTCGCATGGGTGCTCCTGGCCGGTTGTGCACAGGTACGCGAGGTAAGTGGTGGCGAAGCGGACCGGAACCCACCACAATTGGTCTCAGCGGACCCCGGCAACCTGACCACGGAATTCAACGGTGACCACATCGTATTGCGATTCGACGAGCGCATCCAATTGGAGCGCGCAAGTGAGCGCATCCTCTTCTCTCCACCATTGACCGGCACGCCCAAGATCAGGCTGTCGGGGCCGAAGGAAGTGACCATTGAACTGCGGTCCGCTCTCCTGGACAGCACCACCTACGTGGTGACCTTGGGCGAAGCGATCAAGGACCTCACGGAGGGAAACCCGACGGCCGGCCTGGACCATGTGTTCTCCACTGGACCGCTGTTGGACGTCCGGACCATCGCGGGCAAGGTCATCAACGCATACACCGGTGGAGCGGAAAAGGAAGTGATGGTGCTGCTCTATCGCCCGGCGGACACAGCGGCTTTCAGGAACGACCGGCCGGCCTATGCCGTGCGCGTGGATGCCCAGGGTCAGTTCCGATTCCCCCATCTTCCAGAAGGCGAATTCGTCCTCCGGGCCTTGCGGGACAAGAACAACAACTACAAGTATGACCTTCCGAATGAGGAGATCGCGTTCCAGGGGACGGCCATACGCTCCGTCGAACCGGACAGCACGCAGCCATCATCAGTGACCCTGCGACTATTCCAGGAAACACCAGCGAGGCAGCTCATCCGCGACAGTCGTGCTCTCGCCGACCGGTCGTTGCGCGTGGTATTCGCTCGTCCTGCCGAGGAGGTCCGCATCCGGGATATCGCACGGACGGGCGGCACGCTCCAGTGGACACCGGAGTGGAACGAGACCCGTGATACGGTGACACTATGGCCGTCGGACACCACGCTATTGGGCGATGGACGCTATGAGGTCTCCACGGAAACCGGGGTGGTGGACACGCTACGATACAGGACACCCGAAAAGCCGGAGTTCCTTTTAGGCTTGTCAGCCTTGCTCAGCGAACGGACCGAGGGCACGGAGGTCCTTCTGACCGCATCGCGACCGGTCGCAACCTTCGATGACACCCGCGTGCTGCTCATGGTGGACAGTATACCGGTGGGCTACACCATCGAACGATCGGGCTCCCGCCTGTTCAGGTTAAAGACCACGGTGGCGTCGGACAGGACCATCCACATCACTGCCCTGCCGAAGGCCTTGCGCGATATCCATGGTGGATACAACGATACGCTGAGCATGGACCTGGGGCTTGCAGATGAGCGGAGCACGGGCGTGGTCCGCGTGCAACTGAAGTTCAATGAGGACCCTGGCACACCGCTTATCCTGCTGCTGCTTGACGGACAGGGACGGATCGTTCGCAGCGCGCCATTACCATCAGGACAGCGCAGCATCACGTGGGCCAGGTCGCAGCCTGGAGCGCACGAACTTCGGCTGATCGCGGACCGGAACGGCAACGGCCGGTGGGATACAGGCGACCTGGACCAGGACCTGCAACCGGAGCGTGTGTGGGCCTATCCCGAAAAGGTCAACATAAGAGCAGCTTGGGACATTGGCCTGGAGTGGACCGTGGAGTGATCCGTGACCTGCACTTGCTGACCGTCCACAGCTTCGGAACCCCAGCACATCATTCGGCGTAGAACTGCCGCGCCCCAGGACGGGGCAGGTCCGTGCAAATGCCTTTCCGCTCCAATACAACACGCGTCCCTCTGCCGTACTTGCTGTTCCTTGCCCTGTTCATGGGCTTGGCGGTGAAGGGCCATGCACAAGGCCCTGAACAACTTCCCACTCGTGGGATACGCTTCTGGACCGGGTTCATGCAGAACGGCTTCGGGGCACAGAGCCTGAAGGTCCATATCCTGCCGCGTGTGGCGACAAGTGGCACGGTCAGCATCCCGCTTACCGGTTGGAGCTATCCATTCTCCATTGCCGCGAACGCCGTGGCCGTGATCGATGTACCACTGAGCGCCGAGAACATTGGGAGCGAGGCCGTGCTGAACAAAGCGGTGCTGGTGGAGACGAGCGATAGTGTGAACGTGTTCGTGACCAGTTTCCAGAACTACACGCACGACCTCGCACAGGTCCTACCCGAGCAGTCCATTGGCACCAGTTACCGGGTGGATGCGTACAAGGGGCTTCCCAACTTCACTAACCTGCATCGCAGCGAACTATTGATCATTGCGACGCAGG
>JBEICT010000020.1:0-20747 GCA_040383865.1 Flavobacteriales bacterium | reverse complement strand
CCTCCAGCGGCCGGTCGCCCCAGTGCTCGTTGATGGCATCGGTGAAGGCCTGGCCATAGCCGGTGCTGCCGTGGAAGTCGATCATCACCACCGCGAAGCCCTGCCCTGCGTACGTCTGCGGGTTCCAGCGGTAGCTCCACGCATCGCCAAAACTGCCCTGCGGACCGCCGTGGATGAGGAAGGCCACGGGGTACTTCTTCCCTTCCACGTAGTTCGCGGGCTTCAGCACATAGCCGTACACGGTCTCGTTGTTCCAGCCGGGGAAGCTGAACTGCTCGTAGGCGCCGAAGGCCTTGTCCTTCAACACTGAGTTCACACCGGTGAGGTTCATCGGGTTGTCGTCGATCATGCGCCAACGATGCACTGCTTCTTTGCCATCCTTCATCGGCTTGCTGGGCCCCGAAGCGTATAGCACGGAAGGGCTGTTCATCGCGCTTTTCAAGAAGACGAAGCCGTTCGGAGTTTCAGCGAACGCATCGATGTGGCCTTCGTGGGAGATCGGTGCGACAGGTCCGGCAGCTCTTTCCTTGCCAGCCACGTGAAGGCTGAAGAGACGATGCGAGCCTTGATCATCGGCGGTGACGAGCAGGCTCTCGCCATCGCGGCTCCACGCAAGGCTGCTGGCGCTGCGATCCCAGTTGGACGCTACGTCGGTGACCGTGCCCGTGGCGAGGTCCATCACCTTGAGCTGGAAGCGGTCGGCCTCGTAGCCCGGACGCTTCATGGCCTTGTAGGCCAGCTTGGACCCATCGGGCGAGATCACCGGCTGGGCATCCCAGGCGGGGTTGCCGGCGGTGAGGTTCTTCGCAGCACCGCCGGTAACCGGTACGCTGTAGAGGTCGAAGTTGGTGCTCCACGGCTCGGTCTTCCCCGCCACCCGGGCACTGAAGTACACGGTGCGGCCGTCCTTGCTCAGGGTGAAGTCCTCGCCGCCGCCGAACGGCATGGTGGGACAGTCGCCGTCAAAGCCGGACATCAAGGGCACCACACGGGCCGGCGACTGCTTCAGTGACACGTAGTAGAGTTGGTTGCGCGTGCCGTCCTTCCAGGTGTCCCAGTGGCGCATGAAGATGCGGTCGTACACCTGGCCGGTGCTCTTCACCCCTTCCTGCGCCTTCATGCGCTCCAAGGTGCAGGCGATGCCATCGGCACCGCAGTCGGGGAACACGGACAACGCCACGACAACGCCGGATCCATCGGGCGCAACGCGGTAGGTCTGCACATCCAAGGGCAGGCGCGTCACCTGTGTGGCGGTGGTGCCCTTCGCATCGGCCTTCCACACTTGGGAGGTGCCGCCTTCGCCGCGACCGCTGAGGAAGTAGAAGCCGCTACCGTCGGCGGCCCACTGCACATCGCTGGCGCCGCCTTCCCCGGCGGGCACCTTCACCTCAGGCTTCTTGGGGTCCACGAGGTCCTTCATCCACAGGGTGCTCACACCGCGGTTCTTCTCCAGGTCGGTGGCGCGCACGGTGAAGAGCGCGGTGGTGCCGGCGGGGTCCACGGCCAGGCCGCTGATACGGTCGAGCATCAGCATGTCGGGGTAGGTGAAGGGGGACTTGGGTTGGGCGTGGGAAGCGAGAAGTGAAACGCTGGCGACGAGCGCAGCACCGAAGCGAAGCAACCGATGTGTCATGGTCGTGAACGATAAAGGGCGCCTTGCGAGCGCCCTGCGAAGTTCGTCATCCCATGCTTGCCTCAGCCCTGCGCTCCAGCGAACTCCCTGAAGAAGCCCACGATCTTCTTACGGAACAGCAGGAAGAGCAGCACGTAGGGTGCCGCCATCAGGTAAAGGATACCGCTGTTGAGGCCCTTGCCGATGCTCTGTTCACCGCCGAAAATGCGTCCGCCGCCATCGCCGCCCTCCACCACGGCCTTGCACATGGCACAGCCTTGGGCCAGCAGGTCGGAGGGCACGATCAAGGCCACCAAGACCAGTACGAACAGGAACTTTCCGCGAAGCATGGACCCAAAGGTAATCGCGCGGGGCATCCGTGCGATCAGTAGTAGGGGCTGATGAGGAAATAGACCACCACGCCGGTGACGCTCACGTAGAACCACACCGGCCACACCCGCTTGGCCAGCTTGCGGTGCTGCGGATACTCGGCCTTCAGGGCGCGGTAGGCCGTGAAGAGGATGAAGGGCAGGGAAAGGCCCGCGAGGATGATGTGCGTGATGAGGATGAGGTAGTAGACCCAGCGGATGGCCCCCTGCCCGCCGAAGGGCGTGTCGCCCGCGAACAGGTGGTGCAGGATGTAACTGACCAGGAAGAGCACCGAGAGCACCATGGCGCTCATCATCGCCTTGCGGTGCGCATCCCAGTTGCCGGCCTTGGCGGTGAACAGGCCCACCAGCAGCAGCAGGCTCACCAGGCTGTTCAGCACCGCGTTCACCCGGGCAAAGACGTGCACGTCGAGGCCCTCCGGCGCAGGCAACTGCACGCGGTTGAGCACCACCACGGCGGTGAACACGATGGCGGAGAAGGTCCAGATAAGACGTTTGGCCGGGGTATCGGCCAGTGCAATGGTCTGTGGCGGGTAGGGTTGGCTCATATGCGAATGATGAACGACCGGAAGCCCGGCCGGGTTCACTGCTTGCGGCGTGCGCGCTCGGCCTCCGCGGCCTTGATCCGCTCTTCCTTCAGCAGCATCTTCAGGTCGGCGGCCAGCGCGTTCATGCCTTCTGCCGTGGTGCCGTCGTAGTACCCGCGGATGTAGCGGTCCTTGTCCACCAGCACGAACTTCTCGGAGTGGAGGAAACCGCCCTCGGCCATCACATCCTCCTTGGCGGCCAGGTAGTACCCCTCGGAGCCCTGCAGGTAGATGTCGGCCTTGTTTCCGGTGAGGAACTTCCACCGTGCAGTGTCGGCCTGCAGTTTGCGTGCATAGGCGTTGAGCACCTCGGGGGTATCGTGCTCGGGATCCACGGTATGGCTCAGGAACACCACATCATCGTAGGCGTCGTCGTTGAGCTTGAGCTGAAGTTGCTGCATCTGCACGCTCATCTTGGGGCAGATGGTGGTGCAACGGGTGAAGAAGAAATCCACCACGAGGACCTTGCCTTCCACCTTCTTGTCGGTGAAGGGGCGGCCGAACTGATCGATGAACGAAAAGGGCGGAACCTCGGCATAGATGGTGTCCACCACCATTTTGCCATCCCGCTCCACCAGGACGGTCTCCCTGGGTCCAAGGATGGGCAGGAAATTGAACTTATGCTTCACCAGGCCCAGCAGGGGCGAGAAGAAGACGAACAGCGAAAGGACAAAGAGGCCAATGCCTCCCAGGACGGCACGCTTCTTCCAGCGGGAAGGCGAAACAGCCGGCTTTTCGCTCAAAGCACGTTGGTCCACACCCAGTGCACGTAGTTCGACTCCCAGAGCGCGATCCAGAGCAGGTAGAGGATGAACAGCGCGTAGGGCAGCAGGATGATGGAGCGGATGTTGCGGCGCTCATCACCGAGGTGCATGAAGGTCATCACGATGTACGTGGCCTTCACCAGCGTGAGCACCACATAGGTCCACTTGATGGTGTTCCAAGCACTCAGATCGAACCATGTCTTCCAGTAGGCGCCCAGGACCACTTCAACGGTGGTGACCACGGCCAGCAGGCCCGTCACCATCCAGATCTTCCGGCGCATCTGGCGGCCCACCTCCTCGCTGTGGTGTGCGTCGAGGCTGTATTCGATGATGTCGTCGCGCTCCATGTTGGTCAGGCGATGAAAAGGTGGATCAGAGCAGGTAGAAGAAGGTGAAGACGAACACCCAGACGAGGTCCACGAAGTGCCAGTAGAGACCGGCCTTCTCGATCATCTCGTAATGGCCCCGGCGGTGGAACACACCCTGGATGGCCATGATGAGCACGATGAAGTTGATGACCACCCCGCTGAACACGTGGAAGCCGTGGAAACCCGTGATGAAGAAGAAGAAGTTGGCATACTGGGGCGGGCCGTACTCGTTGCGGTCCATGTTGGCACCGTCCACGTAGGTCACACGCTCCTCCCAGATCTTGCGGGCCGCATCGCCCTCCACCTTGGTATCACCGATCAGGTAATGTCCCTCGGTTGCCTGCACCAGATGGAACCCGGCCGCGTTCGCGGGATCGTGGGTGTCGTGGTTCTCCGTCATCACCCAATACTTCGCACCCTCGTTCGTGGTGATATAGCCACCACCACCGTGGATGAAGTGGCTCCACTCCCACGCCTGGCTGCCTACGAAGAACAGGCCACCGATCACGGTAAGGATCATCCACTTGATCACGCCCTTCTTGTCCATGCGGTGACCGGCCTCAACGGCCAGCACCATGGTCACGGAGCTGAAGATGAGGATGGCGGTCATCAAGGCCACGTAGATCAGCGGGTAACTGCCATGCAGTCCAGGCAGCGCGCGGAAGACCTCCTCGCCAATGGGCCAGGCCTCGGTGGTGCTATGGCGCACGAAGCCGTAGGCCACCAGCAGTCCGCTGAAGGTCAAGGCGTCGGACACCAGGAAGAACCACATCATCATCTTCCCGTAGCTGATGCTGAACGGGGAACGTCCGCCGCCCCACAGGACGTCGTTGCTCAGTGCTTTGGTCGCTTCTCCAGCCATGATCGGTGTTTCCGGCCGCAATGTTAATGAACAAACAACAGGAACAAAAGAAGGTAGGCCCAAAGCCCCCCCAGGAAGTGCCAATACACGGCCCCGGCCCAGAGCCCTACATGGTCCTCCTTCGTATATCGGGCACGCAACGCCATGCCCAGCATGCCCAGCAGGGACAGCAGTCCGAAGGCGAGGTGGGCCATATGGAGCACGGTCAGTGCGTACAGATAAGGACCGGTGCGGTCCTTTTGCTCATCCAGCTCCGCGTTCAGCGGGCGAAGGCCGTCCACATCGGTGGGCAGGTAATAATTGCCGTTCTCCAGGACCAGGTCCACGCCGTCCTTTTGGAACACGTAGTCGGTGCCGTAGGTACCCGTGAGCTTGCTCATGCGATTGGGGCTCCAGGAGATCGCCTTGGAAACCAGGTCCTTCCAACCCTGGAACTGGGACCAGGTGAAGCCCAGGCCGAGCACCAGCGTGAGCGCCACCCACAGCGCCGCCATTTTGTTATCGCCCTTGCGACCGGCCATCAGGCCCAGGTGCACCGTGACACTGCCCAGAACGATGAACACGGTACTGTAGAGGAAGGCGGAAGGCAGGGTGATGCGTGTCCAATAGCCACCGCTCATGCTCACCACGTAGGCGCTGGTGAGCCCCGCGAAGAACATGACGATCGCGAAGAGGATGAGGTAGGTGATGAGCTTGCGCGAACGGATGGCGCGCTGGAGCTCCTCCTGGGGCGTAAAAGTGTCCTGTGTCATATCCTGTCAAGCACGTAGGCCAACTGCACCAAGGGGAGATAGAGGAAGCTGGCGAACATCAGCCGCCGGGCATCGCGCATGTCCGTGGTGAAATACAGTCGCATCGCGGGCCACAGCATCACCAGACCGGCCAACACGGCCACAATGGCCGAGACCTTACCAGTGAGACCGAACACCCAGGGAAGCATGCCTACAGGGATAACGAACAAGGTGTAGAAAAGGATCAGTCCGGCGCTGGCCTTATCGCGACCACCCTTTCCGGGCAGCAAGTGGTAGCCGGCGCGCTGATAATCGTCGTGCAACACCCAGGCAAGGGACCAAAAATGCGGGAACTGCCACATGAACTGCATGGCGAAGAGCAGTCCTGGCCCCAGTCCGAACTGGCCTGTGGCGGCCACGTAGCCCAACATGGGCGGAAAGGCGCCCGGGAAGGCCCCCACGAACACCGCCCAGGCCGAGTGCTTCTTCAGCGGCGTGTAAAGAGCCACATACATGAACAGTGAAATGAATCCCAGGATCCCTGTAAGTGGGCCGAACTGCAACCAGAGCATGAACGTGGCTGCGCCGGCGGCGATGAACGCGATCACCACGGCCTCGGTATTGCTCAGCGACCCACGGACCAAGGGGCGCTTCGATGTGCGCTGCATCATGGTGTCCTCGCGGACCTCGAGCACTTGGTTGAGGGCGTTGGACGCTCCGGTGAGCAGGGTGCCGGCCACGGCCAGGCCTATGAGCCCCGACCAACTGAAGGCCCCATCGGGAACGCCCATCAAATAGCCCAGAATGGCGCTGAACACCACCAACGACGCCAGGCGCAATTTGAAAAGCACCACGACCTCGCGGACCTTGCTGATCGCCGGCATGGCGGTAACGGTGGCGTTCGTCCGTTCCAAGTTGGCGCCAAAGGTACCTGATCGGATGGAACGGGGCTCAGTTCAGCACGTAGCGTACGGCCTGCTCCGGGTGCCGCTCACGGAAGTGACAGACCAGGCCGAGCCGGAACACGTTCGCCAGGTCGGTGCTGCGATCCACGTTGGTGGTAAGACGGAACAGGTAGCTGGCCTCGATCCGGGTGGCGGTATGGGGGTCCACCAGCCAGCCCGAGCGGAGTTCGGCGTGCAGGATGGAGTATGTATCGATACGGCCGACGCGGTAGCCGTAATCGATCCAGGCGGTATTGTCGGCATTCCGGGGCCGTTCGCGTTCCGGCCGGAAGATGTTGTTGCCGTAGCTGCGGTCCGTGTCGGTGCCCAGCCAGGCCATGCTGGTACGCAGGCCATGCAGCCAACGCCCGTGGTCGCGCTCCACATGCACGATGGCCTCCTGGAAATTGGACCCGAACGGATGGGCCAGGGGCTGCCCGAAGTGGGCGTAGTTCTGCTGCGTGTCCGAATGGGTGTACATGAAAGGACGTACGAAGTTCCACTCGGTGCGGATGGAAAGACCGGGCATCTTGAACGCATCACGGGCCACCATGCCCAGTTGCACGGATTGTTTGTTGGCGTACCAGCCGTTGCCTGAGCGTACTTGCTCGACCACCAGCTCATCCAGCACCAGCTGGGAATAGAAAAGCACCTTCCTGCCCGCCTTCACATTGAAGGAAAAACCCAGGAGCGCATTGTCCGGTGACCCGATGTTGTACTCCACGGGCCGGTAGAAAATGATGGGATTGAGGTAGTTCACATCAAAGCCGCGGGGATACACACTGTCCCCGGAATTCCAGACGATGGCCTCGAACACCGCCACGTTGATCCGTTTGGAGGCGTTCCACGACAGGTAGTGCATGCTGGAGTACTTGCGCTGCATATCACCCACCACGCCCTGCGCGCCCCGGATGTCGCTCATGGCCGTGAACAGGTTCACGTACTTGATCTTCCAGAAGGTGGTGGTGATCCGCAGGTACGGGTAGCTGTTGGCCTCATCGGAGAGCATCAGCGATCGGTGCCCATCCCCGAAAAAGTTGCGGCCGCGCCCCGCGGTGAAATTGAAGTACTTGCCCGCATCCCAGCTCAGGTGACCGGTCACATCATAGTGGGTGGGCGTGGACCGATCGCCGTACGCATAGCCCTCACCGGGCATCACTTGCGTGGCATGCACCAAGGTGTCAAGATAGCCCGGCAGGCCTTCGTTCCAGACCTGTGCGGCCACATGCAGGTTCAAGTTCTTCAGAAGGTCCGTATCCGTCCAAAGACCTGCGCCCGTGCGGTGGAAAACGCCATTCCCATCGGTGGCATCGTAACCCAACGAGGCATCTACGAGCGGCCCCCACCGGAAATGGCGCCCATTGGCGCGGCCCGCCCAACGGTCCAGGGCAGGTAGCGCCGCAGCAGGACGAAGGGTGTCCCCGGGGTCCAATGCCCGCAGATCGCTGGCGCGGTAAGGGCGAATGGCGGTGTGCATGGTGCTGCCCCACCGTTCGATGGCCGTGGCCCGTGGGCGCTCGACATCACGGCTCAAGGGCACCCAGTCGCTCTGTGCCACCAGGATATTGGCCAAGGCCGAGAACCAAAGGAGCGCCGGACCCCTCATGCCTTCTTCGACTTGGGCCAGACAAAGGGCAACATGGCCAGTGCGAACGCGGTCACGCCCAGCACCATCAGCGCGATGTTGGGATGCCACTTCCGGGTAATGAGGCTCAGCGCGATGATGGCGATCGCGTAGAGGTAGAGCGTAACGGTGACCCCGCGATGCCCCAGACCAAGGGCCAGCAGGCGGTGATGGATGTGGTTCTTGTCCGCCGAGAACGGGGACATGCCGCGCACCATCCGGTACACGAACACGCGCAGGGTATCCACCAAGGGATAGGCCAATACGGCCATGACGAAAATGGGCGTTGGGATCTGGCGTAAGTAGATCGGCAGGTTCGAGGTATCGTGGTCCACCACGCGCATGGCGAGCACGGCCAATATGGCCCCGGCTGTTAGCGATCCGCTATCGCCCATGAAGATGCGGGCCGGATGGAAGTTGAACACGAGGAAACCCGCGAGCGCTCCGGCAAGCACCAAGGCGAGGAGTGAGAGCGCCACATCACCTGCCAGGAAGAGCCAGGTCCCGAAGGCCAGCGCGGCTATCATGCCGATGCCACCGGCCAATCCGTCCACGCCGTCGATCAGGTTGAAGGCGTTCACGATGACCACATACACGAAGAAGGAGAAGGCGATGCTGATGGAATCGGGCATCTCGTACACCCCGAAAATGCCGTGCATATCCTTAATGCGGATATCCGCCATCACCACCAGGATATAGCCCACGATCATGTGGCCCACCAGCTTCTTCACCGGCGAGAACCCGATGATATCGTCCTTCACCCCGATGAAGAAGAGCAGCACCATGGCGGCCAACACGAACTTGAAATCCGCGTAGGCCGCTCCCATGGCCTTGTACAGCAGGTGATAATCATAGCCATGCTCTTTCACGCCGATCAACGTAGCCTTGGGGAACCACAGCGCGTAGGAGAAGATGATGGCCGCGAAAATGATGATGCCCCCGATGGTGGGGACGCTGCGCTGGTGCAGCTTGCGGGCCTCGGAAGGTTCATCCACCAGGTGCTTCATGCGTGCCACCTTGATCAGGCTGGGCATGGTGAACAGCACCACGACAAAGGCCGTGATGAAGCCGAGGAGGAGGATGTATCCGTGTTCCTTCACGCGTTGGCGGTCAAAGGTCGTAATAGCGATTGAAGACGGAAGTACGGATGGCCGCGTAGATGTAGGTGGACTGCACGTTGTCCGTGGCCCCTGGCAGATCGCGCCGCCACATACCCACCACGAAGCGCAGGTTGGTGTGCGGATTGAACAGATAGGAGGCGTTCAGGTCCAGGTAGGTGAGCGTCCGGGTACCCGCTTCGCGTGCGTTCACCCGATCAACAGCGGGCTTGTTGAGCGTGGTACCATGGTTGTCCGTGGCCAGCGAATCGAACTGGTAATTCGCCAGGTTCACCTTGGCCTGGAACCACAAACGCTCCCGAACGCCCACATCCACTATGGCCACCGCCTCTTGGAACGAAGTGCCCAAGGGATGCGCCAAGGGCGTGCCGGCATGCTCATAGGCGATCTGGGAGGGGTCGTGCATATACATGAAGGGCTCGGCCGTGTTGTACTCCACTTGCACATGCAGGTCCTTGCGTAGTACATCAAAAGCGCGGAACCCGGCCTGCCAGGCCACATGTCCATCATGCGCCAACTGACCATAGAGATAGGCCTTATCAAGCACCTTGAACCGGAGGTCGGCCCCGAGCATGGTGCGTGCATCGGTGCTCGCCAGGCCCAACAGACTGTTCACCCCGATCACCGGGTTGAGCTCCAGCAGATCGAAGGGCTTTACGCCGTTGGAATCGATGGTGGCGAACTGGGTGGCCTCGAACAGTCCGATCTGCAGGCGACCAAGGTCGACCGACAAGTGGTTGAACCGGGCCCGGTACCAATAGAAGAGGTTCTCCCTGGACACCCCGGTGGGCAGCCGGTCATTGACGCCTAGCCCGCTGGTCATCTTCGTGTGCCAGGTGCTGTATTGCAATCGCTTGTTCCGGGTGATCGCACTGAACTTCAAGTAGGGTGCGTTGGGCGCGTGGTCGCTGAGCAGCACCGATCGGTAGCCGTGGCCCACGAAATGCTTGCCGTGGCCGAACTGGATGTTCAACCACTCCACCGGGCTAACGGACAGGTTGGCCTGCGACCAGCCAATGTCCAGTCGCCGCACCTGATCGAACTTGGCCCTGCCCTGCCCCGATAGAGCACCGGTGGCCAGGGTGTTCAGGAAAAGGTATTGCGGCACCAGCGCCTGGCTCTCGTGGATCATGGTCTGGAACGAGAACTTCGTGCCAATGTCCCCGCGCACCATGACGCCACGGGTGTTGAAGTAATACCGGTTCGTATCCGCATAAGCGGTCTGGTCGCCAAGGTCGAAGCCCCCCTCGAACTGGAACAGCGGGTCAATGGTGATGTGAACGTCCCCTTCGCGGATGTGGAAGAGGTTGTCACGAAAGATCTTCTCCGTAAGCCAGTAGTAATACTTGGCACTGTCCACGCGATAGCCCATCACATGGTCCAGGTCGGCACGGCGCTCCAACACAGGCTTCAGGCCGGTATGGATGCGGGCGCCCACCTTGGCCGCATTGCGCTCCAGGTCGATGTAGAAGTCGCGTTGCAGCGGCACATCGTTGTTCTGCTGGGCAACTGCCCTGGAAAGCAGGCCCAACAGAACGAGCAGCAGGAATGTGCGGGAAAGCACCATGGCCACGTGTCGGTACAGCGGCCGCAAGGTAGCGGATGAAGGCGGGGCTACGAAAGCACAAGGCCCGGTACCATGACCGGGCCTTGCGGGATCATCCTGGAGGCGATCAGGCCTTCGCCACGCCTTGCTCCATCTTCTCGAAGTCCTTCGCGAACTCGGCGTAAACAGTGGTTATCCCTTCGCGCAGTCCGATGCGGTGCTTCCAGCCCAGGTTGTGCAGGCGGGATACGTCCATCAGCTTGCGCGGCGTGCCGTCCGGCTTCTCGGTGTTCCACTTGAGCTCGCCGGTGTAGCCCACGATGTCCTTGATCATCTCGGCCAGGGCCTTAATGGTGAGGTCCTCACCGGTGCCGATGTTCACGAACATCTCCTCGTTGTAGTTCTGCAACAGGAAGAAACAGGCATCGGCCAGGTCGTCCACGTGCAGGAACTCGCGCATGGGTGCACCCGTGCCCCACACCTCCACGCTCGGCGCATGGGTCACCTTCGCCGTGTGGAACTTGCGGATGAGCGCGGGCAGCACGTGGCTGTTGTTGAGGTCATAGTTGTCGTTGGGGCCGTACAGGTTGGTGGGCATCGCGCTGATGAAGTTGCATCCGTACTGGCGGCGGTAGCTCTCGGCCAGCTTGATGCCTGCGATCTTGGCGATGGCGTACGGCTCGTTGGTCTGCTCGAGCAGGCCGGTGAGCAGGCTCTCCTCCTTCAGCGGCTGGGGTGCCATCTTCGGATAGATGCACGAGGAGCCCAGGAAGAGCAGCTTCTTCACGCCGTTCACATGTGCGGCGTGGATGATGTTGCTCTCGATCATCAGGTTCTCGTACAGGAACTGCGCGCGGTACACGTTGTTGGCGTGAATGCCGCCCACCTTGGCCGCGGCCAGCACCACCACATCGGGCTTCTCCTTCGCAAAGAAGTCCCGTACGGCCTGCTGCTCCTTCAGATCGAGCTCCTTGCTGGTACGGGTGACGATATTGGTGTAGCCGTCCTTCTGCAGGCGACGAACGATGGCGCTTCCCACCATGCCGCGGTGACCTGCGACGTAGATCTTGTCTTGCTTCTCCATGGAATGCGTTGCGTGTTGGTCGGTTACGTGTCACGTGTTGGCAGAACGTTCAACACGTACCCCGCCAATCCGTCAACTCGCAACTATTTACTCCTGTTCGTGGAGGATCTTGTGGCCACCCTTCTTCAGGTACACATCGCGCTTGAAGAGCTCCAGATCGCTCTGCACCATCTCTTCCACGAGCGCCTTCAGGTCGTATTTGTGTTTCCAGCCGAGCACGCGCTTGGCCTTGCTGGGATCGCCCTCCAGGTGGTCCACCTCGGCAGGACGGTAGTAGCGCGGATCGATGGCCACCAACACTTTGCCGGTCTTCTTGTCGATGCCCTTTTCCTTCACACCCTTGCCCTTCCACTCGAGCTTGATGCCCACCTGAGCGAAAGCGAGGTCGATGAAGTGGCGGACCGTGTAGGTCTTGCCGGTGGCCAGCACGAAGTCATCCGGCTTGTCGGCCTGTAGCATCAGCCACATGCCTTCCACGTAATCCTTGGCATGGCCCCAGTCACGCTTGGCATCGAGGTTGCCCAGGTACAGGGTCTGTTGCAGACCGAGCTTGATCTTGGCCACGGCACGCGTGATCTTTCGCGTCACGAAGGTCTCACCGCGTAGCGGGCTCTCGTGGTTGAAGAGGATACCGTTGCAGGCGAAGATGTTGTAGCTCTCGCGGTAGTTCTTGGTGATCCAGAAGCCATAGAGCTTGGCCACGCCATAGGGGCTCTTCGGGTAGAAAGGGGTCTCCTCGTTCTGCGCGCGTGGCAGCACGCCACCATAGAGCTCCGAGGTGGAGGCCTGGTAGAACTTGGTCTTCTTTTCCATGCCCAGGATGCGGATGGCCTCGAGGAAACGGAGCGTACCGATGCCATCGGCATTGGCCGTGTACTCGGGCATTTCGAAGCTCACCGCAACATGGCTCATGGCGGCCAGGTTGTAGATCTCGTCCGGCTGGATCTCCTTCACCAGACGCAGGCAGTTGACACTGTCGGTGAGGTCGCCGTAGTGCAGGTGGAAGGGGCGCCCCTTCTCGTGCATGTCGTGGTACAGGTGGTCGATGCGGTCCGTGTTGAACAGCGAACTGCGACGCTTCACCCCGTGCACTTCGTAGCCCTTGTTCAGCAACAGTTCGCTGAGGTAGGCGCCGTCCTGGCCGGTAACACCGGTGATCAGGGCCACTTTGCGCTTGGCGGGCTTGGCCTTGGCGGCAGGTTTCTTGGCGGCAGCCACCTTGGGCTTGCTCGATGGACGCATGTTCTTCTTGCTCATTGGTGCCTATTGAACGATGAACCAGTTGTTCATCAGGTCTTGTTTGTTGTAGCGCATGGGCTTTCCGGTGGAGACATCCGTGACCTCCCTCCCCGCTTCGTTGCAAATGATCTGTCCGGCCGCCGTGTCCCACTCCATGGTTGGCGCGAATCGCGGATACACGTCCGCTGTGCCCTCGGCCATCAGCCCGAACTTGAGCGCGCTCCCCTTGAAGGCCAATTCCACCTCTCCTTCGCGCACCTGCTGATCACGAATGAATGCTTCCGTATGCTCATCGCGGTGCGTGCGGCTGGCCAGTATGGTGTAGGTGGAACGGGTCGAGCTCAAGGGTAATCGGGTGGACATGGCGGCCCGTTCATACGCAGGCATGGCCGCATAGGTTGCCGCGTGTTGCAAACGGTGCGCTCCTCCTCCCGCCCAGGCGAAATAGAGCAGGTCCTGCGACGGCGCATAGATCACCCCGCCTAAAGGGATGGCGATGCCCGATCCGTCCACCGGTCGGTCCGCCTGTTCCATCAGTGCGATGTTCACCGTGAACTCCCCGTTGCGCTTCACGAACTCCTTCGTGCCGTCCAAGGGGTCCACCAGCCAATAGCGCTGCCACATGCTCCGCGCCGTGTACGGGATGTCCTGTCCTTCCTCGCTGAGAAGCGGGAGCCCGGTCGCGGACAACATCCCTGATATGGCCTTGTGCGCACGCTTGTCGGCCTCGGTCAGCGGCGACCTATCGGGCTTGTGCTCCACATCAAAGTGGCCACTGTACACGTCCATGATCACCTTACCTGCAGCGATGGAGGCCAGTATGGCGATATCAAGCAGTTCGGGTACGGACCGGGCCTTCATCTTCCGGTCAAAAGTAAATGTGTGAGCAAGCGTGCTTCATCCAACATCCACAACCTATTGAACCCCCCTTGTGGACAACGGTAAAAAGCGAAGGACCCTGTCCGGTATGTCCGGCCAGGGTCCTTCCAGTGAGTCGACGGACCGGGCTCAGGCCTTGCCCATGATCTTGAACATGCCCGTGCCGCAGGTGGGGCAGGTACCTTTCATGGCCTTGCGGCCGTTGGCCATGATGTTCTCCTTCGGGTCCTTCATGTTCCTCTTGGCCTTGCACTTCACGCAATAAGCCTCTACGGTAGCTGCCATGGTCTGGTGTTTTTTGGTGAATGAGCGGACAAGGTAATCATCGAACAGCCCGATGCAAGCCCTTCGCGATAGGTACGCGTCCCTTCATGATGCCCGCCACCATTGTCGATCATCAACTTGCTCATCACCAAAGGGATCGAACTGAGGCAGATGATGACCTCTCTGCTCTTCCCGGTCATCGTGCTGCTCACCTTCCGCACCGTGTTGGACAGGAACAACCCCTATCGCGGCAGCATATAGCCCGAACAGGAGAACCTGGTGAGATTGCTGGATCCGCTGCGTGCGAGCGACCGCTAGCGGTCACATCAACCGGGCACCGTCCGGCAGGGCCCGCTCCACCGCCGTGAGCACGATGTCACCATGCTCATCCGGAAAGCCCGTTACCAGGCACTCGCTCATCACACTGCCGATCTGCTTCGGAAGGAAGTTGATCACTGCAACGACCTGCCGACCCACCAGTTCATCCTTGGTGTAGTGCTTGGTGATCTGCGCACAACTGCGCTTAATGCCGTGTGGACCGAAGTCGATGGTGAGGACGTAGGCAGGTTTGCGCGCGTTGGGAAGGTCCTCTGCGGAAAGAACGGTGCCTACGCAGAGGTGGATCTTTTCGAAGTCGGGCCAGGTGATGGGTTCCATGTGGTTGTTCAGTTCTTCGACCTGATGGACACGCGACCTATTTCAAGATGGTCGTACAAGGCAGGGTCCAGCACGATGACCTCGCCGCTCGTAAGGTCCGTTATACGCACCACATCGTGGTCCTTCCAGAACGGACTTGTAAAGAATGCATGAAGGTCCTGGTCGCCCACGTACAACTTGCCTATCACTGCTTCGATCACATATCGATCATCCAGGCCGGCGGCTTCAAGTTGACCTTTGATCAGCGCGGCGCACAGTGTAGCATAACCCATGCAGTTGGCGGGGCCGCCATGCATCAAGAGCGCAGGATCGCTACTCACCTTGCCGGTGGAGAAATGGAGGCGGGCAGCGGTCGAGTCCAATGCGACCTCCATGGCACTTTCCAGCTCCAATGGCGCGGTCGTGTGCAGCGACAAAGCCGGAACAGGCAAGCGTTGACCGATGACCTTGTAGTGCACCAGTGCGCGGAAAGCAGCGGCACGACATAACCACAGTAGGACCAACAGGAAAAGGAAGAACAGGAGCGGACGCCAGAGGATGCGCATGGCGATCGCGTTAATCCTCCAACGCTTTCACCTCCGTCTCCTCGTAAGGCCTGGTTCGCGTGCAGATGGAGGTCCAATAGATCCCGCGACCACGCAGCGGGACTTCCGCCAACATTTTTCCTGACCATGGATGTCCATCGGCGCCGTAAACGACATATCGTAGACCGACCTGGAAACGGACGCCACAGTCCCCTCCGCCCAGGCCCGTGAACACCACCAACGTATCCATGGCATCATCAGCCGACCTGCCCATCGCACGACCCTTGAACATCCGATCCACCGCGAAGGTGTATCGCATCTGGAAATGTTGAAAGTGCGTCAATGACCCTGGCAAGCTCACCTCGAACCGTTCCGCACGGATGACCCGTCCGATGAACACACCATCCGCTCGTCGTCTGGCCGTTGACACGTCCTCCTCCCCGATACAACTACATGCTGAACCGCTGAACGGCAGTGCACAAGCAGCGATCAAGAGGCCCAACACTCTCATTTCCTATTGTCACTCAATACCCCCCACCCCCACCCTGCCCGCGCTCGATCGGGTGCCAGGTGGTCTTCACCTCTTGCGTGTCAAGGATCGCATAGGGTGATACCGCATCCGACTTGGGATACACCACGCGCTTCAGGTTGCACGTGGCCTCGGTATCGAGCATCACACGCTCCTCCTTCGAGGCACCGGGGACAACAATGGCATTCACATCCATGTGTGCCACCAACGGCTTCAGCAACTCACTCCGGAATCCCGTCAGCAGGTTCACCACACCGCCGGGCAGGTCGCTGGTGGCGAGCACCTCGGTGAAGGTGACGGCCGGCAGCGGGTGTTTCTCGCTGGCCACCACCACACAGGTGTTTCCCCCTGCGATCACCGGGGCGATCAGGCTCACCAGTTCCAGCAGGCCGGTGCTTCCGCCCGCCATGATGCCCACCACGCCGGTAGGTTCGTACACACTGAAGTTGAAGTGGTTGCTGTTGGTGGGGTTCACACTGCTGAAGAGCGCTTGGTACTTATCACACCAGCCCGCGTAATGGATCCACAGGTCGATGGCTGCCGCCACTTCGGCCTCGGCCTGCTTCGGCGTGGCGTCGTGCAACACCAGTTCATGCACGAACTGCGCGCTGCGGCCTTCCAACATCTCACCGATGCGGTAGAGGATCTGCCCGCGGTTGAAGGCACTGCGTCCGGCCCATCCGCTTAGGGCCGCACGCGCGGCCACCACCGCATCGCGCACATCCTTGCGGCTGCTGCGGCACACGTTGGCCAGGGGCTTGCCATCGACACCCTTCGGCTGGTAGTAGCGGCCGCTCTCGGTGCGGGGGAACTTGCCCCCGATGAAGACCTTGTAGGTCTTCATCACGGGCAGGCGCTCCTGCATCTTCGCGGTACCGTTGGCGCCGTGGCCGTTGAGGTGAGCCTTCACGGCTGCGGGCTTGGAAAGGGTCTTGGGCATCGGGTGGACTTGCAACGCCAAAGCTACGCCCACGGCGTGGAAGCGGGAACTCCCTACCCACGCGCATGCCCGCACCGGCCACTGCCCGCTCCCTACTGCTCCGCGCGGACGATCCGGAAGTTGAACATCGGCGTCTGCAGCTTGCCGTAGAGCCGCACCCAGATGGGCAGCAACTGCTCGGTGCCGCGCGCGTTGGTGATGTCGCCCAGGTCGATCATCTCGTTGTCGGTCCAGCCGAAGGTGGCCAGCAGGCTGCACACCTCGGCCTTCGCACCGGCATCGTTGCCGCAGAGGAAGAGGTGGTGCTCGCCGGGCAGCAGGCGCGGGCCCACCATGAGGTAGCACGTGAGCGTGTTCAGCCCCTTCACCACCTTCAGCTGCGGGAAGGCGCGCTGCAGCTGCTCGCCCAGCGAATCGGTGTTGCACACCGACAGGCTCGGCGGGAAGCCCTTGGAGAAGTCGAGCGGGTTGGCGATGTCGAGCATCGTCTTGCCGTTGAGGTTGGCCTCGCCCGCGGCCTTCAGCGCCTCCATGGCCCCGGCCCCACTGGTGGCGTTCACGAGCAGCTGCCCGTGCGCAGCAGCCTCCGGGTACACAGCGAGCCTCACCCGGGGGTGCGCGGCCATCCACTCCTTCAGCGGTGGGCGCCCGAAGCTGTCCTTGTCCTCGCGGGCCATGCTCTGCTGCACATCGCGAGTGCCCAGCACCACGTCGTGGCCCAGGCTGTCCAGCTTCTCGGCGATCACCTGTCCCACCATCCCTGTTCCGAGCACCCCGATATTCATGGTCGTTCGTGTTGATTTCGTTTACTTAGCCGCTGCGAAGATGACCGGTATCTATACGTTCAGCAAGTACTACCCTAAAGTATAGTATAGGCCATCGGCAACGGATATGACCACCCGCGCCCCTGAGCGCGCAACCCCAAGTTTTCAACACCATGCTCATCGACGGCAAGGACCACCGCATCCGGCTCAACGGCCGCCTCTACCACTGCGCCTTGGACGTGACCATGGACCTGGTGGGCGGCAAATGGAAGACCATCGTGCTGTGGTATCTGCGCACGGACAAGAAGCGCTTCAGCGAACTGCGCCGGCTGATCCCGGGCATCACCGAGAAGATGCTCTCCATGCAGCTGCGGCAGCTGGAGCAGGACGGCTTCGTGAGCCGCACGGTGTATCCCGAGGTGCCGCCGCGCGTGGAGTACGCGCTGACCCCGCACGGCCGAACCCTGCTGCCCCTGCTGGAGGAGATCGCCGCCTGGGGCCGCATGATGGGGAAGAAGCATGGCACCGTGGAGAAAGTGGAACGGCCGGCGAAGAAGAAGGCGGTGCGGAAGGCGAAGGCGGCCTAGCTGTGCACCGGGCTAACTTGGTCGTACCGAACACCATCCCATGTCCCGACACGTCACCGGCATCGGCGGGCTCTTCTTCCGCGCGGACGACCACAAGGCGCTCGCCGCCTGGTACAACCATCACTTCGGCATCAACGATGAGCAGCACGGCTGGATCTGGCAGCAGGACGCCGGCCCCACGGTGTTCTCGCCCTTCAAGCGCGATACCGACTACTTCGACGCGAAGCAGCAGTTCATGCTGAACCTGCGCGTGCAGGACATCGACGGCCTCATCAGGAAGCTCGAAGCCGAGGGTGTGCACATCGACCCCAAGCGCATGGACGAGGACTACGGCCGCTTCGCGTGGGTGTACGACCCGGAGGGGAACAAGATCGAGCTGTGGGAGCCGAAGTAGACCACCGAAGCAATGTGGAAATGGGTTGCCATCACTTTGGTCACTCTCGCTGTGTGCTGGGTGATCTACCGAAGGCGGAAAATGGCCTCGGAACTACGCAGGCTTGATGGCTTCCTGCGTTCCCAAGGCGTTGACTTCATTGGAATACGAAGGGACTTCGGCAACTATGGCTGGCCGTCGTACATCGTGATGTTCGGCTCCGTTGAGCAAAGTGCTGCATTTCAACAGTCGACAGCGTTTAATGCTCTCATCCAAGAAGTCGAGTCCATGCACAAGAGCCTCGTCGGATTTGAAGCTGCCAGGGCCATTGGTGTCGATCCTATTGTCCGAACACGGGCATAATCACCATGACTATTGAAGCCCACCTCACCATCAACGCCACCCAGGCTGCGGTGTGGGCCACCACCATGGGTATCGCTCGCTTCGCATGGGCGTGCGATCCGGAGGAGAACATGATCGAGCTTTGGGAGCCGAAGCGGTGATCACTTCCGCAAGACCTGCCTACCGGTAGGCAGGTCTTCTCCATCGCCCTCTCGTTAGCCAGTTCTTCCACCAGCTTGTCCAGGTAACCAACATTCACCCACGACCATACATGGTCCATATCGAAACAAACGGTGTTTCTTCACATCAATGGACAACTATCTTTGACCTATGCGCACGAAGGAACCAACAGTGACCCGCAAAGCCCTCCTGCGAAGTGTCAAAGAGCTTCCGGAGGAAGTGCCCGTGGACGAATTGATCGACCGCATCCTTCTGTTGAGCAAGATCGAGCGCGGGTTGGAGCAATCGGCCAACGGTGAAGTGGTATCCACCGCTGAAGCACGCAAGCGATTGCGCAAATGGTCGAAGTGAAGTGGACTGTCGATGCCATTACGGACATCGATGGTATTGCGACCTACATCGCACGCGACTCTCCCCGTAGCGCGCAGGATATGGTAGAGCGGTTCTTCGCTGCCGCGCAACTGCTCGTTGATCAACCGCTGAGGGGCAAGCCGGTACGGGAGTGCAATGTGCCCAGTGTGCGGGAATTGCTCGTGGGCAGCTATCGTCTGATCTACCATGTGGTCGACCCAGAGCGTGTGGATATGCTGGCGGTCCATCATCAGAAGCGAAGCTCGCCTCGCAGGTTGATCCGCAAGCGCTTGGGTAAGCGCTGAGGTACAGAGCGGCCGGATCAAATTGTGGCACATTTGCCGCAATTGAAAGATGCGGACCCCGATCGCTTCATCAAGACCTGCCTACCGGTAGGCAGGTCTTCTCCATCGCCCTGCCCTTCGCCAGCTCACCCACCAGCTTGTCCAGGTAGCGGACCTGCCTGTATTCTAAGACCTGTGCAAGTCACGCAGCGAACTTGTAGAGGTCTACATAGGGTTGCTGTCTGTGGACTACTGCAAAGGCGCGGCTGAGGAGCTTGTTTCGAACGATGTTGAGGGTGGACATCTTGTGTTTGCCCTGGTCGAGCCGCCGCTGGTAGTAGGCCTTGAGCTCGGGGTTGCATTGGATAGCCGAGGCCGCGCAGTTACCCAAGAGCTTCTTGCTGCACTTGTTGGCCAATTGACTCACCTTGGTATTGCCTCGGATACTTGTGCCCGAGCTGTTCTCGAAGGGTGCGATGCCTGCGTAACAAGCGTACTTGCGCCAATCCTTGAACAAGGTGAAGTTCTCGGTAGTGATCAGCAAGTAGGTGGCCGTCTGGGCCCCGATCCCTTTCACTGAGGTGACCAGGGCATGGTTCCGTTTCAGCTCCGGGTCGGATGCGATCAGCCTGTTGATCTCCTTCTCAACACGATCGATTTCTTGGGTGAGTTGTCGGATGACCTTCTGCTGTATGCGTAAGCCCAAGTCCTTGCTATTCACCTTGAGCATGCGTTCCTCAACACACAGCCTTGACATGAGCCCAGACCGATCGCGCACCAGCTTCTCGCGCAAGGAGAAGAACCGTTTGGCCTCGATCAGCACCCGGTTGGGTGCCGGAGCGGGTTGGAGGTCCTCTCGGAAACGGTAGGCATAGTCGGCCAGTGCCGCCGCATCGACCTTGTCGGTCTTGCCCCGCTTCAGACCCATGGAACGCTTGGCAGCCAAGGAGGAGACCTGGACATGCAGGATGCCTCGCTCGGCCAGGAACAGCCGAAGGGGCAGGGAGAATATCCCGGTGTGCTCGAAGCAGAACAGCGCCCCGCCTTGAGAGGTTCCGGCAACAGCCAGCCGTTTGAGCATCTTGGTCATTCCAGCTTCAGTATTGGCCACACGCATGTGCTTACCTGTGGTGCGCAACACCACATCGAGGGTCTTCTGCGAGACATCGATGCCAACGTAGTCCTTGTACTTCATCCTACTTTTG
>JBEICT010000019.1:0-20859 GCA_040383865.1 Flavobacteriales bacterium | reverse complement strand
TGTCCGTGCTTATTCCTCCCGCCCTCCGCACCGGCGACACCATCGCCATCGTGCCCACCGCCCGCGCCATCACGGTGGAGGAACTGCGCGACGGCATCGCCTTGGCCGAGCGCTGGGGCCTGCGGGTGAAGCTGGGCGCCGGCATCGGCCGCAAGCACTTCCAGCAGGCGGGCACCGCCGAGGAACGCGCCGCCGACCTCCAGGCCGCGCTCGATGATCCCGCCGTCCGCAGCATCTGGTGCGCCCGCGGCGGCTATGGCACCGTGCACCTGCTCGATCACCTGGACCTGTCCGCCCTGCGCCGCGACCCCAAGTGGATCGTGGGCTTCAGCGACATCACCGTGCTGCACAATGCGTTGCACAATCTCAGCATCGCCAGCCTGCATGCGCAAATGCCCTTCAACATCGGGGCGAAGACGGATGGCACTCGGGAGACGCTGCGGGCCGCACTGTTCGGGGAAGCGTTCCATGTAAAGGCCACGAGCTTCGGGCCTCGGGCCTCGGACTTGGTCGGGGATCCCAAGCCCGAGGCCCGCAGCCCATGGCCCGCAGCCCGCGTCGGCCAGTGCGAGGGTGTATTGACCGGTGGCAACCTCTCCCTGCTCTACGCCCTGCGCGGCACGCCCTACGACATCGACCCGCGCGGCAAGATCTTGTTCATCGAGGACCTGGACGAACTGCTGTACCACGTGGACCGCATGGTGCAGAACCTGCGGCTGGCGGGCTGGTTCAAGGACCTTGCAGGCTTGATCGTGGGCGGCATGAGCGACATGCGCGACAAGAACCCGGAGGACCCCTTCGGCAAGAGCGCCGAGCGGATCATCGCCGATGCCTTGGGCGACACGTGCTACCCCGTGTGCTTCGGTTTACCCGCCGGCCACATCGACGACAACCGGGCGCTGATCTTCGGCCAAAAAGCAAAGCTCAGCGTCACCGCATCCGGTGCAACGCTGAGCTTCGAAGGCTCTGAGGTGGCGTAGGAACTCCGCGTTCCTTTGCGCACTCAGCGTCTCTGCGTTCTCAGTTCCGTTCGAATTTGTTGTAACCGGCCGGGATCTCGAACAGGGCAGGCTTCTGCACGCCCTTGGTCACCTTGGTCACTTCCAGACGGCTCACTTCGGCGCCGTCCATCTTCTGTTCAATGCCCAGCATGGGGAACACGCCCTTGTTGTCCTTCACCTGCAGGAAGAACACGGCCTGCTCATCCTTGCGGTTCAGGGTCTCCAGCAGGGGAATGAAGAAGGAGAACTCATCGGCGGCCACCCAGTAGGTGATCTGGCGGTCCTCCTTGGGACTTTTCACCAGCCACTTCTCGCACTTGTATCCGGCGATATCCTTGAGGTCGGCGGTCTTTTGCACCTGCACCTCCACATCCTTGGGCAGGCGCATGTTGGGCACATCCATGTAGAGCTTGCGCTCAGGGCTGATGGCCGTAACGGTCTTGTCGCGCGTGTCCACCAGCATGATGCCCTGCACCTCACCGCGTGCGCTGATCTCCTCGATGCGAATGCGCTCACCCTTCACGTAGTAGCGGTAGGTAGTGATCACCGGACCAGTGGTCTTGGTGAACTCGATGACGCCCTCGAAGGGTTGGGCGAAAAGGGCCGTGGCGCTCACCATCAAGGTGAGGGCCAATAGGCTGATCGAACGGAGAATAGGGCGCATGTTCACGGTCTGTTCCGAAGGTGTGGATGGAAAGTTCCTCAATTTTAGGCCTTCAACGGCAGTACCCGCACAGGGTTACGGTACGGATCTTTCAACACATGGCCGAGCACAACCAGACGGGCGCCACAGGCGAGCAACTGGCATGCCGCTTCCTGGAAGAGGCTGGCTATGAGGTGCTTGAGCGCAACTGGAAGAGCGGCAAGCACGAACTGGACATCATTGCCCGCAAGGGTCCCGAGCTGGTGGTGGTGGAAGTGAAGACCCGCAGCAGCGAGCACTACGGCCAGCCCGAAGAGGCCGTGAAAAAGGGCAAACGGGGCCACCTGATCAAGGCCGCCAACGCCTACGTGCTGGAGGCCGGTTGCGAACTGGGACTGCGGTTCGACATCATCAGTGTGATCCTGCACCCGTCGGGCAAGCCCTACATTCACCACATTATCGACGCGTTCTATCCCACCCTCCATGACCGACCGTACTGACCGCGGCAAAGGCCCCCGCAAGACCGGAAAAGGCCCCGCCCGTCCCGCCAAAGGCCCATCGAAACGTGCTGGCAAACGCCCGCCACGCGCCGAACGCGACCAGCCCCGGGACGAGGAGCGCGAAGCCCCGCGCGGCGGCCGCCCACAACGTGGTGCACCCACGTCGAAGCGAGCTGGCAAGCGTCCACCCGCTGCAGGCCGCGATGAGCGCACTGGTGAACGCAGCGGTGGCGCAGGCCCCCGCCCAGCGGCACGCGGTACGCGACCGGGAGGAGCATACACGGAGCGTCCGGCACGCGATCGCGATGAACGGCCCCGTAGTTCGGGCGGACCCGGTGGCTTCCGCTCAGGCCCGCGCCCAGAAGGTCGCGGCGAACGGCCGGGAGCCCGCAGCGCAAGGCCGGGAGGTCCTCGTCCCGAACGGCGCGAGGGCGGCGAAGGGGAACGCCCCTTCCGCGAAGGACGCAGCGAACGACCGGCAGGGAAACGCCCTTGGGCACCGGCGGAACGTACGCGCGATGCCTCCATCAAACGTACTACGGGACGCGGACCCGATCGCCTGAGCCGCCGCGGACGCAAGGCCGAGGAGGACAACGATGGCTCGATGCGCCTGAACCGCTACCTGGCCCATGCCGGTGTGGCCAGCCGCCGCGAGGCCGACGACCTGATCAAGGCCGGTGTGGTGAGCGTGAACGGCAAGATCATCACGGAGATGGGCTTCAAGGTGATGCCCGGTGACCGTGTTCACTACGGAGGCCAGCGCCTCAGCTCGGAGCAGAAACGCTACGTGCTGCTCAACAAGCCCAAGGACTTCATCACCACCACCGACGATCCGCGCGACCGCCGCACCGTGATGGCCTTGATCGACGATGCCTGCACGGAACGTCTGTATCCCGTGGGCCGTCTGGACCGCAACACCACGGGCGTGCTGCTGATGACCAACGACGGCGACCTGGCCAAGAAGCTCACCCACCCCAGCCATGGTGCCGAGAAGATCTACCACGTAACGCTGGACAAGGCCGTGACCAAGGCCCATCTGGAGCAATTGGTGGAGAACGTGATGCTGGACGATGGTCCCGCACAGGCCGACGAGGCCACCTTCGTGCAAGGCTCCAACCGCAAGGAAGTGGGCCTGAAGCTGCACATGGGCCGCAACCGCATTGTGCGCCGCATGTTCGCCGCCCTGGGCTACGAAGTGGTGAAGCTTGATCGTGTGGTCTTCGCCGGGCTTACCAAGAAGGACCTGCCGCGCGGCAAGTGGCGGCACCTTACCGAAAAAGAGGTGCTGTTCCTGACCAAACGCCGATCGACGCGCCCCGAATAACACCGGGGTGTGAACGAACTGCACGGGAATTGCCGTTAGCTGCACAGGTGCCCCGGGTACCTTGCACCTCCGTCCATGTTCCGCCGCCTTCGCACCGCGCTTATTGTCGTGGCCTCGCTGTTCGTGCTCACCTTCGGCACACTGGTGGTATTGGCCACGGTGTACGATGCAGAGGTGAAGGCCAAGCTCATCGGAGCGCTCAACGAACAACTGAACGCACCGGTGAGCGTGAGCGAAATGGACCTCACGCTCATTGCGCGCTTCCCCCAGGCCAGCATGCACCTCACCCATGTGCTGGCCCGCGAGGTGCGGTACGACGGCGCCGAGGCCGACACGCTGCTACACGCCCAGGACCTGTACCTGGAGTTCAGCCTGTGGGACCTGTTCCGGGGCCACTACACCGTGCAGGGCATTCACGGGAAAACCGTGAAGCTGTATCCAGGCCTCGATCGCGAAGGCCGCGAGAACTACATCATCTGGAAAGCCGACACCACCAGCACGGCCACATCGCCCTTGGAACTGGAGGCCGTCAGCTTCGATGGACTTGAACTCCGCTACCGCGACGCACGGTCCGGCCTGAGCGTGCACTCCTTCAGCAAGGACCTGGCGCTCAGTGGACGTTTCAGCGATGCAGTGAATACCATCGCGCTCAAGGGCGACCTCGACCTGCGCGATTGGCAACAGGACGGACGCGTCATCCTGAAGGACCGCAAGGCCCAGCTGCGTTTCGGCCTTCAGTACGGCGGCAAGGACGGAGGTGTGCATATCACCAAAGGCGAATTGATCTCCAACAACGTGCCCCTGGAGATCACCATGGACCTGGTACCGGGATCCAACGGCCAGGAGATCGACCTGCGCGCCAAGGGCCTGGGAATCGACCTCGGCGATGCGATCCGCCTGCTTCCCGATGACATGGCCGCACGGTTCAACCGCTACGGCATGGATGGCGAAGTGGACCTGGCACTGCGCTACGCGGGACCCATTGAAGGCAAAGGCCCGGCGCTTTCCATGGGGGTGCAGGTGAGCCGCGGGCGAATGAAGGAGCGCAGCAGCGGCGCCACCTTCAGCGACATCTTCGGCGAGCTGGCCCTGGACCTTACCCCCGATGGCACACCGCGCAGGCTGGTGATCAAGGGGCTCACGGCCAGGACCGGCAGCGGCACACTGCGGGCCGACTGGCAAAGCAATGGCCTGCAGAACACCGTGGTGAAGGCGAACCTACAGGCCGACCTGGACCTGGCCGATCTGCTGCGCTTTGCCCAGGTGGACACCCTGGAGCAGGTGGAAGGCCGCTTGACCCTGAACGTGAAGGCCGATGGCAAGCTCCGCGATGTGGCCGACGTGAAGGCCGCCGACCTGCGCGCCTTGCGCATGAACGGGACCGCGACCCTGCGCGGCGCCACCCTGAAGTTGAAGGGCATGCGCCATCGCGCCACCGGCCTGAACGCGGACCTGGCCCTGGATGGCAACGACGCCACTGTGCAGGGCCTCACAGCACGGCTGATGGACCAGCCTCTGGAGCTGAGCGGCACCCTGCGCAACCTGATGCCTTACCTGCTCTTCGACGACCAGCGGCTGCTGATCGAGGCCAAGGCCCGTTCGGAGCGCATTGATCTGGGGGCGCTGCTGCGCGATGGCGACGATGGCAAGGACCAGGGCGAGGGCTACCGCCTGAACCTGCCCAACCTCATCGGCATCGACCTGCGCGCACGCATCGAGGAACTGGTCTTCGAGGACTTCAAGGCCACGGACATCAACGCCACCATCCGCATGCAGGACCAGCGGCTGGTGATCGCGCCCATTTCGCTGAACACCGCTTCGGGCGCCGTGCTCGGCGATCTGGAGCTGGATGCCCGGGGCGGCGCGAACGCCAAGGCCTACCCGCTGTCCATTCACGCCACCTTCCAGGACATCGACGTGAAACAGCTCTTCGCCGAGTTCCGCGATTTCGGGCAGGACTTCATCGGACACAGGCACCTCAGCGGTCGCACACGCGCGCAGGTCGCCCTGCAGGCCCCCATGTCACCCGACCTCAAGCTGGACACCGACCGCATGGTGTGCGTGATCGACATTGCGGTGGAGAACGGCGCGATCAAGGGCCACGCCCCGCTCATCGCCGTGGCCGACCACCTGCGCGACAACAAGCTGGTGGCCCCCTTCGTGAATACCAAGGAACTGCGCGACCGCCTGGCCGATGTGCGCTTCGCAAGGCTGGAGAACCAGGTGGAGATCCGCAATGGGGCGGTACACATCCCCGTGATGGAAGTGAAGAGCTCGGCCATGGACATCGAGCTCAGTGGCACCCACTGGTTCGATGACCGCATCGACCACCACTTGAGCTTCCGTCTGAGCGACCTCTTCCGCATGGGCAAGCCCACCCAGGACGAGTTCGGCCCCATCGCCGACGACGGCACCGGCATGCGCATCTTCCTGCACATGTACGGTACGGCCAGCGACCCCAAGTTCGCCAACGATGGCGCCATGGCCGCCGAACGCCGCAAGAAGCAGATCCAACAGGAAAAGGAGGAGCTCCGCAGCATCCTGCGCGAAGAGCTCAACATCTTCCGCAGTGGCGGCACCACCAGCACACGGCCCACGGACAACACGGCGCCGGTGTTCCAGATCGAGTGGGAGGATGCGGACAGCACGGCCGCGCAAACCCCCAAGCCGGCCCCACGCAAAGGCCTGGGCCGCCTGTTGAAAGACCCGCCGCCCAAGGAGGAACAGGAACGCATACTCATCGAGGACTGAGCGGGCTAGCCGCACATTGGCGAACTTCACACCGCTTTGGACCTCTACTCACGCAAACAACGCTGGAAGCTCGTGCTGGCCGCCATGGCCATGCTCATCGTCGGGGCATCGCTGTGGTACAGCAACCGCATGGTGGAACGCATCCGTGCGGAGGAGCGGCGCAAGGTGCGGCTGTGGGCCGAGGCCGTGCAGAACCGTGCCGAGCTGGTGAATTACACAGAGAAGCTCTTCGAGCGCTTGCGTGAAGAGGAGCGCAAGAAGGTGGAGCTCTGGGCCGAGGCCATGCTGCGCCTGGTGAGCGATGGCAGTTCGGACCTTTCCTTCTACCTGAAGGTGGTGAGCGACAACACCACCGTGCCTGTGATCATTGCCGATGCCAAGGGCGACGTGAAGTTCCACCGCAACCTGGACGAGCGCATTGCCGCCGACCCCGCCAAGCTGAAGGCCGAGCGGGACACCATGGCCGCCTTGCGCCCACCCATCGAGATCGCCGTGTTCGGCGACCAGAAGCAATACCTCTACTACAAGGACTCGCGGGTGTTCACCGAACTGCAGGAGGTGATGGACGGCATCATCCGTTCGTTCATTTCGGAGACCGTGATGAGCACTGCCGCCGTGCCTGTGATCTACACCGACAGCACACAGCGCGTGGTGATCGAGCACAGCAACATCGAGCCGGAGGTGGCCTCGGACAGCAGTGCATTGCTCCAACGCATCACGGTGATGGCCCAGGCCAACGCCCCCATCGCCATCCAGCTCCCGGGCAAGGGCAGGCACTACATCTTTTACGAGGAATCGTTGGTGATCACGCAGCTGCGGTACTTCCCCTACGTGCAGCTCATCATCCTCGGGCTCTTCCTGCTGGTGGCCTATGCGCTCTTCAGCATCTTCCGCAACGCGGAGCAGAACCAGGTGTGGGTGGGCATGGCCAAGGAGACCGCGCACCAACTGGGCACCCCGCTCAGCTCGCTGATGGCCTGGATGGAACTGCTGAAGGCACAGGGCACCGATCCCGAAGCGCTCACCGAGATGCGCAAGGACCTGGACCGACTGGAGGTGATCACCGAGCGGTTCAGCAAGATCGGCTCGGCACCGGCGCTGGAACCCGAAAAGCTGTACCACACCCTGCGCGCCACCGTGCTGTACCTGCGTCCGCGTTTGCCGGGCCGCGTGAAGATCGAGGTGCTGGCACCCGCCGATACCGAACTGCAGGTCCCACTGAACCGGGCGCTATTCAGCTGGGTGATCGAGAACCTGATCCGTAATGCCATTGATGCCATGGAGGGCAGCGGCGCGATCACCGTGGAAATGCACCACGATGGCAGCGAAGTGCATGTGGATGTGACCGATACCGGCAAGGGCATTCCCGCCGCACAACAGTCCACCGTGTTCCGGCCGGGCTTCACCACCAAGAAACGCGGCTGGGGACTGGGCCTTTCGCTGAGCAAGCGGATCATCGAACAGTACCACGGCGGGCAGATCTTCGTACTGCACAGTGCACCCGGCAAAGGCACCACCTTCCGCATCACCTTGAACCAGGGGGTTTTGGGTACGGCGTTGGTGAGCGAGGAATAACAAGACCCAAGTGTCAAGACCCAAGATCCAAGGCTGAAGTGACAAGCTGTAAGAACCACAACACAAGGGTCACAGGCTCGGGTGGCTTTCGGGTTCCCCGTTGGTCCTTTTCGGTTGCTTCTTGTGTCTTGAGCCTTGACACTTGCGACTTGAAGCTTGAAGCATTGAAAATGCCCGGCATCTACCTCCACATCCCCTTCTGCCGGAAGGCCTGCACGTACTGCGACTTCCACTTCAGCACCTCGCTGAAACAGCGCGATGCCCTGCTGAGCGCCATGCACAGCGAACTGGACCAGCGCGCCGCAGAGGTGCAAGGGACCGTGGACACCATTTACTTCGGTGGCGGTACGCCCAGTCTGCTGGCACCTGCGGAGATCGGCACTTTTCTGGAACAATGCCGGTCTTTGTTCCCTGTGGCCGCGAACGCGGAAGTGACGCTGGAGAGCAACCCGGACGACATCACCCCGGAACGCCTTAGTGCTTGGAAGGATCTTGGTATCACACGGCTGAGCCTGGGCACGCAGAGCTTCCGCGAAGAGCGCTTGCAGTGGATGGGCCGTGCGCACAATGCGGAACAGGCCCTTCGGAGCATCGAACTCATTGCCAAGGCGGGCTTCGCGAGCTGGACCATCGACCTGATCTATGGGCTGCCGGACATGACCATGGCCGAGTGGGACGAACAGCTCACCATTGCCCTGGACCATGGCATGCCGCACCTGAGCGCCTACTGCCTAACCGTGGAACCGCGCACCGCCCTGGCGCACCAAGTGGGCAAGCGAATGGTCAACATGCCCGGTGATGATGCCCAGAGCGCCCAGTTCGACCGGTTGATGGAGCGGATGGAGCAGGCCGGGCTGGTCCACTACGAGATCAGCAACTTCGGGCTCCCCGGCCACTTTTCCCGCCACAACACCAGCTATTGGGAAGGCGTGCCCTACCTCGGCATCGGCCCCTCGGCGCACTCTTACAACAAGACCGTACGCCGCTGGAACGTGGCCCACAACGCGCGGTACATCGCCGCGATCGGGGCTGGCCAGCCCTACTGGGAGCAGGAAACGCTCACCCCTGCGCAACGCACCAACGAACTTTTGCTCACCGGTCTACGTACCATCGCGGGCGTACGGATCGATCAGCTTGAAATGGACGCTCTCACCCTGAACCACAAGGCCGCCGAGCAGCACCTGCAACGGGGACATCTGCTGGTGACGCACGGGCGCTTAGTTTTGAGCAAAGCGGGACGCCATTTCGCCGACCGCATTGCAGCCGACCTGTTCGTCACCGATGATCGCCGAGATCAGCCATAAGGGACGCAACCTCCGCGTGGACCTGTCGAAACCCATCGACCTGTCGCTGCCATTGCACAACGGCGAAGGCCAGCTGCGTGCCTGGTGGGTGGACCCCGTGCGTATGGAACCCGTACGCAATGGCGACACCATCTATGCCGTGAAAGAGGGCGCACCGGTGAACTTCCGGAACATCCAGTTCAACCCTCACGGGCACGGCACCCATACCGAGAGCGTGGGGCACATCAGTCCGGACGTGCACCCGGTGGGCAACCTGCTGAAGCGCTACTTCTTCACCGCCCAACTGGTGAGCCTGCTGCCCGAGACCCGCCGTGCCCCAGATGCCAAGGTGGACCACGTGATCACCCTTGAGCAGCTGCGCAACGTGGTGAACGAACGTCCGCCCGAAGCACTGATCCTGCGCACCCTGCCCAACGAGCAGGACCGCGACCACCGCGACTGGAGCGGCACCAACCCCTGCTACCTGCAAAGCACCGCGTGCGCCTGGCTGCGCAGCATCGGCGTGAAGCACCTGCTGCTGGACCTGCCCAGTGTGGACCGCGAAGAGGATGGCGGCGTGCTGGCCGCGCACCACGCGTTCTGGGACTTCCCCAACACATTGGACCTGGAACGCACCATCACCGAACTGCTGCTGGTGCCGCCCGATGTGCGCGACGGCGAGTTCCTGCTGGAGCTGCAACTGCCGCACCTGATGAACGATGCCGCACCGAGCAGGCCCGTGCTGTACGCATTGTTACCATGAACCTGGCGGAATTCCGTGAGCATTGTGCCCGTCTCGCCGGCTTCAGCGAGGACCTGCCATTCGACGAGAACACACTGGCCTTCCGCGTCGGGGGGACGATCTTCGCCTTGATGGACGTGGACCTCTTCACCAGCGTGAACCTGAAGTGCGATCCGGAACGCGCCATCGAGCTGCGTGAACGGTATCCCGGGATCACGCCAGGATATCACATGAACAAACGGCACTGGAACACAGTGCTCACTGACGGCAGCGTCCCTGAGAAGCTGCTGCTGGAACTGGCCGGGCACAGTCATGCGCTGGTGATGGCCTCGCTGCCCAGGAAAGTGCGCGAGCAACTGGGCTGAAACGGGCGTGCAAGCCACCTAGCTTTGCGGCACCTTACGCCCATGAGCGAGACCACGCGTCGCATCCACACCACCATCCTTGGGTACTTCCTCCGGGGTTTGCTGCTGCTGGTGCCCATCACCATCACCATCTGGGCGCTGTTCCAGGTACTGGCCTTCCTGGACGGCATCATCAAGCTCGACTTCCCCGGACTGGGACTGTTGACCCTGCTGGCCATTGTAACGGTGGCGGGCTGGCTGGGCAGTACCATCCTCTTTCAACCGCTGGCCGAGATCGGCGAGGACCTGCTGCAACGGATCCCCTTCCTGAAGACCCTGTATGGCGCACTGAAGGACATGGTGGCCGCCTTCGTGGGCAACAAGAAGAAATTCGACCGGCCCGTGCTGGTGAAACTGGGCAGCGGCATGGACGTACGCAGGGTGGGCTTCATCACCCAGGAAGACCTCAGCCACATCGGGCTGGGCAACGACATGGTGGCCGTGTACCTGCCCCATGCCTTCGCCTGGAGCGGCAACCTGGTGATCGTGCCCACCGCCAATGTGACCCCGCTGGACGCTCGCGCCACCGATGTGATGAAGTTCGCCGTGAGCGGTGGCGTTTCGCAGGTGGATGACGACGTCGAGGAATGAACGGCACGGCCATTGCAGGCACCGAACGCCCATGAACACGCTCCGCTCCTCCCTTCTGGTCACGTCCATCGCCCTCTGCATCGGCCTGCTGTCGGCGCAGACCACTGTCACCCCTTCGTCCTTCGCCTTCAGCAATGGCGTACACCCCACGTTCAGCTTCGTGTTCGAGGGCACCGATGTGAAATACGTGGAGAGCTACTGGCGCGATGAACTGAAGCGGATCAGCGCCAACGTCAGCGCAAAGAAGGAAGTGATCGCTGCCGGGGCCTTGTTGCCCCAGGTCAGCACCGACACCGTGCGCATCCTGGTGAAGGCCGAACAACGCAAGAACAGTCCCCTGCTCACCGCACACGTGGCCATCCTCACCACGGCAGGCTACGTGGGCCCCACCACCAACGAACGGGCCTACGAAGCAGCACGCGCGTTCGTGCAGCAGCACTCCACCGCCTTGCGCAGGCAACTGGCCCAGCAGGAGCTGACCACCGCCGAAAAGGGTCTGTCCCAGTTGCGCACCGAACTGAACAACCTGCAACGCGAGCGGGAGCGGGCAAAAAGCAGCATCGAGAAAAGTCGACAGCGCGCCGCCGAGGCGGTGACCGACCAACAGAACGCACGGGCCACCATGGACCAACTTACCCCGCGCATTGAGGCCAAGCGCGTGGAAGTGGCGCAAACGCCCAGCGATGCAGGCACCAAGGAACTGAACGACCTGCTGAAACAGCAGACCAAGGCGCAGGATACCGAGCGCAAGGCCCTGGAGACCGAACGCAACATGGTGAAGAAGGGCGAGGAACTGGAGCTTCAAGTGAAGAAGTACGACGAGGACGAGCTGCGGAAGCAGGAGGCCATTGCGCGGCAGGAGACCTTGGTGGGCACCTTACGCGAGAAGCTCGACGCCATCCGCTGATCACCGCGGGCTAACTTGGCGCGCCGAACGCCATGCACGCCCGAAGGAACGCCCTGTTGCTCCTGCACCTCGTGGTGTTCATCTGGGGCTTCACCGGCATTCTGGGCAAGCTCATCCAGCAGGAAACGCTGCACCTGGTGTACACCCGTACCGTGATCGGCATGCTCGGCCTGGCCCTTGCCGCGTGGTGGATGCGCCACACCATTTCGCCACGCACGCCCGACCTGAAGCACTACCTGCTCACCGGCGTCATCATCACCGGGCACTGGATCACATTCTACGGCGCCATCAAGATCAGCACCGCCAGCCTCGCGGCGGCCTGCCTCAGCACCAGCACCGTGTTCACCGCCTTGATGGAGCCCTTCTGGTTCAAGCGCAAGATCCGGATCTACGAAGTGGTGCTCGGCATCGTGGTGGTGGCCGCATTGTTCCTGATCTTCGGACTGGAGACAGAGCATCGCCTGGGCATCGCGGTGGCCACACTGAGCGCCTTGCTGAGCGCTTGGTTCAATGTGATCAACGCCAAGCTGGTGCAACGCGACAATGCCATCCGCATCGGCTTCTACGAGATGGGCGCCGTGGTGCTGGTGATCGGCGGCTGGCTCGCGTTCAAGGGCGACCTGCCCCCGCCCCTCTGGGAACTTCCCACCAGCGACATCATCTACCAACCGCTGCTTGGTTTTGTGTGCACCTCCTTCGCCTTCGTGGCCGGCATCGCGGTCATGCGCCAGCTCTCGCCCTTCACCGTCATGCTCACCGTGAACCTGGAACCCGTGTACACCATCATCATCGCGCTGATGATCTGGGGCGCGGAGGAGAAGATGACCACCGGTTCATACGTAGGTATTGCCTTGATCCTGGCGTCCTTGGTCGTGAACGGCTGGTTACAGCGAAAACGGAACGCGCAGGAAGTGGTGGAACCCGATCCGCTCACCCAAGGTTGACGAACTTCGCACCATGGACCGCATCAAAGGCCTGTTGATCCTGCTGGCCGCAGGGCTGCTGGTGTTCTTCATCACCCGCGAGGCCTACAAGCCAGAAGCCACCACCGAAAAGGTGGATGCCACCGTGCTGTTGGAGCGGGTGCGGCCCGTGCTCAAGCTGGTGACGGTGGAGGGTGACTTCAGCGAGGTGATCACCTTCAGCGATGCCAACGCCGCCTGGTTCGATTGGACCAGGGACCTGCCGTGGAACCGGAAGCAGGCCATGCTGTTGGTGAAGGCCCGGGCATCGGTGGGTTACGACCTCGAAGGCATGGGACTGGAATTCGACGATGCCACCCGCACGGTGCGCTTCACCGGCATGGGCAAGCCCAAGCTACTTTCACTGGAGCATGATGTGAAGTACTACGACCTGGAGGAAGGCACCTTCAACGCCTTCAGCGCTGCCGACCACACCCGCATGAACGCCCAGGCCAAACAGCGCATACAGGCGAAGATCCCCGCCAGCGGCTTGTTCCAAAAAGCCGAGGAGCAACAGGGAGAGTTCCTGGTGATCCTGAAGGCCGTGGTGGAGAACGCGGGCTGGACCTTTATGGAAGGGGACGGGAAGAATGGTCCAGCGGCTCCCCTGAAGGACTGAACCAAGCCCCCGGCCCGGGTGTTCACCGGTATCTTCGCTGCGGCATTTCCAGCGGCCACCGGCTCATGTCCTCCACACTTCTCGCACCCTGGCAGTATTGTCCCAGTCTCACCCGCTACGAACGCTGGAAGACACGCGCCGTGCGCATCGGCGACATCGGCATCGGCGGCGACAACCCGATCCGGGTGCAGAGCATGACCACCACGGACACCATGGACACGGCCGCCACCGTGGCCCAGAGCATCCGCATGATCGAGGCGGGTTGCGAACTGGTGCGCATCACCGCACCAAGCAAGAAGGACGCCGAGAACCTCGCCGAGATCAAGACGCAGATCCGCGCGGCGGGCTTCAGCGCACCGCTGGTGGCCGACATCCACTTCACGCCCAACGCTGCAGAGGTGGCGGCCCGCATTGTGGAGAAAGTGCGTGTGAACCCCGGCAACTATGCCGACAAGAAGAAGTTCGATGTGCGGGAGTACACGGACGACCAGTACGAGGAGGAACTGGAGCGCATCCGGGAGCGCTTCACCCCGCTGGTGAGGATCTGCAAGGAGCACGGTACAGCGATGCGCATCGGCACCAACCACGGCAGCCTCAGCGACCGCATCCTGAACCGCTACGGCGACACGCCGCAGGGCATGGTGGAGAGCGCCTTTGAGTTCCTGCGCATCTGCCGCGACGAGAACTACCACGAGATCGTGCTGAGCATGAAGGCAAGCAACGTGCAGGTGATGGTGCAGGCCTATCGCCTGCTGGTGCACCGCATGATGCAGGAGGGCTGGGACTACCCGCTCCACCTCGGCGTCACCGAGGCCGGCGATGGCGAGGACGGTCGCGTGAAGAGCGCAGCGGGCATTGGCGCCTTGCTGGAGGATGGCATTGGCGATACCGTGCGCGTGAGCCTCACCGAGGACCCCGAGTTCGAGATCCCCGTGGCCCGCGCCTTGGTGGACCGCTACAACGACCGCAAGGGCCATGCGCCGATCCCGGCCATAGAGCATGTGCCTGTGGACCCCTTCACGCACCAGCGCAGGCACACCCACGAAGTGCTGAACATGGGCGCCCGCCACGTACCGGTCGTGATGGCCGACCTCAGCAGCAAAGAGAAGATCACGCCCGCCACCTTCTTCGCCTGGGGCTACCGCTACAGCGTGCCCCTGGACAAGTGGAACATCACCGACCAAGCCTGCGACTACGCCTACATCGGGAAGAACAGCATCGACTTCGAGATCCCCGGAACGCTGGGCATTGTGCAGGACCATGCCGTTTGGCTGGCCAACAGTGAGAAGCCAAGGCACTATCCATTCATTCAGAAGAAGGACTACCTCGCCGGGGTGGAACGGCATCCGCAGTTCAACCTGGTGTATGCCACCCTACCCGAGTTGGACGATGCCTTTATCACCAAGCTGAAGAGCGACCCGACGGCCGTTCTCCTGATCGACACGGACAACGCACATGGCATGGCGGAGCAACGTCGCCTGTTCTTCAGCCTGATGGAAAAGGGGTGTGTAACGCCCGTGATCATCGGCCGCGCTTACAGCAACATCGACAAGGACCACCTGGTCCTGCACAGCAGCACCGACCTGGGCCCCTTGTTCCTCGATGGTCTGGGTGATGGCATCTTCATCGCCGATGAGGACGGTGGCCGAGAGGACCTCGTGTGCCGTACAGCCTTCGGCATCCTGCAGGCCACCCGCACCCGCACCAGCAAGACCGAGTACATCAGCTGTCCCAGCTGCGGCCGTACGCTCTTCGACCTGCAGGAGACCACGGCCAAGATCCGTTCGCGGACCAGTCACCTGAAGGGTGTCAAGATCGGCATCATGGGCTGCATCGTGAACGGCCCCGGCGAGATGGCCGATGCGGACTTCGGCTATGTGGGCACCGGCCCCGGCGTCATCACGTTGTACCGTGAGAAGGAAGTGGTGAAGCGCAACGTGCCCAGCGAGCATGCCGTGGACGAATTGATCGGATTGATCAAGGAACACGGGATGTGGGTGGAGGCGGAGACGGTGTGAGGCCCGCCACCCTTCTCCTTCCCTTATCTTTGTTCGTATGCGAACGCTTGACCGCATTACGATCGACCCGGAGATCATGGGTGGCAGACCGTGCATCCGGGGCAAGCGCATCACGGTGAACATCATCGTGGGTTTGATCGCAGCCAAGCAAAGCCGCGAAGAGGTGATAAGGCTCTACCCCTTCCTGGAGGATGAGGACATCACGCAGGCCCTGCAGTATGCAGCTTGGAGATCAAATGAAGAAGAGGTGCCTATCCACCGGGCATGATGTTCCTTGTGGATGTGTGCCTGTCGCGCGAGGTGGCCTCAGCTGTGGCTGATGCACATGGACACTGCGTTCATTGGCTGGAGATCGGCCCGGACGATGCGAAGGATATGGAGATCATGCAGTGGTGCGCCAGGCACGACCACATCCTGATCACGGCAGACCAGGATTTCGGGGCCATCCTGAAGCATTCCGGGGCACATGGTCCTAGCGTCATCCTGGTCAGGACCGCGGACCATTCTCCATCCACGGTGATCCCATTGATACTCGGGGTCATTCAACGTTTTAGCAATGAGCTCCGGGATGGATGCTTGATCGCCTTGGACGAGCGCTCGGCGCGCATACGCAGGTTGCCGATCGAATAAGGTTGAACGATCATTGATCACGGTCCACTCCCCACATCATGCGACCCATCCTATTCCTTGCCATACTAGCCTTGCCCACATGGTCGTACGCCCAGCGCACGCGCCAATTGGAGGAACTGGCCTACACCATGGCCGGCTCCTACACCAGTGCCGCGCAAGCGAAGGCCGACACCAGTTATTTCGAGATCGAACTGGAGATGGTGCGCATCTGGCCCAAACGCAAGGACGGAGCCTGGTTCTACGTGGAACAGGCCACGGCTACAAGCAAGGCCAAGCCCTACAGGCAGCGTGTGTACCACGTAAAGCAGGTGAACGACAGCACCTTCACCAGCACCATCCTCACCATCATGGGCGGTGAACGCTTCTTCGGGGCCTATGCCGACCCGGTGAAGCTGGAACAGATACCCAAGGATTCATTGGAAACACTGGAGGGCTGCGACATCACCCTGGTGCGTCGGGGCCGCGACTATGTGGGAAGCACCAACCACCGCGACTGTCCCAATAAACGGGGCGAGGCCACCTACGCCACCAGTGAGGTCACCCTGCGGTCCGACCGGATGATCAGTTGGGACCGCGGATGGAACGACGCTGGCGCACAGGTGTGGGGCGCCGAGAAAGGCGGCTACATCTTCATCAAGCGCTGAAGCGAAGGCCAACGGCCTCATTTCATGGACTGCTCGGTAGTTGCCGAGAACTGGTCGGGGGCCGGTTCGTAGTTGTACACGACAACTGCGAGCACGGCCAGCAATACAACGGCCTGGAGGAGGGTGCGGTGTTTCGGTTCCATGGGTTCCAGTATGGTTTGGAGTGCTGGTTACGCAGCCCCTCCCCCCAGGTTCCCGGTATTCGACGAACTAAGCAAGCCGCCCGATGAACCCTGACTAATTTTCCGGCATGTCCACCCTTCTCCTTGCCGGCGCCACCGGTCTCATAGGCAGCACCACCCTGCAGTTCGCACTGGACGACCCCCGCTTCGACAAGGTGGTCGTACCGGCGAGGCGCCCCGTGGGCCGCTCGCACCCCAAATTGGCCGAATGGACGCACGCCGACCTGTTACAGGCCCTGCGTAATGAACCCGTGGACGCCGTGATCTGCTGCCTGGGCACCACCATTGGCAACGTGGGAGGCGATCAACAGAAATTCATCCATGTGGACAAGGACCTTGTCCTGGGGCTGGGCCGCTGGGCAAAGGCACAAGGCGTTCCAGTGTTTTGCGTGGTGAGCGCCATTGGTGCGGACGCCGGTTCACGCGTGTTCTACAATCGGGTGAAGGGTGAAATGGAGCAGGGATTGAAGGCACTGGCCCTCCCCGTGCTGCATGTGTTCCATCCATCCATCCTGACCGGACCGCGTGTGGAGCAACGCACGGGGGAGCGGATCGGCATCGCACTTGGAAAGCTCTTCGCCCCCTTGCTGCCTGCTCGTTACCGGCCCATGCCGCACGATGTATTGGCCAAGGCCCTGCTGCAGGCCACGCAGGTGCGCACCGGCGGCACACATACCTACACCGCCATACGCGACCTGGCGGGTGCCTAGAAGTTGATCACCTTGCCTTGGGCCAGGGCCAGTTCGGCCTCGTCCAATCGGTGGCTGAGCGAATCGCGCATGCTATCGAATGCGGCCCGCTGCTCCTTGGCCACAGGTTCTGCGCTGGGGAACTCTTCCTTGCGGTGGTCCACCTGCACACCGTTCTTCCAGAACCGGAAGCACACATGGGGGCCGGTGGCCAGGCCGGTGCTGCCCACCTCGCCGATCACCTCCCCTTGTACCACCCGCTGGCCCTGCCGCACCAGGATCTTGCGCATATGCAGGTATTGCGTACTGTAAGTGCCGTTGTGACGGATCTTGACGAAGTTGCCGTTGCCGCCCGTGCGGCCAGCCTTCTCCACCACGCCATCGCCCACGGCCAGGATCGGGGTGCCGTACGGGGCCGCATAGTCGGTGCCCAGGTGGGCCTTCATCACCTTCTGCACCGGGTACAGCCTGCGGCCGCTGAACCCTGATGAGATGCGGCTGAACTTCAGCGGTGCCTTCAGGAAGGCCTTGCGCTGGCTGTTGCCCTCGGCATCATAGTACTGCGTGGACTTCCCTTCGCCGAAACGGAACGCCTCCTTGAGCCGGCCACCACTGTTGTAGCGCGCGGCCAGTATGCGTGGTGCGCCGTGGCGGTGCCCATCCACCGTCTCTTCGCTGTACACCACGGTGAACACGTCGTTCTTCTGTATCCGGTAGAAGTCCACCGTCCAGGCGAACACGTCGGCCAGGTGCATGGCCAGCGCGGGATCGGCACCGGCACGGGCCAGGTCGTTGTACAACGCGCCGGTCACCGTGCAGGCGATCTGGTGCTCGGTGGTGGTCACCGGGCGATGGCCCACCCTAACGTGCAGGCTATCCTCCAGTCCGAACACCACGTACTCCACGCGATCGGCCTCGTAGACGAAATAGGCAGGGCGCTTCACACTGTCCGTGGAGAAAATGAAGGCGTACGGGTGTCCACTTCGCAAGCGGCGCACATCGAAATGCGGGGCCGCCGCCTCCACCAAGGCCTGTACCGTGGTCATGGGCACGCCGTGCTCGGCCAGCAGGTCGCCGAAGGTGGCCCCGGGCTTGACCTTCCCTTCCACCAAGGCGAATCCCGACATCGGGATGCCATACACATCGGGGGGCAGCAGGGTGCTGTCCACCTCCTCCACCATGGCATCGGGCACGTACTCCACATGCGGCCGCACATCCACCCCGATCCACACGTAACCGATGGCCAGCACGGGAACTGCCAGGGCCGTCCACTTCACCCAACGCTTCATGGGGGGCAAGAAAGCACAACACCCCGAACGGATGTCCGGGGTGCTGCGGTGTGTTACCACGGGTGCGCCGTGGAAAACCGCTGTTACAGCTTGGCGATCGGGTGTACGAGGCCTTCGTAGGCGGTGAGCTCCATCTTGATGGAACCCACGAGCACCTTGGCCTGCGCGAGCACCGGGATGCGGTTGCCATCATCGGTGATCCACACGTTGAGGTCGTCGTTGCCCTTGAAGACGCGGCCCTCCTGCACCACGGGCTGGAACTTCATGCAGCGGAACTTGCCGTTGCGCAGCTTCACGGTCTCCTTGCCCATGTAGCGCATGCGCAGGGGCCACAGCTCGTTGTCCAGGAACGTGTCGATCACGAACACGTCTCCCACCTTGGCCTTGCTCAGGTCGAGCGTGCGGGCGTAGTAGAAGGCACTGAGCATGTCCTGCACGCTGCCAGGCACGGCGTGGGTCTTCTTCTCCTGCGTGAGCACCTCGCGGTATTGCTGGCGGTAGGCGTAGTCCTGGCTGAACTCGTAGCCCCCCTCGCTCACGCGGCGGATGAACACCCAGGGGAACACCCCTTGCGCATCGAAGTAGCTCTCGTACAGGTCGTCCACCTTGTAGAAGGTGTTGAAGGCGCCCAGGCTGCGGCCACGGCCCACGGCATGCCACACCTTGCGGCCATTGATCTCGCGGGGGCTCTCCTTCAGTTCCACCACGGCCTCACCGGCGTTCACCCAGCCGTAGTGCACCACGTAAGTGAGCTTTTCACCGGGTTTGAAAGCGTTGTGCTCAAGCGTGCGCAGCGGGTAGGTCTCGCGCACCGGGGCGGACGGGTTGCCCTCCGTGCTGTTCGACGGACGCTCGGTCTGCGCGAAGCCCATGGTGAGCAGGCTCAGACCGGCCACCAGGAAGGTCGTTGTGTGTGCCATGGCCCTGGAAGTGCAAAAGGAGTGCCAATGCGCTGCCGGCTGTTGGCTGCTGGCCATTGGCTGGCCGGTGCGTTCCGCTACGCAAGCGCCCGCCAAGAAGCAGGGCGCTATCCTTTTCGCCGAGCGATAAAGGGCCAGCAGCCAATGGCTAACAGCCAGCAACGCATTCCTCAGACCACGATGTTCACGATGCGCTTGGGCACCACGATCACCTTCTTGGGGGCCTTGCCTTCCAGTCGGGCCTGCACTTCGGGGTTGGCAAGCACCTGTTCCTCAACGCTCTTGGCGTCCAGCGCAATGGGGAATTCCAATTGTAGGCGGGTCTTTCCGTTGAAGCTGATGGGGTAGCTGAAGCTGTCCTCCACCAAGTGATCGGCCTGCCATTGAGGCCACTTTGCGGTGGTCACACTGACGGAATGGCCGAGTTTCTCCCACAATTCCTCGGCGAAGTGCGGCGCGAAGGGTGCCAGGGCGATGGTGAGGGGCTCCAGCACAGCGCGCTTGTTGCACTTCAGGCTGCCCAGCTCGTTCACTGCGATCATGAACTGCGCCACGCTGGTGTTGAAGCTCATCTTCTCGATGTCCTCGGTCACTTTCTTCAGGGTGGCGTGCAACACCTTCAATTCCACTTTCGAAGGGGCGTCTTCGCTGACGTTCGGCAGGTCGACCCCGTGGGTCGACGCTACACCGTCTCCGCTGTAGAACAGGTTCCAGAACTTCCGCAGGAAGCGGAAGGTGCCCTCGATGCCGTTGGTGTCCCAGGGCTTGCTCTGCTCCAGGGGGCCAAGGAACATCTCGTACAGCCGCAGCGTGTCGGCGCCATACTTGGCGATGATGTCGTCGGGGTTCACCACGTTGAACTTCGACTTGGACATCTTCTCGACGAGCGATCCGCAGATGTACTTGCCGTCTTCCAGGAGGATGGTAGACCCGCTGAAATCCTCACGCCATGACCTTAGACGCTCTATGTCAAGCACACCATTATCAACGAAAGAGACGTCAACATTGAACGGGATGACTTTCACAGGATAGACAACCTTGCCATTCTGTGTGGAACGCTCCTCAGCAACTGATGGTAGACCGTGTTTCGCCACAAGTTCATCCAACACATCATCGCCAAAGAGGTCTTGGTCCTCCTTCAAGAAGGTCTTGCTGAACCGTTCGGCGATGTTCAATGATGCCAAG
>JBEICT010000018.1:0-20876 GCA_040383865.1 Flavobacteriales bacterium | reverse complement strand
GGCCTGGTGTTCCTTGCGCCACGCGTCCATCATTTCGCGCACTTCCAACGCGGCCATCACTGAACGAGTGGCGTGCGAGGGCTCGCTCGAAGGCACACCGCTCGCGCACATGTAGCTGTCGCCGATGGTCTTGATCTTCTCGATGCCGTAGCGCCCGATGATCTCATCGAACTTGATGAAGCACTCGTCCAGCTCGCTCACCAGCTCTTCCGGGGTCATCTTCTCAGCGGCCTTGGTGAAGCCCTTCATGTCGGTGAACATCACCGTTACGGCATCGTGGCGCCGTGCGGTGGCCTTGCCCTTGTCCTTGAGTTCATCGCTGATCTGTTTGGGCAGGATGTTCAGCAGCAGGTCCTCGATCTGGACCTTCTGCCCTTCGATCTCCTTGCTCTGGGCCACCACTTCGGCGGTCCGCTCCTGCACCTTGCGCTCCAGGACCTGGTTGCGCAACCGCAGCTGGCGTTCGCGGAACTTGATCCAGCTTACCACGGCAATGGCGATCACCAGGGCCAGCGCAGTGTAGAACCACCACGACTGCCACCACGGCGGCAGAATGGTGAAGGCCAGCTCAGCGGGCTTCTCGCTCCACAGCCCTGCCCTGTTCATGCTCTTCACCTTGAAGGTGTAGGCGCCCGGCGGCAATGCCGGGTAATAGGCATCGGTCTCGGTGGTCAGGGGCTGCCACTCCTTGTCCAGGCCTTCCAGTTGGTAGGCGTAGCGCACGGCACCGGGATCACTTAGGCTAACAGTTCCGTAGTAGATGCGGATGCTGCGTTCGCTGTGCCCGAGCCGCAGGTCCTGTTCCAACGCGCGGTCCTCCAGGTTCACATTGCGGCCGCGCAGCGCCACCAGCGGTGGCAGGGCGGCCATGCCCCCTTTCTCGGGCACCACCCGTGTGGCGCCGCGTGCCGTACCGAACCAGAGGTCGCCTTTGCGGGTAAGGCATGCCGCGCTCGGCTTGGCCTCCACGCCAATAAAGCCCGAACGCTCGGTGTAGGCCAGGAAACCCTCCTGCCCCGGACGCCAGCTGTTGAGGCCGCTCACCGTGCCGATCCAGATGTTGCCATCAGCATCGCGCATCAGCGAACGGATGGTGTTGTCCAGCAGGCCATCCTCCTTGGAGTAGAGCTGCTCCTGTTTGCCGTTCTTCAGCACGAACACGCCCTGGTTCCGTGAGCCCACCCACAGGCGCCCTTCTGTGTCCTGCACGAAGCACGATGGCGAAAGCGCACGGTCCAGGTCCACCTTGGTGGCCTTGCCGTTGTCGATGCGGGTGATGCCCTTGTCCTTGCTGCCCACCCAAATGGTGCCTTTGTCGTCGCGGAACAGCGCCGTTACGGGTGTGGTGGGCACGCCGTCATCATCACCGTACACCATGGGCGGCGCACCGGCCGAATAGCGGCGCAGGCCCGTAACAGTACCGATCCACAGCTCGCCGGGTTGGCCCACGGCCAATGCCGTCACCTTGCCGCGCGGGATCAGGATGTCGAGGTCCGGGTGCGGGACCTGCTGGAACGAATTGGGGTCCAGGTCAAGGATGCCATTGGTCTCCGATCCCACCCATACGTTGCCACGCGCATCCTCCACAATGCTGCGCACGCGACTGGTCTTCACGGTCTGCAGGGTCTTCATCATGCCGGTGCCCTGCACCTTGGGGTCAAGGATGGAGATGCCGCCATCGGTGCCGAACCACAGCCGGCCGTTGCGGTCCTCCATCACGGCCCACACCTGTTGGTCCAGCAGGCCGTCCTGTTCCAGCAGGTTCAGGAACCGTTCGCCCTTGAAGATCTGCAGGCCATAGTCGCCGGTGGCCAGCAGCATGTTGCCTTCGCGGTCGCGGCCAATGGTGCGGATCAGCAGGCTCTCCAGCCCGTTGGCCGGGTAGTAGTGGCGGCGCACGCCGTTCAGGCCGATCACGGCGGCACCACCGCCCCAGGTGCCCACCCACACCTGCCCTGCGGCATCCTCGCCGAAGCACGATACCAGGTTGCTAGGCAGGCCATTGCCCGTGTTGTAGTTCACCACCTGGCCGGTGCGCGGATCGCGGCAGAAGGCACCGCTGGAGATGGTGCCCAGCCAGAGCCGGCCCTCGCCATCCTCGAACACGGCGTTCACCCCGAGCACATCCTGCAGGCCGCTCCATTCCAGTGATGAGAAGCGCTTGGCCGTTGGGTCCCATTTCTTCAGCGTGCCGCCATCCTCCAGGAAGGCGATGGTGCCATCGCGCAGCCGGCGCACATCCAGCAGGTGGTCCACCAGGCCCTCGTTGCCCCCGTAGCGTTGCACGGTGAGCAGGCCATCGGGCGCCACGGCGCTCACATGCAGCACGCCCTGCCCCATGGTGGTGATCCAGTAGGTGCCGTCGGCATCCTGCTCCAGGCCGGTGATGTCGGCGGTGATGGACCCCTCGCCGAGCCGCAGCGCGATGAAGCGCTGCCCCATGCGCAGGGAGAGCCCCCCGCCCGAGTGGCCCACCCAGAGGCGCCCCTCGCGGTCCAGCATCAACTGGCGGGCCCCTTTGGGCGCCAGGCCCTCATCGGGGCCGAAGGTCTGCAGGCCCACGCGGTCGCGGCCATCGAAGCTCACCAGGCCATCCTCGGTGCCCAGCCACACCAGCCCCGTGCTGTCCTGCAGCACGGTGTACACGTTGCTCGTGGGCAGGCCGTTCTGCACATCGAGCCGCTCGAAGTAGAAGCGTTGGGCCTGCATGCCTGCAGTGAGCAGGCTGGCCATCAGGAATGCCGCAAGGCGGTTCATCATCGCGGTGTACGGTTCAGCGTGAAAGGTCGTAGAAGCTGGCCTCCGAGCCGGCGGCGTCGCTCACCACCAGGGCGTTGTTGACGCTCTCGCTGTAGTTCTGGATCAGGTTCTTCAGCGGGCCGTAGTTGTAGAAGGAGTAGATGTCGTCCTTCTTCCCATCCACGGGTATCCAATAGCTCTTGCCGCCCACGGTGCGCCCGTGCCCGGCGTACCACACCAGCACGGTGTTCACCTTGTTGGTGCGCACCAGGTCGCGCAGTTCGCTGCTGAAGAAGCGCTCCAGCTGCTGCTTGCTCAGGTTCTTCTTGGTGATGGTCTTCTGCACGTTGTACTTGGCGAAGGCCTTCTGCATCTTGGCCACATCGCTGCCCGATGCCTGCAACGCCGGGAAGCTCTTGTAGTCGCTGTTCTCGATGTAGATCACCCACGTGGTGCCCGAGGACACCGCCGCGCCCGCCACGGGCTTCTCGGCCGGCTTCTCCGCGGTCCTGGTGTCCGGTGAGGTGGTCTCCGCGGGCTTCACCACGGCCACCGCCTCGGCCTTGCGCTGCAGCTGGTACACCACATCGGTGCCGTTGCCGAACTGGTCCTCGGCCCGCACGGTGAACCGGTCCTTGCCGGCGATCACCAGCTTCATGCTGAAGTCGGTGCGGTTGGTGTCCGGCACATAGCTCGCCAAGATGCCGTCCACCGTAATGGAGCGGATGTTGCTCGCATCGCTCACCGTGCCTTCAATGAAGAGGTCCTCGCGCGAAGCGGAGATCTGGATGATGCGGTCGCTGCCGGGGTCTGGCGAGGTAAGGGCCACCACCGGCGCCACCCCTTCGTTGCGTTCCACGCGCAGGCTCACGCTGCTCTCGTTGTCGTACACGTCCACGGCCGTCACCACCAGTTCCTTGTCATTGACCCCGATGGGAATGGCCACGAAGAACTCCGGATCACGCTCGTCCCGCGCAAAGTCCGCCTCCACGCCGTTCACGGTGATGCGCTTCAGCTTGTTGCGGTCGCGCACGTGGCCGTCCACCTTCACGCGGGTAAGCACGGAGCTGATCTGGGCCACCCCAGCGCGGTGTACGGGGTCCACCACGGTGATCACCGGCGGATCGCTCTCGCGGTTCATCTCGAACAGCTGCCGGTCCACGCGGTCGCGCTGTTCCTGCACCTTGCGGCGCTGGTCGGCATCGTAGGCCGCATTGCCGTCCATCACCTTCTTCGCGGCGTCCAGGTCGTTGATGGCGCCCTCCAGGTCCAGGTTGGCCTCGCGGCATTCGGCGCGGAACAGCAGCAGCTCCAGGTCGCGGGGGTCGGCCAGCAGGGGCTTGTTCAGGTCGTTCACGGCGTTCTGGTGCTGGCCATAGCCGTGGTAGTACCGCGCCCGCTGGAGGTACACCGCGCGGTCCGTTCGTCCCAGGGCCATGCACCGGCTCACATCGTCAATGGCCTTGGCGTATTCCTTCTGCAGGGCCAGTGCCTTGCTGCGCGAGAACAGGGCATCGGTGCTCTGCGGGTTGAGCTCCAGCGCGCGCGTGCATTTGGCAATTGCTTTCTCCAGCGTGCGCATCTGCATGGTGGGACCGGTGTACTGCTCGTACAGTTTCAACTGCACTTCCGATTGCGCCACGTAGGCCGCCTCGTACATGGGGTTCCACTCCACCACCTTGTCCAGGTCGAACTCGGCGGTCTTGTAGTCGCGCGTGGCGGTGCGCACCAGTCCGTGCAGGTAGTAGGTGTCGGTGGTGGCCTTCAGCGCCAGGGCCGCATCGGCCGCCGTGCTGGCGCAGTCCAGGTCGTTCAGGGCCAGGCAGGCGCGCACCTTGGCCTGCATGGCCTGCATGTGCTTGCCGTTCACGCGCAACGCATCCTCCGCGAGCGTCAATGCCTTCCGCGCACTGTCGATCTCCAGGTAGGCCATGGCCGCGGTGGCCGCCGCATCGGCATCGCCGGGGTCGGCCGCATGGGCGGCGGCCAGGTCGGCGGCGCGCTCGGCGTTGCGCCCCAGCAGGCCGTACACATCGGCCCGGGCCACATAGGCGGCCACCAATTTGGGGTCCACCTGTATGGCCAGCGAGTATTTCTCCAGCGCGGGCTCCAACTGCTGCTGGGCGCGCAGCTTCTCGCCCTCCTTGAAGAACGCCTTTCCCGATTGCCCGAAGGCACCGAGCGTTAGGAAGGGAACAAGCAGCAGGACGGAACGGAGCGGGTGCATGGCCATGAATGCGCCAATTTAGGAAGCGCGATCCACCCGCTCATAGCGTGGGGCCGGCGCCTCCTTACCTACCCGGGCAGGAGTTCGGTTATCTTGGCAGGAGATGAGGGCGTTGGGTGTTGTGCTTTGCGGCTCAGGGTCCGCTGCGGGAGAGCTTGGGGAGAATGGGAATTAATGGGACCAGGGCAAACGTCTCAATCCAAGTAGAAATGACTCGATTCTGCCTAGCACTTGCAATATGGTTCGCAATGCCATCCTGTCATCCTCCTGTGAAGGACAGCCCATCATTGGATCAAGTACGTGCGATTCAGAATTATGATGGATGGAACTTCCCCGATAGTGCGATCCAGATTATTGAGGGATTGAACTTTAACTCAGCATATGAAGGTGCATTTTCAGTCAAACTGATTTATTGTCGAAGTCTTTTCCTAACACAGCGGAATCAGGAAGCAGACAGTCTATATAGGCTCTTTATTTCCAGGAGCGAGTCAGTTAACGAAAAATGGAGATTTTATTCAGAGTATTTGCTCATGCTTTGGGAGTTGAACGAATTCGACAAAATGATGCAGTACTCGGACTCTATCGTAATCTGCTGTGCGGATTCAATGCAGTCCTTCCGAGACATGAGAGCGCTATATCACTTCAGAGCTTCACAGGGGAAAGGTGATTGTGATGCAATGAAAATTTGGATCGATTCGATGGACTACTGGTCACCAAGAATGTTGCATCCTGTGGTAGACTCTGCTGAGATAGCAAATTACCGTTCAGAGTTTGATTCACTATGTCAAACTCCTCTCTAGGCCAATGCAGGGTGTCCTTTCCGGACACTGAGCCCCTGCCGGGTCATTCGGTCCCTTTTCCGGACATCCTGCACAGGTCCGGGGCGGTCCGGCACCCCTCCGGCCTCGCACAGGGATGCATAACAGTTGCTTACTTCGCACGAAAGCCCACCACCCCATGCGCCACCGTTCCTTCCTCCTGCTCAGCACCCTGCTCCTCGCGTTCACTGTCCAGGCCCAGAAGGACAAGGATGACGAGCGCGAGGGCTTCAACGGGCTGCGCGGCGGTTACTACAGCAGCAACCTCGACGGCGACCAGGGCGATACCGATGCGCGCAGCGGCTTCTATGCCGGTTACTACCGCAACCTGATCAAGATACCGCTGTACCGGCTGAGCAGCGGACTGGAGTACCATACCTCGGGCGCCACCGCGAACTCCCTGGGCGTGGAGAACGAGGCGCGCCTCTCCTACCTCTCCCTTGCCATCAACAACCGGTTCAAGATCGGGCCGGTCTACGGCGACATCGGCCTTGACCCCGCCCTGCTCCTGAGCGAGAAGAGCCTGGTGAACGGCTCGGAGGTCGACATCGCCAACGACCAGGACGCTGCGAACTTCGACGTGCTGCTGCATGTGGGGGCCGGCTTCAAGTTCCTGTTCCTGGGCGTGGAGGCGCGCTACCGCTATGGGCTGCTGGAGGTGTATGAGGACACCCGCAACACCGGCCTCGAACTGGGCCTCAGCATGTTCTTCTAGCCACCGGCAGCATCGCGCCGCAGATCGGGAATGATCCGCATCTTCGGGAGGTGACCACCCCTTGGCCCCTCGCGTTCCCCCCACACCCGCGAATGTTCCCTGATCGCTCCCGTGGATCGGCGATCCGTGGTCTTCTCCACCTCCTTGTGTAGGCCCCACTCGGCCGGTCATTCCTAGCCCCGAAGGCCGCGCTGAACACCCCCCAACGAAAAAGGCCGCACCGATACCAGGATCGATGCGGCCCATGCCTTGCGTGAACTGCAGGCTTACTGCTCCTTCATGAAGTTGGCCATCACCTCGGGTGTAACGCCGGTGGTGCTGAACCCGCCATCGTGAAAGAGGTTCTGCATGGTAACGAAGCGGGTGAGGTCGCTGAAGAGCGTGATGCAGTAGTTGGCGCAGTCCTCGGCCGGGGCGTTGCCCAGGGGGCTCATGGCCTGTGCGAACCCGAAGAAGCCATCGAAGCCCTTGACGCCGCTGCCCGCGGTGGTCCAGGTGGGGCTTTGGCTAACGGTGTTCACGCGCACGCGCTTCTCGCGGCCCAGGCGGTAGCCCCAGCTGCGGGTGATGGATTCCAGCAGGGCCTTGGCATCGGCCATGTCGCCGTAGTCGGGGAACACGCGTTGTGCGGCGATGTAGCTGAGCGCCACCACCGAGGCGCCCTCGGCCAGGGCATTGCCCTTGTGGGCGGCCTGCAGCATGCGGTGCAGGCTGATGGCGCTGACATCGAGGGTCTGCTTGTACCACTCGTAGTTGAGGTCGCTGTAGGCGCGGCCCTTGCGCACGTTGGGGCTCATGCCGATGGAGTGCAGCACGAAATCAACGGGGCCGCCCAATTTGGCCTGGGCCTCGGCGAAGAGCTTCTCCAGGTCGGCATCGTTGGTGGCATCGGCGGGAATGACGGCGCTGCCGGTGGTCTCGGCCAGCTTGTTGATCTCGCCCATGCGCATGGCCACGGGAGCGTTGGTGAGCACGAAGGAGGCCCCTTCGGCATGGGCCAGTTCGGCCACCTTCCAAGCGATGCTCTGGTCGTTGAGTGCGCCGGAGATGATGCCTTTCTTGCCTTTGAGCAGTCCGTGGGCCATGTGGGTGGTGTTTGGTGGTGGGCGAAGATAGCGGTCGCCCGAAAAGCGGTCCGGGATCCCCAGCATGGGATCAAGGGGATTTGGCCGCAAGCACGGTCCCTCGAATATTCCCATCAGAACCTGCTCCACGACCATGCTACGGAACCTTACCCTTTCACTTGCGTTATCGGCATTGGCCCTTGGCGCCCACGCCCAGTGCGTGACCACCTTCCCGGTGAACGAGGCCTTTACCAGCGGCACCGTGGGCACGCCCGGCACACTGCCCACGAACTGGACGAACATCACCGGCGACGACCTGGACTGGTGGGTGGACAACAACGGCACACCCACGGCGAACACCGGCCCCATTACGGACCGCACCTTCAACAACACCACGGCCAACGGCAAGTACATCTACGTGGAGAGCACCGGTGCGGCCAACACGCCGGGCAAGGTGGCGATCCTGCAATCGCCCTGCTACGACCTTACGGCGCTGAGCACGCCCTACCTGACCTTCTGGTACCACATGCGCGGCAGCCAGATGGGCACGCTGTACGTGGACATCAGTGTGAACGGCGTGGTGACCACCAACCTGTGGAGCATCAGCGGCAACCAGGGGCTGTACTGGAAACAGGGCTGGCTGAGCCTTGCGGCCTATGCGGGCCAGGCCAACGTGCGGGTGCGTTTCCGCGTGGTGACCGGCAGCGGCGAACTGAGCGACCTGGCCTTGGACGATGTGTTCGTGGGCAACCTGAACCCCGTGTTCGGCTGCAACGAGACCACGGCCGCCAACTACAACGCCTCGGTGAACGTGAACAACGGCACCTGCGATTATTCCTGCCCGGCCGGCCAGTCGCGCGTGCGCATCGACATCTTCAACGACAGCTATCCCGGCGAAACAAGCTGGACGCTGAAGAACGGGGCCACCAACGTGACCATTGCCAGCGGCAACGCATCGGGCACCACCCTGTGCGTGCCCCAGAACACCTGCCTGGTGTTCCGCATCAACGACACGGCGGGCGACGGCATTTACCACAACACCTATGGCTTCGGCGCCTATTACCTGTGGCTGAACGGCCAGCTGGTGCGGCAGGGCGGGCAGTTCGGGCAGTTCGAGGAGACCACCTTCAACTGCCCGCCGGGTTTCAGTTGCTCCTCTGCGTTGCCGCTGAGCCTGGCACCGCTCTCGGGCACCTACCCGCAAACGCTCACCACCTTCACCACCACCGCGGTGGAGCAGTGGTACGACTTCACCCCACCTCAGACCGGGCAGTACCAGATCACCACCTGCAACACCAACACCTGCGACACGCGCCTGTGGCTGTACGACATGGCGTGCGGCCAGATCGTGCTGAGCGACGGCGTTGAGGGGGCCACCTTCGCCGATGACAACGACGGCGGCTGCGGCGTGCAGGCCGTGGTGAACGCGAACATGCCGGGCGGCACGCTGCACCGCCTGCGTGTGGGCCACAACAGTGCTGCGGGCAGCTGCGGAAGTGCGGTCACGGTGAGCATCATCTACATGGGCCCGGTGGTGGGCTGCATGAACGCACAGAGCTGCAACTACAACCCGCTGGCCACCGTTCCGTGCACCAGCTGCTGCCTGGCCTGGGGCAACCCCGATTGTCCGGCGGGCCCGGACCTGGTGATGAACCAGCAGCGCCTGCGCAGTACGCTCACCATGAGCACGGTGAACATCACCGATGTGTGTGCACCCGTTGAAGGGTGCGTGCGGGCACTGGGCCAGCGCTACGTGATCCGCTTCGCCACGCGCATCGACAACATCGGCACCACCGACTACTACATCGGCAGCCCCAGCAGCCAGCCGCAGATGTTCAACACGAACAACTGCCACGGCCATGCCCACTATGCCGGCTATGCCGACTACCTGCTGTTCGACCAGGGCGGCAATGCGATCCCGGTGGGCTTCAAGAACGGGTTCTGCGTGATCGATGTGGGCTGCTTCGGTGGCACCGGACAGTTCGGGTGCAGCAACATGGGCATCAGCAGGCAGTGCTACGATGAGTACGGCACCGGCACCACCTGCAACTGGATCGACATCACCGATGTGCCCAATGGCACCTACACGCTGGTGTTGCGCACCAACTGGCAGAACACGCCCGATGCCCTGGGCCGGTACGAGATGAACCTGGCCAACAACTATGCCCAGGCCTGCATCAACATCACGCGCAACGCGCAGAACGTGCCCTCGTTCACGCAGCTCACCGACTGCCCGGTCTGGACCGATTGCGTGGGACAGGCCTATGGCAGTGCCCGCATGGACTGCAACGGCGTGTGCAACGGACCCACCAAGCGCGGCGACCTGAACGCGGACAACAACCAGACGCAGGCCGACGCGTTGGCCTATGTGCAGGGCATCATGGGCAACGACCTCACCCCCACCAGCTGCAACGACCTGAACGCCGACAACCGCATGACCGTGACCGACGCGGCCTTGATGGTGAACGGATACACGCAGCAGGCCGTGCACAACAGCCCGAACCCCAACCACGTGCTGCACTACCACCCCTGGTTCGACTACCCCCGCGGATGGGTGAGCACCAGTGACCAGGTGGAGCTGGGCCTGGCCAACCTGGACCCCATTGCCAAAACGGTGGATGTGATGATACGCAACCCGAGCTGCCGCGTGATGGCCTACGAGTTCGAGATGAGCGGGCTGACCATCCAAAGCCTCACCAACCTGGCGCCGAACCTGGTGGGCGATATCAACCTGCACACCACGCTGGGCGGCACCAAAGTGGTGGGCATCTCCTACCAGGACAGCTCGCTGGTGAAGAACGACAACTTCGTGCCCCTGGTGCGGATCAACTACCTGGCGCTCACCGATGCCATGGTGTGCATCGCGAACATCACGGACATCGTGAATAAGGACGCTAACAACGTGCTCACCAGCATCGTGAACGGATGCCTCTCGGTGCCCAACGCCGTGGCCGTAAGCCCAAAGGTGTGGCTGGAAGGCCCCTACCGCGCGGTGGACCAGCTGATGCGTGACGACCTGCGCGCAGGCAACTACCTGCCCACCACCGAGCCGTACACCGGACTGGGCTTTGCCCATGTGGGTGGCGGCGGTGGCGAAACGGTGGCGGCTTCGGTGCTGCAAGTGACGGGCCCCAATGCCATTGTGGACTGGGTGCTGGTGGAACTGCGATCCACGGTGGCCCCGCACCCGGTGGTGGCCACACGCAGCGCCTTGTTGCAGCGCGATGGCGACATCGTGGGCACGAACGGCACCTCGCCGGTGGTGTTCAACAACCCGGCAGGCAACTACATGGTGAGCGTCCGGCACAGGAACCACCTGGGCATCATGACGCTGGGCGCACAAACGCTGAGCGCGGTGGCCACGGTGGTCGACTTCCGCACCGGCCCCAGCTCCGCCTGGGGCACCAACGCCATGAAGAACGAAAATGGCGTGTGGATGATGTGGGCCGGCAACGCCTACCGCGATCTGGCGACCGGCGGACAACAACTGCTGAAGTACACCAATGCCGAGAACGACCGCGATGCCATCCTGGTGGTGGTGGGCGGCGTGGTGCCCACGGGCACGGTGGCCGGCTACTACCGCGAGGACACGAACCTGAGCGGTGTGGTGAAGTACACCGGCCAGGACAACGACCGCGACCTGATCCTGCTGAACATCGGTGGCGTGGTGCCCACGAACACCCGCGCCGAGCAGCTGCCGTATTGAGCGCCAACATGTGTTCATGAAGAAGGCCGCACCGGTAAAGGGTGCGGCCTTCTTCGTTCGTGCGGATACCTAGTCCTTGCCGGCCAGCAGTTCGCGGGCGTGCTGCACGGCGGTGGCGGTGGTCTTGCGGCCGCTCAGCATCTGCGCCAGGGCCTGCACGCGTTCCTCGGCCAGCAGCGGCCGGATGTCGGTGGTGACCACCTTGGCCTCGTGGTCCTTGCTCACCAGCAGGTGCACATCGGCCTTGCTGGCGATCTGGGGCAGGTGGGTAATGGCGATCACCTGGCGCTTGCGGGCCATCTCCCCCCATCAGTTCGCCCACGCGGTCGGCCACCTCGCCGCTCACGCCGGTATCGATCTCGTCGAACACGATGGTGGGCAGCCCGAGGCCTTCGGCGCTAAGGCCGATCAGGGCCAGCATCACACGGCCCAGTTCGCCGCCGCTGGCCACCTTGTCCAGGGGCTCAGGCTCGCGGTCCTTGTTGGCGCTGAACAAGGCGCGCACGGCATCGATGCCCTGTGCGCCGGGTTCCGTGACCTGGTGGTCGAACACGAACTGCGCATGGGGCATGCCGAGCCGTTTCAGCTGGGCCACCACATCCCTGCCCAGTGCGGGCATGGCCTTCCGGCGGGCGGCACTGATGCGGTCGGCCTCTGCATGAACGCGGTCGCGCAGGGCGGCTTCAGTTCGCTCCAATTCATGGATGCGGTCCGCAAGCGAACCCATGTGGTCGGTGCGTGCCCGGAGCTCTTCCCGAAAGGCGATCAGGGCTTCGGTGTCCTTCACGCGGTGCTTCTGTTGCAGGCGCAGGATCAGGTCCAGACGCTCTTGCAGGCGTATGGCCTCGCGCGGGTCCAGGGTCATGGACGCAGCGGACCGCGCGGCCTCGGCACCAATGTCCTGCAGTTCAATGGCCACGCTGTTCAGCCGACCGAGCAGTTCGTTCACGGCGCTGTCGTGGCGGGCGGCGCGGGCCAGTTGCTGGCGGATGATCGTCAGGGCTTGAAGAACGCCCTCATCACCGGCAATGCCCAGGTCGGCGGTCTGCAGGGCCTGCTGGATCTCGCCCGCGTGCTCGGCGCGTTGCAGTTCGGCCTCCAGCCCTTCCTGCTCGCCTTGTTTCAGGTGGGCCTGGTCCAGTTCATCCCGTTGGAAGGCGATGAAATCGAGCTCTGCGCGTGCCCGGGCCTCTTCGTCGCGCAGCTGGCGCAGTTGCTCGGCCATGGCCCGCCACGCCTTGTGGTCGGCACGGTAGGCCACCACCTGCTTGCCGTGCCCCACCGCATGGTCCACCAGTCCCAGTTGGAAGCGGGGGTCGTTCAGCAGCAGGGTGTGGTGCTGGCTGTGCACGTGGATCAGGCGTTCGCCCAGTTCGCGCAATTGCTCCAGGCGCACAGGGGTATCGTTCACGAAGGCCCGCGAGCGGCCGCTGGGGTCCAACTGCCTGCGGATGAGCAGCGGCATTTCGTAGGGCACACCGGCGGCCTCGCACCAACCGTCGAGGCCCAGGTGCGCCGCATCCACCTCCAGTTCAATGATGCAGCGCTGGTCGGGGTCGCGTGCAAGGCCCGCGTCGGCCCGGTCGCCCATGGCCAGCCCCAACGCACCGATCAGGATGCTCTTGCCGCTGCCTGTTTCACCGGTAATGATGGTGAACCCCGTGGAGAGGTCGAGCTCCAGGTGGTCGATAAGCAGGTAATTGGAGATCGAAAGCCGCTTGAGCATGACGAAAAAACCGGAGTTCCGGACGGCGACAAGTTAGTTGCAGGGAAGCGCTTTGCGCGCGCATGAAGGACCGAAGCGTGATGAACATTCCGGCACGGCCGGTCAGGTGCCCCGCATGATGGCCTGGTACTGGCTGATGTGCCCGGGGTCGATGATCTGCAGGGTGTTGAAGATCTTGGACTTCTCCTGGGGTTCGCCCATTTTGTAGAGCTCCACCAGTTCGTTGTACTTGGCGTTGAAGAACACCTGCAGGTTGTAGCTCGAGGGCTTGGCCTGGTGCACGGTGCGCAGCTTCTCGATCCCTGCTGCGATGGTGCGACGGGCGGCGGCCGCATCCTCGGTCATGGTGTCCATGCCTTCGCGGTGGTAGCTGTACATGAGCTCGCGCAGGGGGCGGAACACGGCCTGCAACTGGTTGTCCAGCAACCAATAGCGGTTGGTCTGCTCCTCGAAGGCCTTCCAGCCCGGTTCGCTGGTGTTCTGGGCATTGTTCACCACCTGCTGGGCCATGGTGAAGTGCGGCGTGCCGCCCAGGGGCGCGAAGGAATCGCCGTCAACGCCCAGGATGAAGTAGGCATAGAAGCCCAGGATCGAGGAGAGGTTGTTCATGAACCGCTCCGGGAAGAACTCGATCTGGGTGTTCTCCAGAAAGTTGAACGACACTTGGTTGTCCACCAGGTCGATCACCGGGCTGTTGTAGTCGGTGCCGAACACCGGGCGGGCGTAGATGACCTGCAGGGAACCCTCGAAGCGGTCCGGTGCGGGCTGGCTGGTGATCGTGAGCAGCAGGTTGATCTCGATCCGCTCGCCGGGAGCGTAGTTGGCATTGGTGAATCGGCGGTTCTGGAAGAACTCCTTGATGGCCAGTTCGAGGGACTGGAACACCCGGGGCTGGGCCTGGGCCACCTGCGGGGCGATGACGCTCACCTGGCAGTTGAACTCCTGTGCATGCGCCGCAACAGCGAGCATGGTGGCGGCGAGCAGCGACGGGATCCTACGCATTGTTACAACAGTGTTTCCAAGCGGTCCAAGATAGCACGGGCCACTTCCACCTTGCTCATCAACGGCAATTCCGAGGGATCCGTGCCCGGGGCCAGCAAGGTGACCTTGTTGGTGTCCACCCCGAACCCGGCACCGGCCTCGCGCAGGCTGTTCAGCACCAGCAGGTCGAGGTTCTTGCGCTGCAGTTTGGCCGTGGCGTGCTCCAGTTCGTTGTTGGTCTCGAGCGCGAAGCCCACCACCTTCTGCCCCGGCTTGCGGGTGGCCGAGAGCGTGGCCAGGATGTCCTCGGTGGGTTCCAGTTCCAGTTCCAATGGCCCCTTCCCTTTCTTGACCTTCTGCTCCGCAGCGTTCGCGGGCCGGAAATCGGCCACGGCAGCGCTCATGATCAGGGCGTCGCAGGTGGGTGCCAGGGTCTTGCAGGCCGCAGCCATCTCAGCGGCGCTGACCACATCGGTGCGGTGGATGCCCGGCCGTTCGAGCTGCAGGGCCACCGGCCCGGCCACCAGCTCCACATGTGCGCCACGCAGGGCGGCCTCCTCGGCCAGGGCGAAGCCCATTTTCCCGCTGGACCGGTTGCCGATGTAGCGCACGGGGTCGATGTCCTCCTGGGTGGGTCCGGCGCTGATGAGGATGCGCTTTCCACGCAGCCTGCTCGTGCCGACCAGGTGGGCATGCAGGGCGGCCACGATATCCGCCGGTTCGGTCAGGCGGCCTTCGCCCACCAGGCCACTGGCCAGTTCCCCTTGCTCGGGCCCAATGGTCCGCACACCACGTGCGCGCAGCAGTTCCAGGTTGGCCCGGGTGGAGGCATCGCGCCACATCTCCAGGTCCATGGCTGGTGCCACGAACACCGGGCAGGTGGCGCTGAGGTAGCAGGCCACCAACAGGTTGTCGCATTGCCCATGGGCGAACTTGGATAAGGTGTTGGCCGTGGCCGGGGCCACCAGCATCACATCGGCCCACCGCGCCAGGTGCACATGGTCGTTCCAGCGGCCGCTGCCGTCGTGCACGAACAGGTCGGTGAGCACTGGGCGTTTGCTCAGGGTGGCCAGGGTGAGCGGGGTGACGAAGTCGTGGGCGGAGGGGGTCATCACCACCTGCACCTCACAGCCGGCCTTCACCAGCTCACGCACCAACAGGGCCGCCTTAAAAGCAGCGATGCCGCCCGAAACTCCGAGCAGCACCTTGCGATTGAGATGGAATGGGGAGGGAACGGTGGAACGTTCCATGGTCGGTGATCAGCCTTGCTGACCGGACTGGTCCTGGCCTTCCTCCGCGCGGCGGAAGTACAGCTTGCCTTCGAGCATTTCCTGGATGGCGAGGGCCGTGGGCTTGGGCATGCGCTCGTAGTGCTTGCTCACCTCGATCTGCTCGCGGTTCTCGTACACCTCCTCCAGGTTCTCGCCGCTGATAGCGAACTCCTCGAGCTTGGCGTTCAGTTCCTCCTTCACTTGGACACTGATCTGGTTGGCGCGCTTGCCCATGATGGCCACGGCCTCATATACGTTCCCCGTTTCCTTATCGAGCAGGGATACATCACGGGTGATGGTCGTCTTGGCGGCGCCGGTGCTTTTCATGGTCATTGTCCTTGGGGTGTGCTGGTCTTTTCAAGTATGGCGTTCAACTCCTGATGCATCTTCTCGGCATCGGGCATGAGGCCGCTTTGGGGAAAAGCGTCCGCGAAATTACGGAATGAACGGATCGCTTCGATCACGCGCTCGCGCTTCTTGCTCTCCACGCTGTTCAGGGCCATGGCGTGGTCGGAGCGCAGGGTCAACCACAGGGCGTCCTCCCGGTGCTTGGAATTGGGCCACTCGCGCAAGAATCCCTTGAACGCCACGCTGGCCGCCTGGTAGTTGCGCATGTGGTAATACTGGTAGGCGCTGTTCCAGCCCTTCATCTCCAGTTTGTTGCGCAAGGCGTCGATCAGCGTATTGCAGCTGTCCTTCTTGGTGGTGTTCGGGTAGCGCACCATGAACAGTTGCAGCTGGTCGATGGCGGTGCGGGTATCGGCCTGGTCCAGCTCGTACTCGGGCGAATTGCGGTAGAAGCACATGGCCGTGAGGAAGGCGCACTCCTCCGCGTACTGGCTGGTGGGGAACGTGCGCACGAAATTGCCCAGGTAGTAGCCTCCGAGCGTGTAATCCTTCATCAGGTAGTGCGACTTGGCGTAGAGGTAGTTCACCTTTTCGGCCTCGGCACGGCCCCTGAGCACCATCACCAGTTCCTCCAGCAGGGGAATGGCCCGATCGTAGGCGCCCTTACCGTAATACTCCTCCGCCACCTGCAGCTTGTAGGCCGCATCCGTGCTCTTCAGGGCGCGGTTGAAATCGCTGCACGCGACCAGGACAATGGCCGAAAGAAGTAAGGGCAGCAGTTTCCGCATGGACCGAAGGGCGGCAAAGATAGGCGCTTGGATATGACCCCTGACCTGTTGACAGCCAACGGACCCACGTCATTCCATGGAATGTCCGCCCGTTTACATTTGCCCAACATTTCATCCCACGCGCAGGTCGGTACCACCACCCCACCGCTGGGTTGCCACGAACCAATTCAGCGCTCAGTCGCACCCGCCATGAACGACATCTTCGACAAGCTCCGCAAAGACCTTGGCCACATCGGCCGTCACGCCAAGGACAGCCACGGTTACTTCAGCTTCCCCAAGCTCGAGGGCGAACTGGGTGCGCACATGACCTTCCGTGGAAAGCCCGTGCTGGTTTGGAGCCTGAACAACTACCTGGGGCTGGCCAACCACCCCGAGGTGCGCAAGGTGGATACCGAGGCCGCTGCGGCCTGGGGCATGGCGTACCCCATGGGCGCCCGCATGATGAGCGGCCAGACCAAGTACCATGAGCAGCTGGAGGATGAGCTGAGCGAGTTCATGGGCAAGGAGGACACCTTCCTGCTCAACTACGGCTACCAGGGCTGCATGAGCGCCATCGAGGCCCTGCTCAGCCGCCATGACGTGCTCGTTTACGACAGCGAGTGCCACGCCTGTATGATCGACGGCGCGCGCCTTCACATGGGCAAGCGCTTCGTGTTCCAGCACAACGACCTGAACAGCCTGGACAAGCAGCTGGAGAACGCCCGCAAAGTGGTGGAGCAGACCGGCGGCGGCATCATGGTGATGACCGAGGGCGTGTTCGGCATGGCCGGCGACCAGGGCAAGCTGAAGGAGATCGTGGAGCGCAAGGCCAAGTACAACTTCCGCCTCTTCGTGGACGATGCGCACGGCTTCGGCATGATGGGCAAGGATGGACGCGGCACGGCCGATGCCCAGGGCGTGCAGGACGGCGTGGACATCTACTTCGGCACCTTCGCCAAGGCCATGGCCACCATCGGCGCGTTCGTGAGCGGCCCCGAGGACGTGATCATGTTCCTGCGCTACAACATGCGCAGCCAGACCTTCGCCAAGAGCCTGCCCATGCCGATCGTGATCGGCGCGCTCAAGCGCCTGGAGATGATCCGCACCATGCCCGAACTGAGCCAGAAGCTCTGGACCATCACCAAGGCCCTGCAGAGCGGACTGCGCGAGGCCGGGTTGGACATCGGCGTGACCAACAGCTGCGTGACCCCCGTGCTGATGAAGGGCAGCATCCCCGAGGCCACCAACGTGGTGCTCGACCTGCGCGAGAACCATGGTATCTTCTGCAGCATCGTGGTGTACCCGGTGGTGCCCAAGGACACCATCCTGCTCCGCCTGATCCCCACCGCCGCCCACAGCCTGGAGGATGTGCAGCGCACCATCAACAGCTTCAAGGACGTGAAGAAGAAGCTGGAGGCCGGCGCCTACAGGGCGGACAAGGTGGCCGCGATGTGATCGCACCAGAACGGAACCAAGAAAGAGCCCTCTATACCGGAGGGCTTTTTCGTTGCCTCCCGACCCGGGATATCACCCTCGGTGCCTGCCCCCTACTTTCGTGATCCATGCCCATCGCCTCCGCCCCCCTGCTGCGTAACCTGCTGATCGCCCTGTGCATCGGACTGCTGATGTACCTGGGACGGTACATCCTGATCCCGCTGGGCTACAGCCTGCTGGTGGCCTTGGTGCTGCATCCCTTGGTATCGCGCATGGAACGTCGCGGAACACCGCGCTGGGCGGCCATTGGCGTGGGCCTGCTGGTGGTGGGCGCGCTGTTCACTGCGCTGGCGGGCATCCTGTTCTTCCAACTGGACACCTTCCTGGCCAACCTGCCCCAGCTCACCGGAGGCTCCAGCACCGGCTTTGGCGCCTTCTGGAACTGGGTGAACCAGCAGGTCGCCGAGCTTGGGGAGGCCCATCGCGACGATTGGTGGGGCCCCATGGTGGACTCCGTGCCCAGCCGCATGGCCCCTTACATGGGCACCGCGCTCAGCGCCCTGTTCGGCATGCTGTTCAACCTCTTCATCATTCCGGTCTTCGCCGCGCTGTTGCTCTACAACCGCAACACCTACGTGGCCGCGTTGACCGCATTGGTGGCTCCTGAATGGAGGCCCCGTTTGCCCGGGCTCCTGCAGAAAGTGGTGGGCAACTACGCCCGGTTCATCGTGGGCATGGTCCAGGTCTACCTCATCGTGGGCACCTTGAACAGCGTGGGCTTCCTGCTGCTCGGCGTGCCCAACGCCATCCTCTTCGGCATGCTCACCGCTGTGGCCACCATGATCCCCTATGCGGGCATCATCCTCAGCTCGCTGCTGCCCATCACGATGGCCTGGACCACCACGGGCAGCATCTGGATCCCCGTGGGCGTGATCACGGTACTGGCGGTGGTGCAATATCTCGAGGCCAACCTGATCTTCCCCAAGGTGGTGGGCGGCAAGCTGGGCCTGAACACCATGGCCTCGCTGCTCATCATTTTCGCTGGCGGGCTGCTCTGGGGCGTGGCCGGCATGATCCTGTTCCTGCCGCTGGCCAGCATCCTGAAGCTGGTGAGCGAGGAGATACCGGAATGGCAGGCGCTACGACTGCTGCTCGGTGGAGAAGATGCACGCTGACCATGCCGCGCCTGCTGATCCTGTTCGCCCATCCACGCTTGGAGAAAAGCCGCGCCAACCGTGCGTTGCTCGCGCAATTGCCCACCCACAAGGACATCACCTTCCGCGACCTGTACGAACTGTACCCGGACTTCAACGTGGACATTGTTGCCGAGCAGGCGCTGATGGCCGCGCATGACATCGTGGTGCTGCACCACCCCTTCTACTGGTACAGCATGCCGCCCTTGCTCAAGCAATACATCGACCTCGTGTACGCCTTCGGCTGGGCCTATGGTCCGGGCGGCACCGCCCTGCAAGGCAAGGCCCAATTCCATGTGCTGACCACCGGTGGTGCGAAGGAAGCCTACACGCCAGAAGGTTTTCACGGGAACACCCTCGCGGCGTTCATGCTGCCGTTGAAGCGCACCGCCACGCTTTGTGGCATGACCTGGCTGCCGCCCTACACGGTGCACGGCACCAACCGCCTCACCGACACAGAGCTGGACCAGGCCGCCCGCCATTACCGCGACCTGCTGCTGGCCTTGGCGGAGGGCCGCATGGACCCGCAGACCTTGACCGCACTGGACCGCATGGACCAGATCGCCCTACCCACGCACTGAACCCATGGCCAGTTTCCTCGCCGATGCCGTTGTCTACCTGGGCGCCGCCGTATTGTGCGTGCCGGTGGCCAAGCGACTGGGCCTGGGCAGTGTATTGGGCTACCTGCTCGCCGGCATGGTCATCGGCCCGTTCGTGCTGGGCTTCATTGGCGAAGAAGGCAAGGACATCATGCACTTCGCGGAGTTCGGTGTGGTGATGATGCTCTTCCTGGTGGGCATCGAACTGGAACCCGCCCTGTTCTGGAAAATGCGCAAGCAAGTGCTCGGGCTGGGCAGCTTGCAAGTGGTGCCCACGGCCCTGGCCCTCGCTGCACCGGCCCTTATGCTGGGCTTCACGTGGCAGGCCGCACTGGCCTCCGGGCTCGCCTTTGCCATGAGCTCCACCGCCATTGCCCTGCAAAGCCTCAAGGAAAAAGGCCTGATGCACACGGCCGCCGGACAGGGCAGCCTCGCGGTGCTACTGTTCCAGGACATCGCCGTGATCCCCATCCTGGCCTTGCTGCCCCTATTGGCCACCACGAACATGAACGCCGCGGATGGTGGCCACTGGATAGACAGCCTGCCGGGCTGGCAGCGCACCCTGGCCGTGCTGTTGGCCGTGGGGGGCGTGGTGGCGCTCGGGCGCTATGTGGTGGTGCCGCTGCTGCGCGTGGTGGCCCGTACGAGACTGCGCGAACTGTTCGTGGCCTCGTCGCTGCTGTTGGTGGTGGGCATTGCCCTGATGATGGAGACCGTGGGACTGAGCCCGGCCCTGGGCACCTTCCTGGCCGGTGTGGTGCTGGCCAACAGCGAGTACAAGCACGAACTGGAGAGCGATCTCGACCCCTTCAAAGGGCTGCTGCTCGGGCTTTTCTTCATGGCGGTTGGTGCCTCCATCAACTTCGACCTCATCGGCGGCGCGCCCGGTACCATCATCGGCATCACGCTGCTGGTGATGCTCGTGAAGATGACCCTGCTCCTGCTCATTGGCCGGCGCAGCGGCTTCGGCTTCGACCAGAACGTGCTCTTCGCCGTAGGCCTCGGACAGGTGGGCGAGTTCGCCTTCGTGCTGCTCGCCTTCATTGCGCAGCTGGCCATTTTGGACGCCCATTGGACCGACACCCTGATGGCGATCACGGCGCTGAGCATGACGCTGACGCCTCTGTTCATGCTGGTAAGCGAGAAGCTGATCCTGCCGCGCTTCGGCACGGTGCAGGCCGAGGAACGTCCCGCCGATGCGGTGGAAGTGCGTCACAAGGTGATCATCGCCGGCTTCGGGCACTTCGGCAGCACGCTGGGGCGCCTATTGCGCGCCAACGGTGTGGAG
>JBEICT010000017.1:0-21265 GCA_040383865.1 Flavobacteriales bacterium | reverse complement strand
GCTGGCAATGCCCGCCACCAGAAGGTGAACACCGGCCGCGTATTGGAAGTGGACCGTGAGAACGGTCGCGCCATCGTGGAAGGCCTGAACATGAACAAGAAGCACAGCAAGCCCACCACGGCCAACCCCCAGGGCGGCATCGTGGAGAAGGAGGGTCCCATCCATATCAGCAACCTCATGCTGATCGATGCGAAGACCGGCACCCCCGGCCGCGTTGGTCGCAAGGCCGACAAGGAAGGCAAGCTGGAGCGTTACGTGAAGACCAAGAAAACCGCGGCCAAGTGATGAGCTACGTACCCAGGCTTCGTGCCAAATACCACAGCGAGGTGGTTCCCGCGCTCCAGAAGGAGTTCGGCTACAGCAGTCCCATGGAGGTTCCCCGTTTGTTGAAGATCAGCCTGAACCAGGGTCTGGGAAGCGCCGTGGGCGATAAGAAGATCGTGGAGAATGCGGTGGCGGAGATGTCCATCATCGCGGGCCAGAAGGCCGTCCCCACCGTCTCCAAGAAGGACATCAGCAACTTCAAGCTCCGCAAGGGCATGCCTATCGGGGCGCGCGTTACGCTTCGCAGCGACCGGATGTTCGAGTTCCTCGATCGCCTGATCGCAGTATCGCTTCCACGGACCCGCGACTTCCGCGGGGTCAAGGCCTCCGGTTTCGACGGCCGGGGAAACTTCACCTTCGGTGTGAAGGAGCAGATCATCTTCCCGGAGATCGATATCGACAAGGTGAGCAAGATCCAGGGTATGGACATCACCTTCGTGACGACCGCCAAGACCGATGCGGAAGCCAAAGCGCTGCTGCGCGAGATGGGCTTCCCCTTCGCTGACAAGGACAAGAAATAACGCACAGACCAGACAACCATGGCCAAGGAATCCATGAAAGCCCGCGAGCGGAAGCGCGCGAAGATGGTGGAGAAGTACGCCGCCAAGCGTGCCACGCTCAAAGCCGCCGGCGATTGGGAAGCGCTGCAAAAGCTGCCCGCCAACGGCAGTGCAGTGCGCAAGCACAACCGCTGCCAGCTCACCGGCCGCCCCCGCGGATACATGCGCCTGTTCGGCATTTCACGCAACACGTTCCGCCTCATGGCGCTCGAGGGCAAGATCCCGGGCGTGACCAAGAGCAGCTGGTAAGCAACGACGATACGACCATGACGACCGATCCCATCGCCGATTACCTGACCCGCTTGCGCAACGCCATCCAGGCGCGCAAGAAGATCGTGGAGGTGCCCGCGAGCAACCTGAAGAAGGACATCACGCGCATCCTGTACGACAAGGGCTACATCCTCTCTTGGAAGACCGAGGAGGACGGCAAGCAGGGCCTGATCAAGATCGCCCTGAAGTACGACCCGCGTTCGCGCCGGAGCGCCATCACGGAACTGACCCGTGTGAGCAGCCCGGGCCTGCGCAAATACGCCCACGTGGAGGACCTCCCCCGCGTGCTCAACGGCCTCGGCGTGGCCATCATCAGCACCAGCAAGGGTGTGGTCACCGATAAGGAGGCCCGTACCCTGAACGTGGGCGGTGAGGTACTGTGCTACGTGAGCTAAGCCAGCAGAACCATGTCACGCATTGGAAAAGCGCCGATCAACGTACCCAACGGGGTGCAGGTCAGCATCAGTGATAAGAACCTGGTGACCGTGAAAGGTCCGAAGGGTAGCTTGGAGCAGGCCGTGGACCCCGATCTCAGCCTGAAGCAGGACGGGGCGGTGATCACCTTGGGGCGACCCAGCGATGCCAAGCCGCACCGCGCCAAGCACGGTCTGTACCGTTCCCTCATCGCCAACATGGTGAAGGGGGTGAGCGAAGGCTTCGTGATCGAACAGGAATTGGTGGGTGTGGGTTACCGCGCCACCGCCAAGGGCCAGCAACTTCAGTTGGCGCTCGGATTCTCGCACACCGTTACGCTGGAGCTTCCCGCCCAGATCAAGGTGAGCGCGACCCAGGAAAAGGGAAAGAACCCCATCATCCGCCTGGAAAGTGCGGACAAGCAACTCATCGGTCAAGTGGCCGCCAAACTGCGCTCCCTGCGCAAGCCTGAGCCTTACAAGGGCAAGGGTGTCCGTTTCGTGGGTGAAGCGGTGCGTCGTAAGGCAGGTAAATCAGCCGGTAAATAAGCAACACCATGGCATTCGATAGGATCGCACGCCGACTGAAGATCAAGCAACGGGTACGCAAGAACGTGCACGGCACGCCTGAGCGCCCGCGCCTTTCGGTCTACCGCAGCAACATGGGCATGTACGCCCAGATCATTGACGACCAGACCGGCCGTACGCTTGTGAGCGCCTCCTCGCTGAAGGATAAGAAGGCGAACGGCATGCCGAAGATCGAGCAGGCCAAGGTCGTTGGCGCCGCCATTGCAGAGAAGGCAAAGGCCGCTGGCATCGAACTGGTGGTCTTTGACCGCAACGGTTACCTGTACCATGGCCGGGTGAAAGCCCTGGCCGAAGCCGCCCGTGAAGCCGGTCTCAATTTCTGATCATCACTCCCATGTCTGATACGAATAACAAGAAGGTCAAGAGCAGCGATCTGGAGCTGAAGGACAAGCTCGTTGCCTTGAACCGTGTGACCAAGGTGACCAAGGGCGGTCGCACCTTCACCTTCGCCGCCATCGTGGTGGTGGGGAACGAGAACGGTGTGGTCGGCCACGGACTTGGCAAGGCCAAGGAAGTGCAGGAGGCGATCGCCAAGGGCATCGATGACGCCAAGAAGAACCTGGTGAAGGTACCCGTGCTGAAGGGGACCATCCCACACGCACAGGAGGGCAAGTTCGCCGGCGCCCAGGTGTTCCTGAAGCCTGCCGCCCATGGTACCGGTGTTATTGCCGGTGGTGCCATGCGCGCCGTGCTCGAGAGCGTTGGTGTGACCGACGTGCTCGCCAAGAGCAAGGGTAGTAGCAACCCGCACAACGTGGTAAAGGCCACCATCGAGACCCTGACCAGCATGCGCGACGCCAACCAGGTGGCCCGCCAGCGTGGTGTGAAACTCGAACAAGTGTTCAACGGATAAAACCCGCCTCCACCGAGGCTTCGGTGAAAGACCCATGAGCAAGATCATCATCACCCAGACGCGCAGCCAGATCAAGTGCCCGAAGCGTCAGAAGGACACCCTGAAGGCCTTGGGCCTCGGTCGCATCGGCAAGCGTGCCGTTGTGGAGGAGAACGCACAGATCGCGGGCATGGTGGAGAAAGTACACCACCTGGTGAGCGTGGAGAAGGCCTGAAACCGATAGCAGCGAAAGAACCATGGACCTGAGCAGACTCAAACCGGCCGAAGGGGCCACCAAGAAGGAGAAGCGCATCGGTCGCGGCCAAGGCAGCGGTCGCGGAGGCACTTCCACAAAGGGCCACAAGGGCCAGAAGGCCATCTCCGGCTACAACCGCAAGCGCGGTTTCGAGGGTGGTCAGATGCCCTTGGTGCGTCGTGTGCCGAAATTCGGATTCACCAATCCCACGCGTGTGGAGTACAAAGGGATCAATCTTGACACCCTCCAGACCCTGGCCGAATCCAAGAAGCTGAGCGCGATCGACCCCACAGTGCTGTATGATAACGGCCTGATCGCCAAGAACGACAAATTGAAAGTGTTGGGCCGCGGTGAGCTGAAGAGCGCACTGACCGTGACCGCCCACGCCTTCAGCGCCACCGCCAAGGCCGCCATCGAGGCCAAGGGCGGAAAGGCAGAGACCATCGCCACCATCGCCCCCAAGGCCTAAGGAATGAAGAACCTGATCGACACGATCAAGAACATCTGGCGCATCGAGGAACTGCGTAACCGCATCCTCATCACGCTGGGATTGTTGCTTGTTTACCGCATCGGGAGCTTCATCGTGCTTCCGGGTGTGGACAGCGCGCGGATGGCCGATGCTTCGAGCGGAGGAGGAGGCATCGTGGAGATCCTCTCGATCTTCACCGGTGGTGCGTTCACCCGTGCCTCGATCTTCGCATTGGGCATCATGCCGTACATCTCGGCGTCCATCATCATGCAGTTGATGGGCATTGCCGTACCCAGTGTGCAGAAGATGCAGCGCGAGGAGAGCGGACGACGCAAGATCAACCAGTGGACACGTTACCTCACCATCGTGATCTGCATGTTCCAGGCCCCTGGCTACATCTTCAGCACGATCGACCCTGGAGCGGCCCCATTGGACAGCCAGTTCTGGCTCATCACGAGCATGATCATCCTCACAGCGTCCACGCTGTTCGTGATGTGGTTGGGTGAGCGCATAACGGAGCGGGGCCTTGGTAATGGCATCTCCTTGATCATCATGATCGGTATCCTCGCCCAGTTCCCTCAGAGCTTTGCACAGGAGGTGGTAGGCCGAATGGGACCTGGCGGCGGCGGCCTCGTACTGCTGCTCGTTGAAGTGGTCCTTTGGGTGCTCATCATCGCTGGCTGCATCCTGTTGGTGCAGGGCACTCGCCGCATTCCCGTGCAGTTCGCCAAGCGTGTGCAGGGCAACAAGCAGTATGGTGGTGTCCGGAACTACATTCCCTTGAAGGTGAACGCTGCTGGTGTGATGCCCATCATCTTCGCCCAGGCCATCGTGCTCATCCCGATGTACGTGGCGCAAGCCTTCGAAAACCCGCCCCAATGGCTTATCGGCGTGGCCAATAGCCAGGGTTTCTTCTACAACTTCACGTTGTTCATGATGGTGGTGTTGTTCACCTACTTCTACACGGCCATCACCGTGAACCCGAACCAATTGGCCGATGACATGAAGCGGAACGGCGGGTTCATCCCCGGTGTGAAGCCCGGCAAGGCCACGGCCGGACATATTGATGAACTGCTTTCGCGCATCACCTTGCCCGGTGCCATTTTCCTCGGTATCGTGGCCATCCTGCCGGCCTTTGCAGGCATGATGGGCATCAAGCAGGGTTTCGCGCAGTTCTTTGGTGGAACGTCGTTGTTGATCATGGTGGGCGTGCTGTTGGATACCCTCCAGCAGATCGAGAGCCACCTGTTGATGAGGCATTACGACGGTCTGATGAAATCAGGCCGGATCAAGGGAAGGAGCGGAGGAGCGGCGTACGGAATGGCTGGATAGGGACATGGCCCGGACCGTGGACCTGCTCAGCGATGACGACATCGCATTGTTGAAGGAAAGTTCTTTGCTTGTTGGAAGGACCTTGGCCGAAGTGGCCAGGCGCATTGCTCCCGGAGTGACCACGGGCGAGCTCGACCGCATGGCGGAAGAGTTCATTCGTGACAATGGGGCGGTGCCTGGTTTCAAAGGCCTCTACGGATGCCCAAGCACCCTGCTGATCAGTGTGAACGATCAGGTGGTGCATGGCCTGCCCGGCGACCGGATACTGCGCGACGGTGACGTTGCGAGCGTGGATTGCGGAGTGTTGATGAACGGGTTCTATGGTGACAGCGCTTACACCTTCATGGTGGGAGAAGTGGCCGAACCCGTGAAACAGTTGCTCCGCGTCACCCAGGAATGCCTGCAGCTCGGTATCGAACAGGCGGTTGAGAACAACCGCACAGGTGATATCGGTTACGCGATCCAGCACCATGCTGAGAAGAACGGTTATGGTGTGGTGCGTGAGCTCGTGGGCCATGGCGTTGGGCGTAAGCTGCACGAACCGCCCGAAGTGCCCAATTATGGGCGCCGCGGGCAGGGTGCCAAACTGCACAGCGGGATGGTGCTCGCCATTGAACCCATGATCAATATGGGAACGAAGGAAGTGAAGCAGCTGGGTGATGGTTGGACGATCGTGACGCGTGATGGCAAGCCCAGCGCCCACTTCGAGCACAACATCGCCGTGCGCGCCGGCAGATCGGAGGTCCTCTCAACGTTCAGCTACATCGAGGATGTGCTGAAGGCAAAAGGAGAATTGGTGGATTGAACCGGACCGTGGGAACGGACCGGCCAGGATAGAAGAGAAAAGAGAACAGGAAGGAATGAGCAAGACGGGAACAATAGAGCAGGACGGCGTCATCAAAGAGGCGCTGAGCAATGCCATGTTCCGTGTGGAGCTGGAGAACGGTCACGTGATCATCGCCCACATCTCGGGCAAGATGCGGATGCACTACATCCGTATTCTGCCCGGTGACAAGGTGAAGGTGGAGATGAGCCCGTACGACCTGAGCAAAGGACGCATCACCTTCCGATACAAGAGCTAAGAACCCAGGAAACCATGAAGGTCAGGGCCTCCCTCAAACCACGCTCCGCGGACTGCAAGATCGTCCGTCGCAAAGGGCGTTTGTACATCATCAACAAGAAGAACCCCAAGTTCAAACAGCGTCAAGGCTGATAATCGAACGAGCATGGCACGTATCGCAGGCATAGACCTACCCAAGAGCAAGCGGGGCTGCATCGGCCTCACCTACATCTACGGCATCGGACGCAGCACGGCCCTGGAGATCCTCCAGAAGGCCGAGGTGGATCCCGATACCGTGGTGGAAGAGTGGACCGATGATGAGCAGGCGCGCATCCGCCAATACATCAACGAGCACGTCAAGGTGGAGGGTGCCCTGCGCAGTGAAGTGCAGTTGAGCATCAAGCGCCTGATGGACATCGGCAGCTACCGTGGTCTCCGCCACCGTGCCGGTCTGCCATTGCGTGGCCAACGCACGCGCACCAATGCTCGTACCCGCAAAGGCAAGCGTAAGACCGTTGCGAACAAGAAGAAAGCGACCAAGTAAGCCCTGAGCAACATGGCAAAGCAAGATCAGAAAGCGGCCGGCAAGAAGAAGAAGAAGAACGTGGTCGTGGAAGCCTACGGGCAGGCCCACATCCAGGCCACGTTCAACAACCTCATCATCTCCCTGACCAACAACAAGGGCGAGGTGATCAGTTGGTCGTCCTCCGGCAAGCAAGGCTTCCGCGGCAGCAAGAAGAACACGCCCTACGCAGGGCAAGTGAGCGCCGAAGAGGCTGCTCGCGAGGCACACGACCTGGGCCTGCGCAAGGTCAAGGTTTTCGTGAAAGGCCCCGGTGGAGGGCGCGAGAGCGCCATCCGTGCCCTGCACAATTGTGGGGTGGAGGTCACTGAGATCGTAGACATCACACCGATGCCTCACAACGGCTGCCGTCCTCCCAAAAAGCGCCGCGTTTAATTCAAAGTCAACCTGTAGGGGCGTGATGGACGCATGCCCCGTAGTTGGTGCGGGTGATCAAGGCCGCACCCATAAAATAAGAACATGGCACGTTACACAGGACCCAAGACCCGCATCGCCCGCAAGTTCAAGGAGGCGATCCTCGGACCGGACAAATGGATGGAGCGCAAGCCCCATTCGCCCGGTCAGCACGGCCCCACCAAGCGCCGCAAGAAAGAGAGCGAATACGCTGTCCAGTTGCAGGAGAAGCAGAAGGCCAAATCCACATATGGCATCCTCGAGCGCCAGTTCGAGAAGATGTTCCACACGGCCGCAAGCAAGAAGGGTATCACCGGTGAGGTGCTGCTGCAGCTTTGCGAGGCCCGTTTGGACAACACGGTGTTCCGCCTCGGTGTGGCGCCCACCCGTCGCGCCGCCCGCCAGCTGGTGAGCCATGGCCACATTACGGTTGATGGTCAGGTGGTGAACGTGGCCAGCTACACCCTGCGCCCCGGCCAGGTGGTGGCTGTTCGTGAAAAGAGCCGTTCGGTGGAAGCCATCACCAATAGCCTTGCGGTGAACAGCAAGCGTTTTGACTGGCTCGACTGGAACACGACAAGCATGTCCGGCAAGTTCATCAACGTGCCCGAGCGTGCCCAGATCCCGGAGAACATCCGCGAGCAGCTCATCGTGGAATTGTACTCCAAGTAAGAACCCGATCCAAGCAGACCACCCATGCCCATCCTTGAATTCCAGCGGCCCGACAAGGTCACGATGATCGAATCCGATGACAAGCGCGGCTCCTTTGAGTTCCGTCCGCTTGAGCCCGGCTACGGCATCACCATCGGCAATGCCCTGCGCCGCATCCTGCTCTCCAGCCTGGAGGGCCATGCCATCACCCAGGTGCGTATCGATGGTGTCGACCACGAGTTCAGCACCATCAAGGGTGTGATCGAGGACATGACCGAGATCGTGCTCAACCTCAAGCAGGTGCGCTTCCGCCGCCAGTTGGAGGACGTGAGCACGGAGAAGGTCTCCTTCACCATCACCGGTAAGGACAGCTTCACCGCGGGTGATATCGGTCGCCACACCACTGGCTTCCAGGTCCTGAACCCCGAGCTCGTCATCGCCCACATGGAGCCCAGCGTGAAACTGCACGTCGAGCTGATCATCAGCAAAGGGCGTGGTTACGTTCCGGCTGATGAGAACAAGGTGGATGGCGCACCCATCGGCACCATCTTCATCGATGCCATCTTCACGCCGATCAAGAACGTGAAGTACACCGTGGAGAACACCCGTGTGGAGGAGAAGACCGACTACGAGAAGCTCACCATCGAAGTGACCACGGACGGCAGCATCACGCCGAAGAACTCGCTTCAGGAGGCCGCAAAGATCCTCATCCACCACTTCATGCTGTTCAGCGATGAGCGTATCAGCCTCGAGGTGGAGGAGCGCGGAACCGCAACCAGCAGCGAAAGCGAGGAGTTCGACGAGACCAGCCTGCACATGCGTCAGCTGCTGAAGACCAAGTTGGTGGACATGGACCTCAGCGTTCGTGCGCTCAACTGCTTGAAGGCTGCTGACATCGAGACCCTCGGTGATCTGGTGAGCTACAACAAGAACGACCTGTTGAAGTTCCGCAACTTCGGCAAGAAGAGCCTGACCGAGCTGGAGGACCTGGTGGAGAACAAGGGCCTTAGCTTTGGCATGAACGTGAGCAAGTACAAACTGGACAAGGAGTAAGCCAGTTGGCCGTTGGTGCTCGGCGTAGCGGATTTACGCGAAGCCGCTCCCTGACAACCGACAACTGACAACCGAATAGTCATGAGACACGGAAACAAGAACAACGCCCTTGGCCGCAAGAAGGCCCATCGCGGCGCCCTGATGAGCAACCTGGCCATCTCGTTGATCGAGCACAAGCGGATCGAAACGACGCTGGCCAAGGCCCGTGCCCTGCGCCGGTACGTAGAGCCCTTGATCACCAAGAGCAAGGAGGATACCACCCACAGCCGTCGTGTGGTGTTCAGCGAACTGCAGAACAAGGAGGCCACGGCCGCTTTGTTCCGTGATGTGGCGCCGAAAGTGGCCAGCCGTCCCGGTGGCTATGTGCGCATCATCAAGCTGGGCAACCGGTTGGGCGATGCCGCGGAAATGGCCATGATCGAGCTGGTGGACTTTAACACCACCTACAGCAAGGAGAAGGCCGGTACCGCCGCCAAGAAGACCCGTCGTACTCGCAAGTCCAGCGGTGCGAAGAAGACCGACGAAGCGGCGAGCGCTGAGCCTGCTGCGGAATAAGCTTCTGTCCGACCATTTGCAAAGGGCGCCCATCGTGGCGCCCTTTGTCGTACATGTTGTTCATTCAGCAGCTTATGAACAGGTGTGGAAGATCCGTTCAGGTGCGGACGCCCACGCAGGGTATCTTCGCGGCCGGAACCGACGCACAGCCCCGATATGCTTGTAAGCCAGCGCCCCGAAGCCGTCCTGTTGTTGAACGATGGAACGCTGTTCAGGGGGCGTGCAATTGGCCACGCAGGCATCGCCACCGGCGAGATCTGCTTTAACACCGGCATGACCGGTTACCAGGAGATCTTCACGGATCCCAGCTACACCGGGCAGATCATGACCATGGCCTCTCCTCACATCGGGAACTACGGTGTGAAGGACGGAGAGGAGGAAAGCGGGAAGGTCTCCATTGCGGGTCTGGTAGTGAAGAAGTTCAGTCATGTCTGGAGCCGCCCGGGTGGGTCCTCCTCATTGGATGACATGCTCCGGAAGGCAGGTGTGGTGGGCATCAGCGATGTGGATACCCGCAGGCTGGTGCGCCACATCAGGGACCACGGTGCTCAGAACGCCATCATCAGCAGTACCGAGATGGACCTTGAGGTGCTGAGCGCTCGGTTGGCCGCAGTGCCCAGCATGGAAGGTCTTGAGATCTCCAGTACGGTGACCACGACCGATGCTTACGAGGTCGGTGAGAGGCAGGCATCGTTCCGTGTGGCCCTTTTGGACTTCGGAGTAAAGCGGAACATTGAACGCTGCCTGATGGAGCGCGATTGCCTGGTGCGCGTGTTCCCGATGGGTGCCAGCGTGGCCGAAATGCTGGCCTGGGCACCGGATGGCATCATGCTGAGCAACGGCCCTGGCGACCCCGGTGCCATGCCCGCCTCCGTGGAGCAAGTGAAAGCCTTGGTGGCGACCGGGCTTCCGGTATTTGGTATCTGCCTTGGCCACCAGCTCCTCGCAGAGAGCATGGGTATGCGTACCGAAAAGATGCACCACGGCCATCGTGGCATCAACCACCCCATCAAGGACCTGACCACCGGGCGCGACGAGATCACTTCACAGAACCATGGCTTCGTGGTCAAGCGTAGTGATGCGGAGGCCCATGTCGACGTGGAGATCACGCATGTGCACCTCAACGATGGGAGCGTGGCGGGGATCCGGCTGAAAGGACGTCCGGTCTTCAGTGTGCAGTATCACCCCGAGGCCGGCCCTGGTCCTTATGATAGTCGCTACCTGTTCGATCGCTTTGTCGATCACCTACGGGTCAGCATCGAACAGCGTTTGAACAGTACACAGAACGCCTAACAACGAACGATGAGCTTGATCGCCAAGATCCAGGCCCGCGAAGTGCTCGACTCGCGCGGCAACCCCACCATTGAAGTGGATGTGTGGACTGATTCCGGACACATGGGCCGCGCTGCGGTGCCGAGCGGGGCCAGTACCGGCGCCCACGAGGCCGTTGAGCTGCGTGATGGGGAGAAGAAGCGATACCTGGGCAAGGGTGTTCGCAAGGCGGTGGAGAACGTGAACAACACCTTGAACAATGAACTGCACGGTGCTCTCGTGACCGAGCAGTCCATGATCGACAAGGCCATGATCGCGCTGGATGGTACCCCGAACAAGGGCAATCTTGGTGCGAATGCGATACTGGGCGTGAGCCTGGCCGTGGCCAAGGCCGCGGCGAGCGAGGCCGGTCTGCCCTTTTACCGCTACGTGGGTGGTGTGAATGCCTCCACGCTGCCCGTGCCATTGATGAACATCCTCAACGGTGGCGCGCATGCCGATAACAAGGTGGATGTACAGGAGTTCATGATCATGCCTGTCGGTGCGCGGCATTTCGCAGAAGGTTTGCGCATGGGTACGGAGGTGTTCCACGCACTGAAGGCTGTGTTGAAGAAGAAGGGCCTGAGCACCAATGTTGGTGATGAGGGTGGTTTTGCTCCCGATCTGGCCAGCAACGAGGATGCATTGAAGTTGGTGATGCAGGCCATAGAGGCCGCTGGCTACAAGCCCGGACAGGACATCGTGCTTGCGCTGGACTGCGCGAGCACGGAGTTCTACGATGTCAAAAAGAAACGCTACAAACTGGAGAGCACCGGTGACGTGCTCACCAGCGATGAAATGGTGGCCATGTGGGCCGATTGGGCGAAGCGGTATCCGATCGTGAGCATCGAGGACGGAATGGCAGAGGATGATTGGGCCGGCTGGAAGAAGCTCACGGAAACCTTGGGGCGCCAAGGTGCAGTTGGTAGGTGACGACCTGTTCGTCACCAATACCGAACGTCTCGCACAGGGCATTGACAAGGGTATCGCGAACAGCATCCTGGTGAAGGTGAACCAGATCGGAACACTGACCGAAACGATCGAGGCCGTTGAAATGGCGCACCGTGCCGGATATACCAGCATCATGAGCCATCGTAGCGGGGAAACAGAGGATAGCACCATCGCGGACCTTGCCGTGGCCCTGAACTGTGGCATGATCAAGACCGGAAGTGCCAGCCGGAGCGATAGGATCGCGAAGTACAACCAGTTGCTCCGTATCGAGGAACAGCTGGGACACGCCTCACGGTATCCGGGTAGTAGCCTGCGGTATGTTTGACCTCCGCCGTTCGGTTCGAAGGAGAAAATGAAAAGGGGCCTTAAAGGCCCCTTTTCATTTGGATGGATACCCGTTATCAGCGCACCACCAATTTGCCGATGTTGGTCTGGGTGCCAGCGCCATCCACATGGCGGAGGACGTATTGGCCCGAGGAGATGCCGTCCAGGTCGAAATGCAGCGAGTTGCCCTGCACCGGTTGCCAGCTCACCACTCGACCTCGGCCATCGATCAATTGCACTGTGCCGTTCCGGACCTGGCCATCGAACTGAAGCAAAGCGGACCCGTGGGCAGGGTTGGGCGAAATGGTCCAACTGCCGGCCTCGAAATCGCGCTCCCGGGTGCCCACGGCGCTCTTCCTCCAAGCGAGCACATACTCCCCGGCCTCGGCATCGGTGATGTCGATGCGGCCGATCTTGTCCGAGGGGTTGCCAAGAACGCTCAAGGTCTGCTGCGGAAAGCGGCTCCAGGCCCACGTGGGGTCGGGGCGGTAAAGGAGCACAAGGCTGTCCTCGGTGAAGACCACCCCTTCTGCATTTTCCATGAGCCCCGCATCGAGCGCGGCAGTGACATTGGGTCGCCCATCATAACTGAACCGCGCGTTGATCTGAGCGTTCTGCGGTATGGCACCACTGATCCGCCAATACCGGTCCGGAGATACCACATAGGCGAACGGAGCGTCCGTGTCATTATCAGCCGCCACCCATGCTTCCTCCAAATGGACAATGCATGGATCCGGTGTCTGCACCACCGTTAGACGCAGGTCCGTTTGATGATAGATCGTCGTTCCAGGGCTGGTAAGTGTGTCGAGGTCATAGGTCACCGCTTGGCTGATGCGTTCATCGGTGTTCAATACGACCCACTTTGTGATGAACGGCGGGGCTACGTTGACAACACACTGCGTTCCTCCCACCAGTACTGGCGAAGGGCTGGTCCATTCATTCCCGAATGCATCCAGGCAGGTGATGGTCATTGGTACGTTGTTGTACGGTGCTGATGGACCGCGTTGTTTTTGCCGGATGTTCACCTGTGTGGGATAGCCACCCTCTGGCGTAGGGGACCCTGAAACGCTGAACGAATCGACCTCGAACGCGGCCCAGCCGGGCTGGAAGATCCAGTCATTGAAGAAGTCGTCCATCGGCATCAGGGTGGTCGCGGTCAGGTGGTCGCGCAACATCGTGCTGTTCACCGCCCGGAACGCGTTGTATTGCAGGAAGCTGGTCATGCCAGCAACGAACAGGCTGTCACCCAGATAGCTGCGCAGGGTGTGCAATACGTCGGCCCCCTTGTTGTAGCTGTGCTCGCCATAGGTCCATTGCTGCGGTACGTTGGCCAGGGACCACCAGCCCTGATCCAGCAAATGGGCCTGTTGCACCATTTGACGGTGATTGGTGCGCACCTCGCTCAGGTAACGTTCATGCCCATAGACCTCTTCCAGAAAGAGGTAGCTCAAGTATTCGGCGAAGCCTTCGTTGAGGTACATTTCTTCGGCCCGTTCGCAGGTGATCAGGTCGCCGAACCATTGGTGTGCCAGCTCATGCGCCATGATGTTCTCATAGGCCAGGGTGCCATTGGCTATGCTCCGAGGGTAATGGATGCTGGTACTGTGTTCCATGGCCCCCTGTGTGGTCAGCACATAGCCTACCTTGTTCCATCGGTAGGGTCCGAACCAACGCTCGAAGCGTTCAAAAGCGTTCGGCAGGTGAAGAAAGGAATTCTTCATGGCCGTGGTATCCCCGGCAGCCCCGACCAGCACATAGGGAATGTTGGTTCCGCTGATGCTCGGGAACACGCCATTCACTTCGCGGTAATTTGCCGCGGCAACAGAGGCCAGGTAGGAAGGTATCGGCTCAGCAATGGACCAGTGGGTCACAATGGTATCCCCACCGAGTTGGGTGATGGCCGTCCGGGCACCATTGCACCAACTTCCACGCCCGCCGCTGGTCTTGATCTCGAAGTCATAGGAGGACCGTTCCGTAAAATTGTCCACGCAGGGGAACCAGGCCCTGCCAAAGGAGTGGGGGGTGTACTGGAAGGCGACCCCAAGGTTGTAGGTCAACGCAGGCGAAGTATAGAACCCGCCGAAACCGCTCGGGTCCGTGACCGGGTCGCCGTTGTAATGGACATTGATGGTCAGGGTGTCTTCGGGAGAGAATGGCAGTGGCAACGCGACGTTGACCAGATCACCGATATGGGTGTACGTCAGCGGTCCAAGGTGGGTGGTCACCGAATCGATCGCAAGCGCTGTCAAGTGGAAGGATAACTGCGTGAGGCCGACCTGCCGTGGGGTCGCCTTTATAGTGCAGAAGCCTCCGATGTTGTTGCCAAGCGTGAGGTCAAGTACAATGCGCTGATGAAGGATGTCCCAAGGCCACTGGGCCAAGGGGCCGTCCTTGGTGAGGCCGGCATGCATCGGGTGCTTCGTGGACTGACAATCTACTTGGGCAGAGCCCGGAATGTACTGGAGCAGAAGGAGCACCAACAGGGTGCCGATGAGGAACGGTCGGAGCATGCATACAAAGGTCAGCACAATGGATACTATGAACCTTGAGTAAGGTTACCGTGTTCTTCCTGGTATGGATCCCTAACTTTGAATTGGGGTCTTGGGATCCCAACGCCATCCATGAAGCCCAGTAACGAACTCCACGACCTGATCAAGTCACTGACGAAGTCGGAGAAGCGCTTCTTCAAGCTGCATTCGGCACTGCAGTCGGGAGACAAGAACTACCTCCGACTGTTCGATTCGATCGACAAGCAGAAGGCCTATGACGAGGAGGCGATCAAGAAACAGTTCGCCAAAGAGACCTTCATCCGCCATCTTCCTTCAGAGAAGAATCACCTGTACAAGTTGATCCTGAAGGCGCTGCGTGCCTATCATGCAGAGAGTTCAGTGAGCGGGATACTGAAACAGGAGATCAAGAACATCGAGATCCTTTACCAAAAGGCGTTGTACGTCGAATGCAACAAGCTACTTCACAGGGCCAAGCGTATTGCACGCGAGAACGAGCGGTTCTACTACTGGTTCGAGCTCTTGAACTGGGAGAAGATGTTGTTGGAGGAGGCGTATGAGTCCGGGGAATTCACCAAGGACCTTGATGCGCTGATCGAAGAGGAGCGCGAAGTGATCGAGAAGCTCCGCAATCTGGCGGCCTATCACATCCTTTACTCCAAGATCAATTATGTGTTCCGGAGCGGAGGGTACGTCCGCACGGATGAGGAGCACGCCATGGTGGAGGAGATCAGCGAGCATCCATTGATCAAAGGCAAGAACACCGCACTTTCGCGCAGGGCGGCCACTATTTGTTATTACACACAAGGGTTCTGTGGTTGGGCGAAACGGGATTGGAAGACAAGTTTGGAGAAGTTCCTCCGCGTGAAGCAGATCCTTGATGAGAACGCACCCATCAAGTCCGATCTTCCCAAGCGCTACATCCGAACGCTGCACTATATCATCAACGCTCAGATCGAACTGTTCGACCTGAAGAGCGCTGGCGAGAACATCCGGCTGATGCGATCATTGCCGGGAAAGGATGGTTTCATTGGGATCAATATCGAGTCACAGGTCTTCGTGGCCAGCTTCCTCAGCGAACTGCGCCTGCGGGATAGGGCCGGTGAACATGCCAAGGCCTTGGAATTGGTCCCTGCGTTGCTGGAGGGCATGGAGGGAATGGGCGATAGGCTTCATAAGGAGAACGAGATCGAGTTCCATTATGCACTGGCCTTGGTCCATTTCGGTGCGGGCCAGGTGAACAAGGCCCTGTTCTGGCTCAACAAAGTGCTCAACGAGAACGAGCCTACGCTGCGACAGGACATCTTCACCTATGCACGGTTGTTCAACCTGGTGGTGCACTATGAACTTGGCAACTTCGACCTGTTGGAGTACATCGTGCGTTCCACGCAGCGTTTCCTCAGTAAACGACAACGTGCCTATAAGGTCGAGGTCACGTTGATCGAGCACATCAAGAAGCTGGCCCGCGCACAGGACCCCACCACGAAGCGCGAGCTGTTCCGCTCATTGCGCCTTGAACTGGCCGATCTGCTCAAGGACCCCAACGAGGGTCTGGTGCTCAAGTATTTCAATGTGATGGCCTGGGTGGAGAGCAATGAGCGGGGCGTGCCGTTCAGTGAGGTGGTGCGCAGCATGGGTAAGGCCAAGTGAACTCCACGGTCAAGGAAGTTGCCGTGCGACCGAGGTCACTTTGAACTCTGTGCGCCTGTTCGCCTGGTGTTCCTCCTCCGAGCATTCCGCTCCATCGGTGCATCTGTTCACGGGCCTGCTTTCCCCGTAGCCATTGGCCTTGATACGTGACGGGTCGACCCCCTTGCGGATAAGGTAATCCACGGCGCTGTTCGCGCGGGCATCGCTCAGGACCAGGTTGTAGGTATCCGTGGCACGGCTGTCCGTATGCGAGCTCAGTTCGAAGCTGAGGTCGGGATTGTCCATGAATAAACGGGCCACCTTGTCCAGCTCAATGGCGGCGTCGGCCCGTATATCCCAACGGTCGTAATCATAGTAAATGTTCTCGATCACGATCGGTTTGTTCAGGACCACTTCGTTCAATTTGAAATCCTCTGTCCAGGTGCGACTGGTCCGCAGTCCAACGGTGCTGACGTCCCGACTTTCGGTGAACATTCCGTCCTTGCTGCCTTGTACGCGGTATTCATGGCCTTTGGTGAGCGGGAATGCATAGGAACCATCGGGTCCCGTGGTCATGCTGATCCGTTCACCTGTGGCCAGGTCGATAAGGGAGACCTCGACGCCATCCATGGGCTGCGCCGATGCGGAGGAGGTGAAGGTTCCTTTCACCAGGAAAGTGGGGTCATGTGCAATAAAGGAGTGGATCCGATCGACCCCGGTCCTGTTGCTGCTCAAATAGCCGGAAGTGCCGCCGTTCATGGGGACGAATGCGAAATCGTCCTGCTGTGAGTTGATGGGGTAGTTCAGGTTTTCGGGCGTCGACCATTCATCATTCTTGAGCACCGAACGGAAGATGTCGAGACCTCCCAGGTTGCGGTGGCCATTGGAGGAGAAGTACAGCGTGTCGCCATCCAGGGTAGGGAACATTTCATTGGCCGTGGAATTCACCGTTGGCCCCAGGTTACGGGGATAGCCCCATGTGCCATCGGGCTGCAGGTCGCAACGGTATATGTCCGTCCCGCCGAACCCTCCCGGCATGTCGCTGATGTAATAAAGACTGCGACCGTCCGGGGAAAGTGCGGGGTGTCCCGCGGAGAAATCCTCGCCGTTATACACGAACGATCGGATGTTCTGCCAGCTGCCGTCGGCAGTACGTTCCGCCTTGAAGATCATCAGGTGGCTGATGGCCTTATCGTCCTTGTTGAGCCTGTGTTTGTAGTAGTCGCTCCGGGTGAAGTAGAGCTCATTGCCATTTCTTGAGCATACCGCCGGTCCATCGTGGTAGCGGCCGTTCACCTCGCCATCCAATGGTCGTAACTCGCCCCAGTTCCCATTGGCGTCCTGTCGCGTGGTGTACAGGTCCAGGAAGGACGCACCGTTCCAAGGATTGGTGTTCCTGCCTGTGCCGTTCTTTTCGCCGCTGAGGAGCAGGCCTCCCTGGAAGGGTATCGCGCTGAACATGCTGTTGGCACCGGGAATGTCTAATGGTCTCACAGTGTACAAGGTGGTGTCCGCATAGAAGCCTTCCTGTGAGGCAATGCCCAAAGCCAGTTCACGGATCACGGGATCATCAGGTCGTTCGACCAGGACCTTTTCGATCTGGCGCGAGGCTTCATTCGTGCGCCCCAAACGCTGCAGTACACGACCATAGACCAGCGCCTGGTCTCCTGTCAATGGCGTGGTCCGATCGGCATGTGCGAACCAGTTTGCTGCCCGTGCTGCGTCACCCAGTTGCACATAGGCATTGGCCAGGCGCAGTGCGGCAGCCCTGTCATCCAATTGCCGGAATGCCTTTTCGTAACCGTGGACGGCATCGGCATAGGCCATGCGGTCATAGGCCTTGTCCGCCTTCGTCAAATGCTGCTGGGCGCATCCGGAGAGGAGGATGCCCATGATGATCGTGAACGTGGTATACTTCATTGGTCCATAGGTCAGAAGTAGCGAGGGGTCTTGATCTTGATCAGGTCGCGACCGAAGTCGATCCCGAGCATGACCTCATGACTTCCACTGGTGTAGGTGCGGAGCTGCGAGGTGCTCATATCATAGGCATAGCCTGCGCGTATCTGTGGGGTGACCTGGAACTCGAGCATGCCCACGAAAGCATCGCCGGTTCGGTATCCGACCCCGAACCAGATCAGTTCGCGATAGAGCAGATTACAGTTGATGTCGGCTTGTACCGGAGCATCCGGAAGGTACTTGATCAAGGTGCTCGGCTTGATGTCGAATGATTCGCTGATCGGGAACACCTTGCCTGCGTGCAGGTAGTAGTGCTGCGTGTAGTAGTGGTCGATCGCATCGCCCACGGCCGGTGTGATCTTGCCGTCGGCGGCCATTATAGTGGGTATGGAGAGGCCTATGAAGGATGTGGCGTTGTACCAGTAGGCGCCGAAGCCAAAGCGGCCAACGGGTGCATTATTGATGTTGCTCTGGTACACCTGGTCGTTGTTGTCCCAATACACGAGGTCAGTGAACTGTGCCGAGTAGAGCGAAAGGCCGGCTCGAAGGCCGAGCGAGAGCTTGCTGCGTTCACCCAGTTTCAAGTGGTACGCATAGTGTGCGGACATGTCGAGCTCGCGACTGATACCGATACGGTCGTGTACGATGGATAGACCGAGGCCCATGCGCTCGTTCATGACCGGGCCGTCCACTGCAAGTACACTGGTTCGTGGTGCGCCATCCACCTGCACCCATTGTGAGCGGTGCAGGAGGCTGCTGCTGATGTAGCCATGTGTGCCGGCGTAGGCCGGATTGAGCAGCAAACCATTGAACATGTACTGGCTGATCATGACCTCTTGTTGTGCGCTGAGCCTGGCGCATGTTGCCAAGGTCAGTAGGAGCAAGGTGATATGGCGTGTATGTAGCATGGTCTTGTTGCCTTGGGGACGATCAGCGACGCAGATCGACGTAGCCTTGCAGTGTGCGTTGGCCATTGTTCACGCTAAGGATGGCGAAGTAGGTTCCGTTGGGTAGCTCTCCTCCGGTAAGGCTTTCGCCGGTCCAGTCATTGCGGTAGTTGATGCGTTCGAACACCTTGTTGCCCCAGCGGTTCATGATGATGAGCTGGTTGTTTACATAGGCATCGAGCCCTCGGATGAAGAAGGAATCATTGGCGCCATCGCCGTTCGGGGTGAAGCCGGTGGGCATGGTTAGGTCGCTGGGTTGCGTCAAAGTCACAGAAATGGTGTTGCTGCATCCGTTCGCGTCGGTGACGACCAGTATGTAATTGCCTGCGCCAAGTCCGCTTTGGTCTTCCGTGTTCGCACCATTGCTCCACGTATAACCGTAGGGTGCTTGTCCGCCGGTAACGTCCACATCGATGCTGCCGTCCTGGCCAAGCCAGCTGCTCACATTGTATCCCCCGAGGTACAATGAGAGGGTAGTGTCGATCATTAGAATGGGTGGTGCGTTCACGACGTAGATGCCTTGTGCTGTACATCCGTTGACATCCGTTACGGATACCGTGTAGTTGCCAGCGCTCAGTCCTGTGAGGTCCTCTGCAGTGGCTCCCGTGCTCCAGCTGATCAGGAACGGCGAAGTGCCGCTCTGGATGTCAAGGTCTATGGCGCCCGCGTTGGCTCCGGCACATTCCTCGTTGGTGACCGTCGCGGTGATCGACGTGGCAGGTGTTCCTGTGATCGGAACGCTGAGCGATGTACTGCATCCATTGGCATCAGTGACCGTTGCCGTGTAATTCCCAGCGGCTACGGCAGGAAGGTCTTCGGTGTTCTGGCCATTGCTCCATGTTGTGGTGAACGGTCCGGTCCCTCCGCTGATCGCGAGGTCGATGGTGCCATTGGCTTCGCCGCAGTTCGCGTTGGTGGTGGATGCCGCAGCGGTGATCGCAATGGGCTCATTGATGGCGGTGCAGGCTTCGGAAGTACATCCTTGGGCATCGGTCACTAGGACGCAGTAGTTGCCCGGCCCCAGGTCCGTCAATGTTTGTTGATCGCCCATTACGCCATTCGGACCGGTCCAGGAATAGGTGTAGGTGAGCGAGCCTCCATTGGCAAGGGCCGTGATGCTTCCATCGTTGGCCCCTTGACAGCTGATGGCGGTACCCCCAGGCTGTAAGTTGACCAGTGCTATCGTCTCAAGGGGCGGCGGAGATGTCAAGTTGAACGATTGTTGGAGCGTGCATCCGTTCAGGTCCGTGATGGTCGCGGTGTATTCGCCTGCTGCAAGGTCAGTGATGGCTGCCTCCGGGGAAGTGAAGCCATTGGGCCCGCTCCATGCGATGGTATAGGGAGTGCTTCCTCCGGTCATGTTCAGCGCGATGGATCCATCGGAGGCTCCTGCGCAGGAGGTGTTGTGATCACCGAATGCGCTGATCTGTCCGGTCGCTGAGAGCGTTTCGGCGGGTTGGGTCAGTATGATCGTGCTGGCGATGGCACAGGCATTGGCATCCGTTATGGTCAGCGTGTAGGTGCCGGCCAAGGCTCCGCTGACCGATGGTGTACCCGGAAGTGTCCCGTTGGGGCCCTGCCATTGGTAGGTGAAGGGCGCCGAACCGCCGGAGACCGTCGCGTTGATCTCGCCATTACTTCCTCCGAAGCAACTGATATTGGTACCGCTCGGTTGCAATTCAGCGGTCAGTTGCGTGTTCGGCAGACTTTGTGGAGCGGTCAGCGTCACCATGGTGTCCGCCGTGCAGCCGCTGGCGTCGGTCACATGGATGGTGTATGTGCCGCTGGCCAACTGGTCCAGGTACGTGCCGGTTCCCAGGGAACCTCCCGGGCCTGTGATGTTGATCGCATAAGGGGGTGTGCCACCGATCGGGGCCAACTGCATCGTTCCACTGCTATCGCCAAGGCATTGGGTATTGTATTGGCCATAAAAGGACAACGCCACATTGTTTTGGACGGGTTGCGGGTCCTGGAGCAATGCGGTCGCTATGGCAGTGCAACCCAGTGCGTCGGTGAGGTTGAGCGTGTAGCTTCCACTGGAGAGCTGTTGCAGGTCCAGGTCGCTGGATGTGAATCCCAGTGGGCCTGACCATGTGGCCGCTAGCGGGGCAACGCCACCGGTCACGTTCGCGGTGATGCTTCCCTGGCCATCGTTCGCACAAGGTCCTGCTTGTGAGTTCAACGTAATGAAGATCGGAGGTGCGGGAATTAGAGCGATCGTGCGATGCAGTGTTCAGCCGTTGATGTCGGTAACGGTGATAGTATAGGTACCTGCTCCAAGTCCTGTCAGGTCGGCTGTTG
>JBEICT010000016.1:0-22135 GCA_040383865.1 Flavobacteriales bacterium | reverse complement strand
GGGCACAACTTGGCCGCATCGTGTTCGGGGCGTTCGATGAAAAGGCCGGTTACAGGCGCATCGGTGGAAGGCTGCTGCACCCAAAGACCAACGTGACCGGTGGAGTTCTTGAGGCCGAATGCGCGGACCTGATGAAGGCGTTCTTCAAGAAGAAGCGATCGTTGTGATCGTTCATACAGTTCCTGTGATCGCGAAAAAAGCGAACGGACCGCATCGAGCGGCCCGTTCAAAGATCAATTATCCGTTCAGGGTAGTCGTTCAGGCCTGATCAACGTTGGGACCACACCCCCAATGTTGGTCAAGATCGGGTCCCTGTCGTTGTTCTCCCCAGTATACCGGATCACGCCGTCCATGTTCACGTCCTGGGCATGGTAGCCCACGGCAGAGGTGTTGGTCGGAATGATCCCGCCGATAGCTTGCAGAACCGCATCGCGGTCGTTGTCCGTTCCGGTGTAGATCAGGTTGTTGTCGCGGATCACATTGCCTGCCCAAAGCACCGTGCGTGCATCAATGGTCTTCTGCCCCTCAGTTCCGAATGTAATGGTGCTTGGGACGGTCAGGTCCAGCGCGGTCGGAGACCCCGTCAACGCCATGAACGTATTGGTCATGCAGCCCAAGTGGTTCCGGTGGCGCACGGCTACGTGATAATTGCCGGGCGCCGCCATGAATGTCAGGGGCGATGTGCCATCCTTGTCCACCACATCGCCATCACGCTGGAGAAGAGCGGCGCGCGTGGCCACAATGGTCGTAGGCGTGGTTGCGCTTCGCAGTTCCACCAGTACCCAGTCCACTATGGCATCGTTGCCGGTGGTGGTCAGCACGGTAGCACTGATCGATTCGCCGCCCCCATTGCCGGCTTGGGTGAAACCGAGGCCGGTGTACGGCTCCAGCAGGGGGATCTGGCCCGCAGCACGAAGGTCATCGCGCATGAGGCCGGTGGCTGCTACGTACGGTCCTTCCAGAAGCATGTCCAAGGCGAGCTTCACGCCGTTGTTCTCGATCGTCACATTGTCGAGGTAAAGGAAGTTCCCGTAGCCGTTGATCGCCGTGAACCGAACAAGGATGGAGCCCCCATCATAGGCGCTCAGGTCAATATCGGTCAGTCGCCACTGTGAGCAGTTGGAGGGTGTCCAGGCCGATGTGGCAGGCGGAGCGGTTGCAAGCACGGTGCCGCTCTGGTCGAACACGGTGTTCCAGGTCGCCCCACAATCCGGGCTTACCTCCACACGCATGCGATCCTCGTAGCCCGAGGAGTAGATCACATATGCATGGTGGAACTTCAGACGGGTGCCAGCAGAGGCGCTCAGGTCAATGGTCGGAGAGATCAGGCGGTCCTCTTGGTTGGTCGCGCCGTAGTTGTAGAAATCGATGGACCATGCCCGGCTGCTTGCGCACAAGGCGCCGTTCGTGAGCAACGTGTTACCCCATGTGATGCCGTTGTCCGGATTCTGCCGGATCCAACCGGTGGGTGTGGCGGATCCACTTTCCACGTCCTGTACATAGTTCGTGGTCACGGTCGTGTTCGGCAGCAGGCTCACCGAGCGGGTCAATTGGTCATTGGAGGTCAGTTGGTCGCCCGTGAGCCCGGTGGTCACTGCGACGCTGAAGGGCCCATTGCCAGCGAGCGTTGCGGTCTGGTTGAACGTGAAGGTGGCCAATGCCCCGCTACCTATTGTGCCGGTAAAGGTCTCGGTCACCGGTGCGCCTCCGTTCACGCTGTAGCTCACTGGAAAGTTGCTCTGAGGCTGTGAACCCGAGTTCCGGATCTGCACGACTACGGGCGTGGTCAGTCCGGGGCAGCTGAACAATTCGGTCGCAGGCGCTACAATGGAGGCTACCCCAACGTTGTTGGGCACTGGGGTGTCATATGCTTCTGTTTGGTCCGTCCTGTTGGAAGTCGAACCTTGAGTGGCACTTGCGCCCAAGCCACGGCGTGCGAAGGCGGCCCAGATGTAGGCTTGGTTCGCTCCGCCATTGTTGATCTGGTCGGCAAGAAGAATGGCATCACGTCCATCCACGAAGCCAGGGTTGCATGGGGTGAGCTTCAGGCCATCGATCACGAGCTGCATGGCGATGTTGTTGCCGCCCGTGCCGTTGTAAATATCCGGGTCAAGGCCGTAGACACCGATAAGTTCCCAGGTCATTTCCCAGAGCATGGTGCACCAGACGAACCCGATACCGTGCGGTTGGGACAAGGAAGTGTTGTTGGTGGATGCGTAGGTGTAATTGTTCACCCCGAAGCTGGTACTGTAGCGCGCAGGGCGGATGCCTGCGCCCGTGGTGGCCTGGTTCTGCACGTAGGTGCCGATCCCGCGCCCGTCCGTTCCAACATCACCGGCCTTCAAGGTCATCACCAGTCCGAAGTAGTCGCTCCATCCTTCGCCCATCTGTTCAGCATTGCCAAGGCAGCTCACATTGGATGGGCCACCGACCAGTCGATTGCTGATGCCATGACCGTACTCATGAGCGATCACACCATTGTCCAGATCGCTGGTGCGGTCCGGGGTGGCCGGGGTCCACACGTACATCTGCATTCGTGGGTTGCTGCCGTCGGGCGGTGTACCGAAGTTGGCGTTGTTCGTACCGCTGCCATCGAGCGCATCGGCTAGAACAAAGTCATTGCCGAGGCCGCCGCGACCGTAGTTGTTCTGCTGGAAATTCCCGGAGGTCTCGGTAAAGCCGTACTTGTACCAGACATCGTGCATCAGGTTGTTCCAATAGAACAGGTTGGTAATGGCTGCGCTCTGGTAGTTCACCGGGGTCTGGGTGAAGTTGATCGGGAAGTCGAAATCGAGCGTGGCACCACCATTGGGACTGAATCCACCGGTGTTGTTCGCATCGGCGTCCTCCTGGGCCTGCACATTGTTCCCCTTGGTGATGGTGTGTTCGGCACCTGCTGCCCCGTTGGTATCATGCCAGCCGAAGGGCGATGCGATCCCTCCCGCCAACCAAGGTGCGTTCTGTAGCGTGCGTGAACCATGGCTTGGGCTTTCGAGCGGCCAAGCGAAAACGTTGTAATCGTTCGGGGCAAGCGGGGCAGGTGCTGCTTCCGGGACGAACACTTCAGCCGGCACATGCGCATGATCGTGTTCAATATCAAATGCGCATTGGCTCACCCAGTCGTTCCGTTCCAACTCGGCGCCGGTCTCCGCATCGATACGCACGTTCCACCAGTGCGTTCCGTCCGGAGTATAGTGGTTCACGTTCCAAGCAAGCCGAAGCCCGTTGCCTGCGGCTACGAAGTACAGCTCCACCAGCACATCGATGCCGCTGGTGTTGGTGCCATCATAGCGATCGCGCTTGCCCCCGTTCTCCGTAGCCATCAGCTGTGGCACTGGTAGGCCGGGCATCGTGCGCGTCCATACACTGGCCAATGCCTGAGCGGAGGTCAACTTCGGAGTGACCGTATTCACGCGTTTGGCCATGAACGGGGCTGCTCCGTTGTTCACTTTCAGCAGGGCGTTGTTCGGGCCGCGGTGGATGGCGATATCGCCATTCCAAACCTCAATGCCTTGCCAGCGCTGGCGGAGGTACATGTGCCGAACACCGTTGTGTTCAGTGGTGTAATTGTCCTTTTCCACCATGTCGGCGAGGTCCTGTTCAAGGAAACCGGACCGTATCAATTCGGCTTGTACATCGGTCGGAAGGGTGGCGCGTTTTTCCTGTGCGCTCAGGGTGAACGGAATGGCGAGCGCGAGCAGGTGCAGAAGGGAGTGTCGTAAGGCCATGGGGAGCATTGGGAGTTTGAAAGTATTGGAAGGACAAGCCACGGGGCAAGTTCGTTCACCGGCTCTATGGGGATCCCAAGCCGGATCGGGCGGTAACGGCCCTGCTGCGGGTCATTGTAGTTTTGTACCCGCTTACCAACCGGCGCCGGGTGATCCCACGCTGGAACAAATCCCCGAAATACTGATGTACCCTCCCGAGCTTGTTGCCCCCATGAAGACCGACCTGACCAGCGTCGGCTTTGAAGACCTGAAGACCCCCGAACAAGTGGACAAGGCCCTGGTGCAACCCGGCACTGTGCTGTGCGTGGTGAACAGCGTGTGTGGCTGTGCGGCCGGTGCTGCCCGTCCCGGCGTGAAAATGAGCCTGCGCTCCGATAAACGTCCCGCGAAATTGGTCACCGTGTTCGCTGGTGTGGATACCGATGCAGTGATCCAGGCCCGCAAGCACTTCCTGCCCTACCCGCCCAGCAGCCCGAGCATGGCCCTCTTCAAGGATGGCAAGCTGGTGCACTTCCTGGAGCGTCACCACATCGAAGGCCGCAGCGCCGAGATGATCGCCGATAACCTGATGATGGCCTACGACGAGTTCTGCTGAACAGGACCTGTTCTTTTCCGATCGAAGCCCTGGCCCTGGCCGGGGCTTCCTGTTCAAGGGTCGGAGGTCGCAGGCAGCGCTTCGCCTTGCTACCTTGTCCTATCCGCAACACAGCGTAGCATGAGAGTTCAGCAGCTTGCCATTGGCGTGGTCCTGGTCCATTCGTCGTTCGGTCAGCTACCCGTGGAGGTGGCGGACCAACGCGTGCAGATCGTACGCTACGATCGTGTAGTGGGTGGTGCTCCGGGGCAATGGATCTTCGCGGGCGTTCAGCAGGGTTGGGAGGAAATGCGCACCCTGCTTATGGCCCGGGCACAGGACGGCAGCGTGTTGTGGCAGTCGCCCACGGATGTTCCGGCTGCTTCCTTGGTTCCCAGTGTTATGGCAGCACTTCCCGATGGTTTCGTGCTCGGTGGCTTGCCCATCGAATGCTCCCTGCCCATGGGCCTGCACCACTTGCAACGGCGCGATCAAAGCGGTCAATTGCTTTGGTCCATCCTGTTGAACGATATCGCACCAGCGTCGATAAGCATCTCAGCTACCGGTTCAATCGCTTTGGGCGATGACCCGGAAGCCAATGAGCCATTGGTGCTCGTGGTGGATGATGGTGGCGTGCAACAAGCAGCTTGGTCCATGACGTGGCCTGAACTGCACTGCGTTCGCTGGGCTGTGGATGCCACGCTGCTCACCATGAACGAAGGTGTGCTGGCACGCTGGACGGACGAAGGCGAACTTCTCGATCAGGCTATGATCCCGGCCGGTGCTGTGGACCTTGTAGCATTTGGTGCTGACGACCTGCGGGTCCTTCATGCGGATCGTTTGGTGCGCTATGATGGCACTTTCAATGCGATCGACAGCATCACGTTGACCGGACTTGGTGGGGCCAGGTGGATGGAGTTGGCAGAAGGATACATTTGGATCACCTGCGAAGAGGCCTGCGCGGCCGTTGATCCGCTTTCGGGACTTGTTTCGTCCTTCAGCAACGGCAACCTCGATGGGCATGACCTATCCGGAACGGCAGTGCGCGATGGCCTGATCATGACCGCAGGCACCGCCTCTGTCGATGGCCGAAGCGGCGGGGTGATGCGATCCTTCACCACCTCGGGAGAATTCGCCCAGCACTCGGACGATGTCGCCATCAGCATTGCCTCGGTGGATAGCTTGTACTTTGAGACCTACGACCAATTCCCGCAGATCGTTCGGGTCCATGCACAGGTGACCATACTGGTGGAGAACCATGGTGCGGAGGTGCTGGACAAACTGCTGTTGAACACTCAGCGCACCGTAGGTTACTGCGGGGCTGACTTTGGTGCCACTGTGCAGCCTTCTGCGATGCAGATAGCGCCCGGAGCAAGTACGCTGGTGCAAATGCCCCTGATCATTTCGCTGCCTTACACTGTGCCTGTGGGCGATACCCTGCACTTCGAACAGTGCTTCGTGGCGCTATCCCCCAACGACCATGTGGATCGTGATCCGACGGACAACCGCACTTGTTTGGAGGTGGGTTTCAGCAATACCACATCTATCGCTGAGCACAATGTGTTCGACGGAGCACTGATAGCCCCGGTACCATTCACAGACCACTTCACCATCGAACTCGGATCATCACCAGAACGTGACGCATTGCTGTTCATCCATGATGCTGCTGGCAGGCAACTTCACCAACAGCCTTGGGAGCCCGGGCATTCCCGGCTGAGCATTTCCGCTGCACATCTTCCGGCTGGAGTTCTGGTGGTAATGGTCCAGGATAATGAGCAGCGCCTTGTGCGGCGTGTTGTGCGTATGCCTTAAGGCCCCGGGGGCGCCTTCTTGGTTGGACCCCGTCGGTCGTAGTGGCTGATCAGTTCCACAGTAGTAATGACCGATTCCCTTGTAAACCCACGTTAAGGATGGCGTGCTGGATCATGGGGGGATCAGATGTCATGGCATCGATCAGTGCCATTGAACAATGGGCTCTTTCATGAAGAAGCCCCCACCGTTCAGAACGATGGGGGCTGACAATTCAACTGTATCTGGGTGGATCACACCACCCCCTGGTCCAACATCGCGTCGGCCACTTTCACGAAGCCGGCCACGTTGGCGCCCTTGACGTAGTTCACGCTCTTGCCTTCGGTGCCGTACTTCACGCAGGCGGCGTGGATGTCCTTCATGATGGTGTGCAGGCGGGCATCCACCTCTTCACGGGTCCAGCTAAGGCGCAGGCTGTTCTGGCTCATCTCCAGACCGCTGGTGGCCACACCACCGGCGTTGCTGGCCTTGCCAGGGGCGAAGAGCACACCGGCATTGTGGAACACCTCGATGGCCTCGGGCGTGCTGGGCATGTTGGCCCCTTCGGCCACATACTTCACACCCTTCTTCACCAGGTCCTTGGCGTTCTTGCCGTCCAGTTCGTTCTGAGTGGCGCAGGGCAGTGCCACATCGCACTTGGCCACCACGTCCCACACACGGGCACCTTTCTTGAAGGTCACGCCCTTGAACTTCTTGGCGTACTCCTCGATGCGGCCGCGCTTCACGTTCTTCAGCTCCATGAGGAAGGCGAGCTTCTCGGCGGTGATCCCGGCGGGGTCGTAGATGCTGCCATCGCTGTCGCTGGCGGTCACCACTTTGGCACCCAGCTGGGTGGCCTTCTCGATGGCGTACTGGGCCACGTTGCCGCTGCCGCTCATGGCCACGGTCTTGCCCTTGAAGCCGGTCTTGTTGCGCTTCATCATCTCCTCGGCGAAGTACACGCAGCCGTAGCCGGTGGCCTCGGGACGGATCAGCGAACCGCCCCAGGTGCGGCCTTTTCCGGTGAACACACCCGTGAACTCGTTGCGCAGGCGCTTGTCCTGGCCGAACATGAAACCGATCTCGCGACCGCCCACGCCGATGTCACCGGCCGGAACGTCCGTGAACTGGCCCACATGGCGCCACAGCTCGGTCATGAAGCTCTGGCAGAAGCGCATCACTTCGTTGTCGCTCTTGCCCTTGGGGTCGAAATCGCTGCCGCCCTTGCCGCCGCCCATCGGCAGGGTGGTGAGGCTGTTCTTGAAGGTCTGCTCGAAGCCCAGGAACTTGAGCACGCTCAGATTCACCGTGGGGTGGAAGCGCAGTCCGCCCTTGTAAGGGCCGATGGCGCTGTTGAACTCCACGCGGTAGCCGCGGTTCACCTGGATCTTGCCCTTGTCGTCCATCCAAGGCACGCGGAAGGTGATGGTGCGCTCGGGCTCCACCATACGCTCCAGCAGCATCTTGCCCTGGTACTTGGGGTTGGCCTCAATGAAGGGAATGATCGCTTCGGCCACTTCGTGAACGGCCTGGTGGAACTCGGGCTCGTTCGGGTTCTTGGCCTTCACGTAGCTCATGAACGCGTCCACGTGCTTCTGCACGTTGTTCGCGGACTTCTTGGCGGTTGCCATGGATGGGTTTTTGGGAATTTGGGCGCGAAGGTATAGGGCGCGCCCATGCCCAAGGCATGTTGCTCGTCATTGGGCCCTTCGTTTATCAAGGCCGTGCGGTGAAGAGCAGGGTGTTCAGTTCAAGGCGTACACCTTTCCTGGCAGGGTCCGCACCACCCCATTGAACTCTAGGTTCAATAGCAGCCCGGCCGCTTTGCCCTGTGGCATGCGGCTTTGGATGCACAGCTCATCGATATCCACCTTGCCTTTGGCCTTGATGATGTCCACCAGCGTCTGCTCCTCGGGTAAGAGGTCAGCGAATAATGCGGCTTGGACGGGTGCTTTCTTTTTCCGGGGCAGCCATTCCATGAAGGTGATAACGTCCTTGGCGGAGGTCACGAGCATGGCCTTGTTCTGCTGGATGAGCTTATTGCAGCCCTCGCTGCGCGGATCGGTGGGGCGGCCGGGGTAGGCGAATACCTCCCGATCATAGCTATTGGCGATATCGGCTGTGATCAGGCTGCCTCCCTTGGGGCCGCTCTCCACCACCACGGTGCAGTCGCTCAGCCCCGCGATGATGCGGTTGCGGGCCGGAAAGTTCCCGGGTGCGAAGGCGCTTGCACTGGGCAATTCACTGATGAGCGCCCCTTGGCCCAGCATCTCCTTGGCGGTGGCCGCATGTTCGCCGGGGTATAGCTTGTCCAGACCATGTGCCACGCAGCCCAGCGTGGGCAGGTCCTGCTTCAGGGCCGTGCGATGGGCCACGATATCGATCCCATAGGCCAGGCCGCTCACAATGGTGGCGTTCGCCTCTTTCAGGCCTTCCACCAGTTCCACACAAAGCCGCTTGCCCTGTTCAGAAGGGGTGCGTGTTCCCACGATGGCCACCATGTGCTCCACATCCAGGTCCGCCTTGCCTTTCGCGAAAAGGAGCACGGGGGCATCCTCCGCCTGTTTGAGTCGGTGGGGATATTCCGCGTCGAGGTAGAACAGCATGCGCAGCTTGTGCTTCTGCACATAGGCCAGTTCCTTTTCCGCCAGTGCCAGCACCTTTTTGTCCGTGATGCTCGCGATAAGCTTGGGTCCGATGCCCGGCACCTTCTCCAACGTGTTCTTCAGCTTGCGGTCGGTGAAGATGGGGTCAACGCCTCCGCAATAGGCCACCAGGTTGCGTGCGTTCACCGGTCCGATGCCCTTGAGCATGGACAGTGCGATGCGGTGAATGAGCTGCTGGTCCTCCATAGGGTATTGTGGAACGTGCTTTCTCTACATTTACCCGCAACGCCTACGGCAACAACAGGTGCCGGGGTGCGAATGCCACAAATCTAATCGCCCCATGATGAGGCTGATCGCCGTGCTCTTCGCCCTTGCGGGAACCTTCTTCTCGCATGCTCAGACCACCCTGCTGAAAGGCATGGTGAGGGACACGCTGAGCGGCGAACCGCTTATTGGCGTGAATGTGACCCATGCCCCCGGCAAGGGCACCGCTACGAATGTGGATGGTGCGTACAGCATGGACCTGCCGGTGGGCACCTACACCATCACCTTTTCCTTCGTGGGTTACACCACCGTGACGCGCAATGTCACCATTCCGGAGGCCAATTCGCTGACCTTGGATGTGCGCTTAAGTCCATCGGCCACCCAGCTGGACATGGTGGTGGTGAGCGCGGGCCGTTTTGAACAACGCGTGGGGGAGGTGACACAGAGCCTGAGCGTTCTCCGGCCGGAGATCGTGCAGAACAAGAACATCGTGAGCATGGACCAGGCCTTGGACCAGGTGCCGGGCGTGGTGGTGGTGGACGAGGACCCACAGATAAGGGCCGGCAGTGGGTTCAGCTATGGTGCTGGCAGCCGTGTGCAGGTCCTGGTGGACGACATGCCGATCCTGAGCGGGGACATCGGCCGTCCCAACTGGACCTTCCTGCCCTTGGAGAACCTGGAGCAGGTGGAGGTGATCAAGGGGGCCAGTTCGGTGCTCTATGGCAGTGCCGCGCTCAGTGGGGTCATTAATGTGCGTACGGCCTATCCGCGTGCCGAGCCCCGCACACGGGCCACGGTGTTCAGTGGTGTCTACAGTACGCCCGGCAGCACGGCCGCCAAGTGGTGGGGTGACAATGCCCCGCTGTTCGGAGGTGCCAACTTTTTTCACAGCCAGCAGTTCGGACCATTGGACCTGGTGATCGGTGGCAACGCTTATGCTGATGGCGGTTTCGTGGGCCCCGAACCCATTCCTGCGGATTCCCTTGCCGCCGACCCCTTGCGCACCGCTCCGGGAGGGTACGAGCAACGTGTTCGGTTCAATACCGGACTACGTTGGCGCGATCGCAAGGTGAAAGGGCTGACCTACGGCATCAGTGGCAATGCCATGCGCAGTCGCTCATCCAGTATCTTCATCTGGAACGATATCGAGGAGGGCCTTTATCGCGCCAAGACCGGCACCGTTACACGTACCCAGGGCTCCCAGTATTACGTGGATCCCCAGGTGAACTACCGCACTTCTTCCGGTACTCGGCACACCTTGCGAGGCCGTTTCCACCGGCAGGAGTTCGACAACGATAACGACCAGAGCAACGCAAACAGCACCATCTATGGGGAGTACCAGGTGCAACAGGAGGTCGACCTGCTGGGACAGACCATGATCACTGCCGGACTTGTGGGTCGTGGCACCAATTCCATTGCCGAGCTCTACCGGGGAGGACTTGATGGCAGCGACCGGAACACGTCCGCGAACCTGGCCGCCTACCTCCAATTGGACAAGAAGCTCTTTGACAAGCTGGCCATATCCCTTGGTATGCGCTACGAGCAGTTCCGCGTGAATGATGCCGACACGGCCCAACCCGTTTTCCGCGCCGGGGCCACCTACCAGGTGCATAAGGCCACATATCTGCGTGTGAGCTATGGCCAGGGATTCCGGTATCCCACCATCGGTGAGCGGTACATCCGTACAGCGGTCGGCCTGTTGAACATCTACCCGAACGAGGCTCTCCGCGCCGAGCAGAGTTGGAACATTGAAGGAGGCGTGAAGCAAGGGTTCAAGCTGGGCAATTTCATGGGCTACCTGGACGCGGTGGTGTTCCAGCAGGATTTCCAGGATTACGTGGAATTCACCTTCGGGCAGTGGGCTGCCAGCCAGGGTACGGCCAACCTCTTCGGATTGGGCTTCAAGAGCGTGAACACGGGCGGCGCGCGTGTTTCCGGTTACGAGTTCGAGCTGGTGGGCAAGGGCATGATAGGCCGGGTGGACCTCACCGTGCTGACGGGCTACACGCACACCCTCCCGGTCTCCACAACGCCCGATCAGGTCTATGCCACTTCCGTTGCTCCCGGGTTCCCGCCGGCGACCTACACGAACACCAGTTACAATACCACGGACAACATCCTGAAGTTCCGGGTCCAGAACCTCTTTCGCGCGGACCTCCAGACCGACTACAAGCGCCTAATGGCCGGTGTGAGCGTGCGCTACAACAGTCATGTGCGCAACATCGACCGGGTGTTCGTGGACCTGGACGAAAGCGGGCTTTTGACCACGGGCGTGGGCCAGTGGATGTCGGAGCACACCACAGGCGATTGGCTGGTGGATGCGCGCGTTGGTGTTGACCTTACAGAGGTGGCACGTGTGGCGGTCATTGTGAACAACCTGACGAACGAGGTGTATTCGTTGCGCCCCCTGTCCATCGAGGCTCCTCGTAGTATTCAGGTGCAGCTTACCGTGAACCTATGACGGAGGTCCAGCGTCGTGCTGTTACCTGGTCGCTGGGCACGACGCTCGTGCTTTGGTGCATTATCGCCATCGCGTTGTGCCGGACACCGCCGGTCAACATCCTGAGCTGGGACACCTTCGGCTATTACCTCTACCTGCCGGCCACCTTCATCCACCACGACCCGGCCATTCACGACATCGGGTGGGTGCATAAGGCCGTGGAGCAGTACAATAGCACCGCCACGCTGTATCAGGTGCAGCAACAACCGGAAGGGGCGTGGGTGTTGAAGTATCCCATGGGCATGGCGGTGCTTTGGCTGCCTTTTTTCCTGGCAGGTCATGTCGGGGCGCTGGTCACAGGAGCACCTGCCGATGGGTTTTCCGCGCCCTATCAATGGGCCATCATTCTTGCCATGCTCTGCTATGCGTTGGTCGGACTGTTGTTGTTGCGAAGGGTGTTGCGGTCCTTCTTTTCTGAAGGCATTGTGGCCGCCATTCTGGCCCTGGTGGTCATGGGCACCAACTACGTTCACCAGTCCCTGTACTCCACCGGAATGCCGCATGTTTTCCTGTTCACGCTGTATGCAGCGGTGCTCTGGTACACCCTGCGATGGCATAAGGACCATCGGCTTGGCGATGCGCTCCGGCTTGCTGCAGTGATGGGTCTGCTGGCCCTCGCGCGACCGTCGGAGGCGGTATGCGTGTTCATTCCGCTTCTCTATGGTCTCGACCATCCGTCCAACTGGCGGCAACACTTGAAAGGGCTTTGGGCATGGAAAGGGCAACTGGTCCTGGTGGTGATGGCGCTGCTCGTCGTGGGCGCCCCCCAATTGCTCTACTGGAAATGGCTCACGGGGAAGTTCCTGTACATGAGCTACAACAACCCCGGAGAAGGCTTCGAGTTCCTGCACCCCTACACGTGGGAAGTGCTGTTCAGCTTCCGCAAGGGGTGGTACATCTACACGCCGCTGATGGCCGTTGCCACCATGGGGCTTTTCCTCCTGCGCCGCTACCTGCCTTCCTTGCGCTGGTCCATCCTGGTGTTCTTCGCGATCAACCTGTACATCGTGTCCAGCTGGTCGTGTTGGTGGTATGCCGATAGTTTTGGTCAACGCGCCTTGGTGCAGAGCTACGCGGTGATGGCGCTTCCACTGGGTGCTGTGCTGCAATGGTTGCGTGACCGCACGATGGCATGGAGGACCACGGGACTGACACTGCTCCTGGGGCTCACGCTGTTCAACCTCTTCCAGATCCACCAAGGCACCCTGGGTCTTATCCATACTTCACGCATGACCTGGCCGGCTTACAAAGCGGTATTCGCACGGTTGTCGAGACCGGAAGGATTGGAAAAGCTCTGGTCCGTTGAGCGCTCGCTCACCATGGAGCATGGCACGCCCGATCTGCGGGGCTACAAGGCATGGCCACTGGTGGTGATGGGCTTTGATGGTGATCGCACCGAACTGGATGTTTCCGGCCGGACGGATTCGCTGGCCTTTGATGGTGGCTCTGCCTGGTTGTTGCAAAAGGGACGCGAGTTCACACCGGCGATCAGGACCCCCTGGTCACAGATCTCCAACGCGGATCATGTTTGGTTCGAGGTTTCGTGCCGCATCCATCGTCCTGCGGATGGTCGGCGGCCTGCTGTCGCCTTGGTCACCACCTTTGAGCACAAGGGGCACAGTTATGCCTACATGGCGCGTGATGCGGATACCACCGGTACACATGCCGGGGAATGGATGGAGATGAGCTATTGGTACCAGAGCCCCGAAGTACGTCGCCCGGACGATCTGCTGCTGGTGTATGTTTGGCTGCGCGATACCTTGCCGGCCTTGGTGGACCGGATCGAAGTGACGGTCCATGAACCCACGGTTGAACGATGACGAACGACCTGCGCATTCTGGGCGTGATCCCTGCCCGCTACGCCAGTAGCCGCTTGCCGGGGAAACCCCTGGTGGATATTGGTGGGCGCACCATGGTACAGCGCGTTCTGGAGCAGTGTCAAATAGCCCAAGGCCTTTCTGATGTGGTGGTGGCCACCGATGATGAACGTATCGCGGACCACATCAGGGCACTGGGAGGGAAGGCGGTGATGACCTCGCCCGACCACCCCAGCGGCACGGACCGTTGCCATGAAGCCTTGTTATTGGCGGGTGCAGAGCGTTTCGATGCCGTGGTGAACATCCAAGGCGACGAGCCTTTCATCGTTCCCGATCAGATCGATGAGCTCTGTGCGGCGCTGGTACATGCACCCGGTGGCATTGCCACATTGGCCCAAGTGGTCACCGATGATCGGGACCTGGAAGATGCCGGTGAGGTGCTCATCACCACTACCGTGGACATGGATGCGCTCTATTTCAGCCGGGCGGCCATACCCTTCCTGCGCAACACTTCACCCGGGCCGCGCCATGCCCAGTACCGCTATCTGAAGCATGTAGGCTTGTACGGGTACCGCTGCGAGGTACTGGCCAAGCTGGTCCGTTTGGTCCCTTCCTCCTTGGAAAGGGCTGAATCGCTGGAGCAATTGCGCTGGCTGGAGAACGGTTTCCGCGTGCGGATCGGACTCACGGAGCACCCTTCGTTCTGTGTGGACACCCCTGCCGATCTGGAAGAGGCGCGTCGCAGGGTGGCGGCGTTGTAATTTGGCCGCGGCGAACAATGGCGATCGAAAAGGACATCCGCGAACTGCTGTACGACCACGACCTCGTGATCGTGCCGGATTGGGGTGGCCTGCTCACGCATTACCGCCCCGCCCGGTTGGACGAGGCCCGGAACGTGGTACATCCGCCAGGCAAGGACCTGAGCTTCAACAGGAACCTGCTACGCAATGACGGCCTTCTGGCGGACCGTATTTCGAAACGGGAAGGCATCGGGTTCGACCAGGCCACCGGGCGTATTGCCGCCGACGTGAACGCCTGGCAACAGGGCCTTCAGCGCAATGGTCGGGTGGAATTGCCATTGATAGGCATTTTCTATCGTGATGCGGAGCACAACCTCCAGTTCGACCCCGATCCGAGGGGCCAGTACCTGAAGGATGCCCATGGCCTCCGACCAGTGGCCGCCGTGCCTGTGCAGCGCACCGAGGGCACACCCGTGATCGCACTGCCCATTACAGCGCCAGTGGCAGAAGTATCCACTGGGCGCCGTACCACGTGGGTGTGGGCTGCGGCGGCCGTGGCCGGCCTCCTGTTCACCGCGGCCGCTTTGTGGGCGTATCGCATGGGTGGTCCTGATGCAGCGCAATGGAGCGGTTTCGACCCGTTCGTCGACCGTCCTGAGCGCACCTATGTGGCCCTTGAGCAGGTCACAACTCCGGGTGTATCGCAGGTGGCGCATGTGGAACTGCCCGCGGAAGGTACCGGCACCGTGAGGGTCGACCTGGTGCCCGAGGAGAACATCGTTCTGCATGTGGACATGGGCGCGGCTGCTGCACCGGAAAGCACGGCCGTTGCCGTTCCAAGTGCAGATCCCGTGAACGTGCGTGCGCGGTTCCACGTTATCGGTGGCTGTTTCGCGCAGCCCGAGAACGCCGACCGCCTGCTTGGTGAGCTCGTGGCGAAAGGCTATCCTGCCGTGCGTCTGCCGAAGAACGGCGACCTGCATCCGGTGGCTTTCGGCAGCTACGTGGACCGCGCTTCCGCCCAAGCGGCGATGTCCCAGATACGGGCGGCCGGTGTTGGCAGCGCTTGGTTACTGGTGCGCTGATCCCCGTCCGTTCGCCTTTCCCTTGCCGTAACTTTGGGCCAACCGACATCATGGCGACCATTCAGACGGTGGAATTGGAGGCTTGTACCGTGTCCTTCTTGGACGGGGATATCGTGCATACCCATTTCCGTGAGCACCGCATCGTTACGCCTGAAGAGGTGCAATCGATGTTCGATGCGATCGAGGCTGAGCGCATGGGTCGCAAGGTGTTGCTGATGGTGAGCGTGGGCGAAGGCACCACCATGAGCAACGAGGCCCGGGGGCATGCTTCATCTCCGTTGTCCAACCGCCTGATCGCGGCCGACGCCATCGTGGTGCGCGATTTCGGCCACCAATTGGCGGCCAACGTGTTCGTGCGTCATCACAAACCCGGCCGCCCCATTCAGATGTTCCCCGACCAGGATAGTGCCCTGGCGTGGCTCGCACAACAGCACCACCTCGTCGATCGCACATGATGCAATGCAATGCTTTGGCCCTGGCATCCACCCTGGCCTTCACACTCTTGTTCACCACCTCTTCTGCTCAGCTTGCTGAAGGGCCTGCCGCACGTACGATCGGTACGGCAAAGGCAGAGATCACGGCGTTGGCCGTTTCGCCCAAGGGTGATCACCTGCTGGTCGGCTTGAACAAGGGCGCCGAGATCTACGATATCGTCAGTGGCAAGAAGCTGCTCAGCCTGCCCTACAACGAGGACGGGGGCACCACCGTGTATTATGCCGCCTTCAACGACAATGGCGAATACGTGGTGCTCATTGGTCATTCAGGAAAGCGCGTTGTTTACGATGTGAAGACCGGCAAGCCAGAGCCTTCATTGATCCAGCACCGATGGGTGCCCGATCCGCGCGCAGTAAAGGCCATGGGCCTCGACATGGGCAATTCCCTTGCTGATCGATTCTACCAACAGTCACAGGCCACTTATGGTGAGTATGTTGTTCGCACCGGACGCAATGGGACCATCGAGTTCGTGCGCGAAGACAAGGTGACGCGGAAGCTCGAATACCCCGAGAACAAGGACCAGCACCACCGCGCGCCCCTGTTGTTCTGGGAGGAGTGGTTCATCACCGGCACCGATGACGGCCGCGTGTTGCTCTACAAGTTACTTTGACCGCGCAATACGTCAAAGGCCTTCCGTACATGCCGGTCCGAGCCGAGCAGGCCGCTGTACGCTCCTTTCACGACCCCATCGCTCCCGATCACGTAAGTGATGCGTTCGGAGACCAGCCCAAGCACCCGTTGCACATCGTAGGCTTTATGCGCGGTGCCTGCGGTATCGCTCAATAGCGTGAACGGGAGTCCCCAGCGCGATGCGAAGGCCTTTTGGGCTTCACATGTGTCATGGCTGATCCCGATGACCGTGGCCTTCAAGGCGCGCAGGTCGGAGAACGCATCCCTGAACGCGCAGGCTTCCTTGGTGCATACGGCGGAATCCGCTTTCGGGTAGAAGAACAGCACGATCGGTCCCTTGCTCCATGCTCCGGCAAGTTCGAACTGTCGACCTTCCTGGTCTGGCAGCGTCAGTGGTGGTGCGGTTGTTCCAGGCTTGAGCATGTGCTGTACGACAGGCAGCAAAGGAACACGGATCTACGGCGCAGGTTCATTCGTGGCTAAGAATGCGCGATCGGGCGGCCCTACTTTTACGGCGCTCCGCATGGTGAGCATCAGCATGAACAAGACATCACGCCCCGTAAGCGACAGTTATGCGCAGACCACTCACGTGGTACTGCCCAACGATACCAACACGCTGGGCAACCTGTTCGGTGGCCGCTTGTTGCAGTGGCTGGACATCAGTTGTGCCATCAGCGCCCACCGGCACTGCAAACGCGTGGTGGTCACCGTGGCGGTGAACCATGTGGGCTTCGACAAGCCGATCAAGCTGGGCGATTTTGTCACGATCCTCAGCCACGTGAGCCGTGCGTTCGGAAGCAGTATGGAGGTGTGGAGCGATGTTTATGTGGAGGACCAGGTGACGGGGGAGAAGATCAAGTGCAATAGTGCCATCTACACCTTCGTGGCCGTGGACCAGGCCGGACGTCCGGTAACGGTGCCTGAGGCGGTGCCAACGAACGAGGAGGAGCAGAAACGCTTCGATGGAGCACTGCGGAGAAGGCAGCTGCGGCTAATTCTCAGCGGTAAGATGAAGCCGGAGGAGGCGACCGAGCTCAAGGCCCTGTTCCAGTAACTTGACACATGGGCAGGGCGTCCTATGACGCATGATCGCATGGGGATGCCGAGCCGTCCCGTGGACAATGTTCCCACCTAACCCTCCCGTTCGCTGATGAAACGCTCACTGCCCATCCTGCTGGCCGCCGCTGTATTCGCGCTCGTGGTGGCCTGTGGCCAGCCCTCCATGGCTCCGGCTTCCGAGGGAGCCACCTTAACACAGCCGACCGAGGCCGAGCTGATCAAGCGCGGCGAATACCTGGTGCAGGTCATGGGCTGCCATGATTGCCACTCGCCGAAGCTCATGGGTCCGCAGGGTCCTTACCCCGATCCGGACCGTTTGCTGAGCGGACATCCGGCCGGTACGCAGTTGCCGCCAGTGCCACAGGACGCCGCCGGCTGGGCCTTGATGTCCATGGACCTTACGGCCGCTGTCGGCCCTTGGGGCACCAGCTTCGCTGCCAACCTGACCAGTGATGAAAGCGGTATCGGCAACTGGACCGAAGAGCAGTTCAAGCGTGCGTTGAAGCAGGGGCTTTACAAGGGGCTCGAAGGCTCGCGTCCGCTGCTTCCTCCCATGCCCTGGCAGAACTTCAAGGACATCAAGGACGAGGATGTGCGCGCCATGTTCACGTACCTGCAGAGCACCAAGCCCGTGGCCAACGTGGTGCCTGCGCCTTTGCCGCCTGCAGGGATGTGAGGCTGGTCAGAGCCCCTCGTCCAGACTGAACCCGTCGAAAAGGTCGCCGGTCACCGTATCGTGCGCACGCAGGCCCAAGTGACGAAGGAGCGCGCCAATGCAGGCCGCGCTCTGCTCGCCGCCGTGCACATGCGCAACCATGAACCGTACCTTCTCAACATCCTCCATGTGCAACTGGATGCTGATGTCGATCCCGTTCGCCTTGATGAACAGCCAGTCATGGTCCACCAGGTCGGCGAACGGAACAGCTTCGCGCACCCTTGTAATGAGGTCCTCGCGCTCGCCGATGGGGCGGGGGCGGAAATCGTCCGGCACATCGGTGATGGAGGCAACGGCCGGCAGGTCCTGGATGTAGATGTCCCAGCTCATGGGCGCGCAAGTTGAGCGATCTTCTGAAGGTCCTGCTGTTCCATGCAATGGAAGTGGCCCTTGGGGCAGCCATCATGCCCGATCTTGCTGCATGGCCGGCAGGAGAGGCCTGATACTTCACTGATGATCGCATGTTCGGGATGCTGCGGCACGTAGGGCCCCATGCCAAACAGCGGCACCGTGTTACCCCAGATGCTCACCACCTTCCGGTTGAACGCTGCCGCGATGTGCATGGCCCCGCTGTCATGCGCGATCACGGTCCGCGCATTGCGGATCAAGGAGGCGCTCGCGAGGATATCGTATCGGCCTGTGGCATCGAACACGCGTCCGCCTATGGCCGAGGTGATCGCGCGGGCCACCGGGGTGTCCTCCGGTCCGCCGATGAGCACCACCGGTCCTTCGATCAAGCGCGTCAGTTCAATGAGGCGGTGCTGCGGGAGCCGCTTGGTGGCATGCGCCGCGCCGATGGCCAGCGCTGTGTACCCGGCTTGATGAAGTGTTGGTAATTCCTTGGCGGGTACGCTCCGTTCGGCGGGGATGAACAGATCAAGGCCCATCCGGTCGTTCTTCACACCCAGGTGGTGCACGGTGGAGAGGTAGCGGTCCACGATGTGCACGCGGGGCATGCGGTCCACTTTCAGGTTCACCAGCAACCATTTCTCGATGTTCAGCTTGGGGAAGCTGGTGGCCGCTACCCCGAGCGAGCGTTTGATCCGTGCCGTGCGCAGGTTATGGTGCAGGTCGATCACCGCATCGAAACGTTCAGCTTTCAGCCGGGCTATCAGGTCACCCAGATCGTCGTTCAGCTCATGGACCTTGTCCACATGCGGGTTGAAACGCACCAGGTCCGCAAAGGTCCCTTTGGTGGCCATGTGTACTTCCGCACCGCGCACCTGCTGCTTCACGCATCGCAACACCGGGCTGGTGAGCACGATGTCGCCGATGGAGGACAAGCGGAGGACCAGGAGTTTCATGCGGGGCAAAGGTGGGCAAGATCTGGGCTGTGGGCATGAACGTTCCCGGGTTCGCGTATTCCCGCCGCTACCTTCGCGGCCATGTTCATCGACACCCACGCCCACCTCTACAGCAAGCAGTTCGATGGCGACCGCGAGGCCATGCTGCAACGCGCACTGGACGCGGGTGTCACCAAGCTCTTCCTGCCCAACATCGACCACGACAGCATTTCGGACATGCATGCGTTGGTGGACGCACATCCCGGGGTGTGCATACCCATGATGGGGCTGCACCCCTGCCATGTGGGCGATGATGTGGCCACTGCCCTGGCCGAGGTGGAACAGCTCTTGCGGAATGGCGCGTATTGTGCCGTAGGCGAGATCGGTATCGACCTGTACTGGGACAAGACCTTCCTCGTGGAACAGCAGGAAGCCTTCCGCCAACAAGTTCGCTGGGCCAAGGAGCTCGATCTCCCCATCGCCATCCATTGCCGCCAGAGCTTTGCCGAAACGATCGCCATCGTGGAGGAGGAGAATACCGCCGACCTGCGTGGCGTGTTCCATTGTTTCACGGGTACTCCAGAGGAAGCGCAACGGATCATCGCGCTGGGCGATTTCTTCCTGGGCATCGGAGGCGTGGTCACCTATTCCAAGGGAGGGCTTTTCGAGACCATGCAGGTGGTGGGCCCTGAGCATTGCGTATTGGAGACCGATGCGCCCTACCTCGCCCCGGTACCCTACCGCGGCAAGCGCAACGAAAGCAGCTATATCCCGCATATCGCGGCCAGGCTTGCGGACGCCACCGGTCGCACGGTGGAAGAGATCGCTCGCATCACCACCACCAACGCTGAAACACTTTTCCGCCGATGAACCAGCGCCCCGCCGTCCTGCTGATCTACACTGGTGGCACCATCGGTATGTGGGCCGATCCGCGCACCGGCGCATTGCAGCCCATGGACCTGGCGCACTTGGAAGAGCAGGTGCCCGAGCTGAGCCGGATCGCGGTGGAATTGCACACTGTGGCCTTCGAGCGCCCCATCGACAGCAGCGATATGCGGCCGGCCGAGTGGGTAAGGATCGCGGGCATCATTGGTGACCACTTCGATCGGTACGATGGTTTCGTGGTGCTGCACGGCAGCGATACCATGGCCTACACCGCCAGTGCGCTCAGTTTCCTGCTTGAGGGCCTGTCGAAACCGGTCATCCTCACCGGCTCGCAACTGCCCATCGGCACCATACGCACCGATGCCAAGGAGAACCTGATCACGGCCATCGAGATCGCGGCCGCCCGGGATGAACAGGGGCGGGCCATGGTGCCCGAAGTGGCTGTGTACTTCGAATACCGCCTGATGCGTGGCAACCGCACGGTGAAGGTGCATGCCGAGCGTTTCGAGGCGTTCCGGTCGCCCAACTGGCCTGTATTGGCCGAGGCTGGGGTACATCTGCGGTATGACCGGGCCGCCATTCTGCCACACCGCGCAGGGCCACTGAAGGTGCACGACCGCCTTGATGACCGGATCGCCGTGATCCGCCTGTTCCCGGGAATTCGGGCCGATTGGATGCGGCACGCCCTTGCACAGCCCGGTCTGCGTGCGGCGGTGCTCACCACCTTCGGCAGCGGAAACGGGCCCACCGACCCCGGGTTCCTTTCCGCTTTGCACGAGGCCAGGGACCGTGGCATGATGTTGCTGAACGTGACCCAGTGCGTGGGTGGGCGTGTGGAGCAGGGCCGCTATGCCACCAGCCAGGCCTTTGTGGACATGGGCGTGGTGGGCGGAGCGGACATCACCGTGGAGGCCGCCGTGGCCAAGACCATGTTCCTGCTGGCCAATACACAGGGAACGGAGCAGCTGGTCCAGCGAATGGGGGCACCGATCGCAGGCGAGTTCACGTTGGCTTAACATGACAACCTTGTCTACCGCTAACTGGTCATCTTCCACCGCTTGCTGTTCCGCCGTGGCACCGTGCATCCTTTTTGTAATTTGGCCGCCCGCTAAGGGGGAGGTGCCCCCGAAAAACAGATCAGGAGAGATGGCCGAGTGGTCGAAGGCGCGCGCCTGGAAAGTGCGTATACCTGTCAAAGGGTATCGGGGGTTCGAATCCCTCTCTCTCCGCCATTGCACCTACTGCGGCGAAGCCGCAAGGGCATTGGCGGTGACAGATGGCCAAGCTTGCTTGGACAAGATGGAAACGCCAATGGCCGAAGGCCGGAATGGCCTTGCAGGCGGAATGAAGCCTCCCATCCCGGGAAAGGCCGACCGAAGGGAAGGCCAATCCCTCTCCCCCTCTTTCCGCCATTGAAAAGGACCCAACGGAACCAACACCGACAACAACCCTCACTCTGATCAACAACGCTAACATGGTACGTAAATTCCTGACCCTCTGCATGGCTGGCCTGATGGGCATCAGCCTGCTCACCACCCCGGTCATGGCACAGGACGCCCCTGCAGCCGCCGAGACCGAAGTCGCTGCCGAAGCCGAAGAGGTGGGTGGCCACCAAATGTTCAAGCAGCGTTTCATCGAGGGTGATCCGATCTGGATGGCCCCCGTGTTGATCTGCATGATCCTGGGCCTCGCCATTGTGATCGAGCGTATCATCTACCTGAACATGGCCAGCACAAACACGACCAAGCTCCTGTCGAGCGTGGAGGAGGCCCTGAAGAGCGGTGGCATCGATGGTGCCAAGGAAGTATGCCGCAATACCCGCGGTCCGATCGCTGGGATCTTCTACCAAGGCCTCGACCGCGTGCATGAAGGCGTCGACATGGCCGAGAAGAGCATTGTAGCCTATGGCGGCGTGGAGGTGGGTCGCCTCGAACGCGGCCTTCCCTGGATCAGCCTGTTCATCGCC
>JBEICT010000015.1:0-22707 GCA_040383865.1 Flavobacteriales bacterium | reverse complement strand
GACATCGTTGGTGCTCAGCATCCGCAAGAAGGAAGGCCACCGCGTACGACAGCCCTTGCAGAAGATGATGGTGCCCGTCACTGACAACGCAATGCGCACCCGCCTCCAGGCGATCCGCGACCTCGTGCTCAGCGAGGTGAACGTGAAGGAGCTGGTGATCCTCGACGCCAGCGAGAGCAAGCTCACCAAGAAGATCAAGCCCATCTTCCCCAAGCTGGGTGCGCGCCTGGGCAAGCTGATGAAGACGGTGGCCGCGGCAGTGACCGCTTTTGATCAGGCACAGATCGCTGCGCTTGAGGCGAAGGGGAGCATGAAGCTCACCGTGGAAGGCCAGGAGGTGGAGCTGCTACGCGATGATGTGGAGATCAGCGCCGAGGCCGTTCCTGGCCTCAGTGTGGCCAGCGATGGACCCGTGACCGTTGCCTTGGACATTACGCTCAACGATGAGCTGGTGCAGGAGGGCATCGCACGCGAGTTGGTGAGCCGGATCCAGACCCTGAGGAAGGAGAGCGGCTTCGAGGTGACCGACCGGGTTCAACTGCATGTGCTGGACAGCGGGGATGCCCGGTTGGTGAATGCCGTCCGGAACCACGCTTCCTACATCCTGGCTGAAACGCTTGCCATAACCCCTGAGGACCAAGTGCTTGTAAAGGCGCTTCCGGCCGAAGGCCCGGGGTTGCACGAGGTGGACCTCGACGGAACCTCGACCGCCGTGCTCAGCTTGCTCAGGAGCGTGAATTGACGGGGCATTCCGCCTATATTTGCGGATCCTGAAAAATACCCGGTTCGCCATGGCCAAGAAACCCGCTCCCAAGAAGGCTGCCAAGCCCGCCAAAAAGGTTGCGAAACCTGCACCCAAGAAAGTGGTGAAGGCCGCTGCCAAAAAGCCGGCCAAGCCGGCCAAGGCGAAACCTGCTGCCAAAAAGGTGGTGGCCAAGGCGAAGGTCGCGGCGAAACCCGCCGCTAAAAAGGCCGCAAAGCCTGCGAAACCAGTGAAGAAGGCCCCCGCGAAAAAGGTGGTGGCCAAAAAGGTGGTGAAGCCGGCCCCCAAGAAGTTCGCTGTCAAGGCCGTGGCCAAAAAGACCGCCAAACAGGCCAAGCCCGTGGTGGTGAAAAAAGCTGCCCCGAAGAAGGTGCAAAAGCCCGTGGCCAAGAAGGTCGTCCCCAAGGCGCCCGCCAAGCCGGTGGCCAAGAAAGTGGTCGCCCCGGCCAAGCCTGCACCTGCGAAGAAGGTAAAGGTCAAGCCAGCCCCCAAAGCAGTGGCCCCCGCGCCCAAGGCCAAGAAACCGGCCCCCGCCCCGAAACCCGTGAAGCAAGCCCCCGTGAAGAAGGAGACCAAGGAGACCCCCGCCCTCTCGTCCAAACAGCCGCTGGTCACCCAGGTGGTGGCCCCCAACCGCCCTGTGGCCCCGCCCGTGGTGAAGAAGCAGGTTTCGACCCTGGAGAGCGCCGACAAGACCCGCTACTCCGATGATGAGCTGTCCGAGTTCAAGGAGCTGATCATGAAGAAGCTGGAAGAGGCCCGCAAGGACTACGACCTGCTGAAACAGACCCTGGCGAACACGGACAATAACGGCACCGACGACACCAGTCCCTCGTTCAAGATGATCGAGGACGGCAGCGAGACGCTGAGCCGTGAAGAGACCGCGCAGCTGGCCGCCCGTCAGGAGAAGTTCATCAAGCACCTGGAGGACGCACTGCTGCGGATCCGCAACAAGACCTACGGCATCTGCCGCGTTACCGGTCGCCTGATCAGCAAGGAGCGTTTGCGCCTGGTCCCCCATGCCACGTTGAGCATCGAGGCCAAGCAGCAGATGGGCAACTGAGCCCTTCCTTTCGGACCGTCAACCGACGAACTTGAAGCGCGCACTGGCCGTCATCCTATCGGTGTTGCTCGCCGATCAGGCGCTGAAGGTGTGGGTGAAGCTCACGTTCCTTTACGACACGGCGATCCCCCTTTTCGGGAACCATGCGTTCCTGCACTTCATCGAGAACCGGGGCATGGCCTTCGGTCTGGAGTTCGGAGGCGAATGGGGCAAATTGCTGTTGACCCTGCTGCGTATTGTGGCCGTGGCCGGCATCGGCTATGCCTTGGTGAAAATGACACGGACAGGCGCCAGCCGCATGCTGGTGTTCAGCGTGGCGCTGATCTTCGCCGGAGCGCTGGGCAACATCATTGACAGCACCTTCTACGGTGTGTTGTTCAGTGAGAGCACCCCGTTCCGTCGCGCCATTTTCCTTCCTCCCGGTGGCGGTTATGCGCCGCTGTTGCATGGTGCCGTGGTGGACATGTTCTATTTCCCGCTGTGGGAAGGCCGCCTTCCCGAATGGATGCCGTTCTGGGGTGGAGAGCATATGGTCTTCTTCCGGCCGGTCTTCAACATTGCGGATGCGGCCATCACGGTCGGTGTGGCGCTCTTCATCCTGGTGCAGCGGCCCCATCCGGCAACGCCCGGGGAGCAAGCTGTATCGCCAGTGACCGAAGGGGCTGTTCCCCCGGCTGCGGAAACGCCATAGCAGCTGATCTGCTCACGACAGGCTTAGAGCCTGAACCGAAACCCGAACAAGCTCTGTGTGCCGAAACTGGTACGGGTGCCCAGATCGGCAGTGTGTTGGACCACCAGCTGTGGCCGCAATTCCATGAAGGCATGCACACGGGTCCAGAAGTCGCCTGTGCGGCCGAAGCGGAAGTCCAGGCCCAAGGGGATGTACAGGCTGGTCCACCACCCGGTGCCGCGTTGCAGGGTCTCGGTGGAGGAAGAGTAGTCACCCATCCCGTAGTAGCCGTAGGCATAGGTACTGCCGGATGACGAATTGGTGCTTACAGCTGTCACGCTACTGAACTCGTCGTATTGGATGGTGGTGCGCATATTGGCGAGCACGCCGGCCATGAGCCCGGCACCGGCGTGTATGCTCCAGCGGCCTTGTGTATGCCACACGAGCGCAGCATCAAGCCCCAGGCGTTCATAGGTCTGTGCGATGTAGTAGCTGCTTCCCCACACGGAATCCACGTAATACATGTCGCCGGTCTGGCTGGAGGTCAGCGTGTCGTATGGGCTGGTCTCCACACGGCTGTAGTAGCCGCTACTGCCAGTACGTCCGCCGTACAGAAAGCCCAGGCGCAGTTCCGGTCCGGGTGCATTGGCGCGGCGCAATGGGTGTATGCTGAGGCCTCCGGTGAACAACCCGGCCCCCATTTCGAAGGGGTAGCTGTAGTAGTCGTAGTTGGTGTAACCGGTCAGGTCGCCCCTGAACAGGGTTGAACCCGCGGTGATGCGGGTGATGTCCTGCGGGAACAAGTTGCTCTCACCAGCGAAAAAGGCACCACCGGCGACATAAGCATGCCCGAGCGCTGTGGGTGGCCTATCGGTGTCCTGGGCCATTAATGCGTTGAACAACAGGGTGCCGACAAGGAGGGAGGCTGTTCTCATGGTCGTTACGCATATGGTGATGGTGGCCTATGAACGAAGCGGCCGCCGGTGTATTGTGGACGTGTTGACCTACTGGCCGCCGAGGTGTCCGGCGCGCATCAACAGTTCGGCGATCTGTACGGCATTGGTGGCAGCACCTTTGCGAAGGTTGTCGGCCACGATCCACAGGTTGAGCGTGCGGGGCTGCGTCTCATCGAGGCGCAGGCGGCCCACGAAGACCTCGTCGCGGCCTTCGGCGATGATGGGCATGGGGTAGCTGTCGTGCGCTGGATCGTCCAACAGCAGGACGCCCGGTGCTGCACGAAGCAGGTCGCGTACGGCCTCCAGGTCGAACTCACGCGCGAACGCAATGTTGACCGATTCGCTGTGGCCGCCCGTGACAGGAACCCGTACCGCAGTGGCCGTTACACGGATCGCCGGGTCGAGGATCTTCCGGGTCTCGTTCACCAGCTTCATCTCTTCCTTGGTGTAGCCATTGTCCGTGAACACATCGCAGCGTGGGATCACGTTGCGGTCGATGGGGAAGGGATAGGCCATGTCGCCCTTGATGCCCATGCGCTCGTTCTCCAGCTGCTGCACGGCCTTCATACCGGTACCCGTTACGGCCTGGTAGGTGCTCACCACTACACGTTCCACACCGAACGCGGTATGCAGAGGGGCCAGGGCCATCACCAATTGGATGGTGCTGCAATTGGGGTTCGCGATGATCCGGTCGTTGGCCGTGAGCAGGTGGCCGTTCACTTCGGGCACCACCAGTGGCTTGTCGGGCTCCATGCGCCATGCGCTGCTATTGTCGATCACTGTGCATCCCACTTCAGCGAAGCGTGGTGCCCATTCCAGCGAAGTGCTCCCGCCGGCGGAGAAGAGCGCAACATCCGGTCGCCGAGCAATGGCCTCTTCCATGCCGATGATCGCGATGTCCTTTCCCTTGAACGAAATGGTACCGCCCACGCTCTTCGCGGAGGCCACAGGCAGTAGTTCCGTTATGGGGAGACCGCGCTCCTCCAGGACCTTCAACATGACCCCGCCCACCAGTCCGGTGGCCCCGACAACAGCGACTTTCATGCTCAATGGTGATCGTTCAACGGGAGCCGAAAGTACTACCTTTCAGGCCCTTGAGCTGGGCATGAAACGCTTCCTGTTCATCCGCTTGTACCTCCTGCTCGCCGTGCTGTTGCCGGTGTGCGCTGTGGCCCAGTTCACCGATGACCTGGAGGATGGCGAGTTCACCACTGCGCCTGCGTGGAGCGGCAGCACGTCCCTGTTCACCGTGGTGGACCAAGGCGGTAACCTTATGTTGCGCAGTAATAGTCCGGGTGCCGCCAACTATTACCTGAGCACACCGAGCACACTGGCCAGCGATGCGCGTTGGGAGTGGTTCATGGACCTGCGGTTCTCCACCAGCGGTGCCAACTATGTGGACGTGTACCTGATGGCCGACAACGGGGACCTCTCGCTTGCACAGAACGGCTGGTTCGTGCGTGTGGGTGGCACGGCGGACCGTGTGGAACTGTTCAAGCGCGTGGCCGGTGTGAACACCTCGGTGCTGGTGACCACGGACGGTATCGTGAACAGCGGTTCAAGCAATCCGTTCCGAATACGGGTGGAACGCACCACCGACCTGGCGTGGACGCTGTTCTTCGATGATGGGAACACGGGCACCTTCGCCAGCGTGGGTCCCATTACCGATGTGGCCGTTGGCTTCAGCGCGCACTTTGGGGTCCGCATTGAACAGAGCAGTGCCGCAGGGCCGATCAACAACCACTACTTCGACGACTTTGTGGTGGGAAGCATACCAGTGGACCTGACACCACCAGCGATCGTGAGCGTAACGGCCACCAGTGCCACCAACGTGGATGTGGTGTATAGCGAACCAGTGAACGTTGCGGCGATCGGCAACTACGATATCATTCCCTTCATCGGCGTGAGCGGTGCCGCCTTGGACGGGGCCGACCCCACGCTGGTGCATGTGACCCCGGCCATCGCTCTGACCGGCAACGTCACGTACGGCCTGCTGTCGAGCGGGGCACTGGACCTCAGCGGCAACGCCGCGGGCAATGCCTCAACGGACTTTTCATGGGTGGTGCCTGAAGTGGCGGTGTTCCGTGATGTGGTCATCAATGAGTTCATGGCCGACCCGTCGCCCACCGAAGGCCTGCCGGATGCCGAGTTCGTTGAGCTGTTCAACACCACTACGAACAAGACCTTCGACCTGGCCGGGTGGAAATTCACCGATGGCACCAGCACGGCCACGCTTCCCTCGTATGCCCTTGGTCCCGGCCAGCATGTGATCATTACGAGCACGGCCAATTCTCCCTTGTTCGCCTCGGTTAGCGAACGCATTGCGGTAAGCAGCCTGCCATCATTGAACAACGAGAGCGACAACCTTGCGCTGACCGCCCCGGACAACACACTGATCGATGCGGTGAGCTATACGCTGAGCTGGTACAGGGACAGCGACAAGGAAGATGGTGGATGGACACTGGAGCAGATCAACCCCACCACGCCATGCTCTGGTGCCACCAACTGGATCGCGAGCAACGCGCCCTCAGGAGGTACACCCGGCGCGGCCAACAGCCTGTTCGACCCCACGCCGGACAGCACGCCCCCGTCCCTGATGGCCGCGCTTATGCAGGATGAGTCCACATTGGACCTGGTTTTCAGCGAACCGATGGACGCCACCACACTGGTTAATGCCGTGTACACGATCGCCCCCTTCGTGGCCGTCGTGAACACAAGCCTGGTGGGCACACCGTTCGATCGTGTGCGATTGGTGTTGGCCCAGCCGCCCACTGTCGGTGTGTTTTACACGCTAACGGTGACAGGCGTGACCGACTGTGTGGGCAATGCGATCGCGGGGTCCAACTCGGTCACCTTCGCTTTGCCGGAGCCCGTGCTCCCCGGTGATCTGGTGATCAACGAGGTGCTGTACGATCCCATCGGCAGTGGCAGTGACTTCGTGGAGCTCTACAACCGCTCGAACAAGACCTTGAGCCTGGGCGGGCTGCAAGTGGCCAACGAGACCAATGGAGCAGTAGCCAACTATCGCACCATCACAACGGAGACCGTACTCCTGCTCCCGGGCGAGTACATCCTCCTTGCACCGAACACTTCCGATGTCGTTTCACGTTACCCGCAGAGCCGCAGCGAACGCTTTCTACAGACCACCCTCCCCAGCTACAATAACGATAACGGCACCGTGGTGCTTACCGATGCCACGAACACCGTGATCGACCTGTTCCGGTATGATGATGATCTGCATTTTGTCCTGGTAGGCACTACGGAGGGCTATAGCCTCGAACGCGTGAACCCCGACCGACCCACGGACGACCCCACCAACTGGCACACGGCCTCCGATATCGAGGGGCGTGCCACGCCGGGCTTCGTCAATTCCCAATACGCTGAGACCCCCACCGCCTCGGGCGAGTTCACCATCGACCCGGCCATCTTCAGCCCGGATAATGATGGCTACCAGGACCTGCTTACCATTGCCTATCGCTTCGACGAGCCGGGTTTCGTGGGCAACATGAGCGTGTACGACATCACCGGCCGCGAGGTGCGCAAGCTGATGGAGAACCAACTGCTCGGTACGGAGGGTGCCATCAGTTGGGACGGACTTTTGGAAGGCGGGGACAAGGGCCGTATCGGTCCGTACATCATCCTTTTGGAGGTTTATGATCTGGAGGGGAACGTGGAGAAGTTCAAGCGGACGGTGACCTTGGCGCACCGTTTCTGAGGCGTGCTGAGCGCATCGATTGCTTGTTCTCGTGCCGATCTAGTAACTTACCGTTCGGTTCTGCCGGGGTGGAGGTGATCGTGTGGTGCTGTGGCAAGCCTAGAACACCCTTCAATACCACTTTCCCATGAGCGCCCATATTACCCGACATCGTTCCACCATAGCGCTTGCAATGGTGCTTGGCGTGGCCGGCCTTTCCGCCTTCAATGCCTTGGAGACAGGTAACGAAAGCCGCGAACTGGGCAACGGGAAAAGTGTCCCCGCATCCACCTTCACCAACTTCGAGTCGGCGCATGTGCATCCCTTGGACATGACACCCGATGGTACCAAACTGCTGGCCGTGAACACCGGCAACAACAGTTTGGAGGTGTACACGATCACACCCGGCGGGTTGGTGCATGCGGCCAGTATCCCGGTAGGCCTCGACCCCGTGACGGTCCGTGCCCGAACGAACAACGAGGCATGGGTGGTATGTCAGGTAAGCGACGAGGTGAGCATCGTGGACCTGACCTTGAAGGCCACCGTGCGTAGTGTGCTCACCGAGAACGAACCGGCCGATGTGGTCTTTGCAGGCTCTCCGCTGAAAGCCTTCGTGAGCTGTGCCGAACAGGAGATGGTGCAGGTGTTCGATCCGGCCAACCTGGCCACCGCACCCACGCAGGTGTTGCTCAAGGGTGAACAACCACGCGCCCTGGCCGTAAGCCCCGATGGCAGCACGGTGTACTGCGCTTTCTTCGAGAGCGGCAACCAGACCACGGTGATCCCGGGCAACACGTTCCATGCCGGTGGCTTTTGTTCGCCTCAAGGAGGGTGCACAACGGTGACCAGTGATGTGACCCACCCTGCCGGTCCTTATGGTGGAGCGGTTCCGATACCCAATGCAGGCACGGGTTTCCAGCCACCCATGAACCCCAACAATCCGGTGATGCCCGGCAACCACAGCCTGGTCGTACGCAAGAACGTCGCTGGCCAGTGGATGGACGACAACGGTGGCAACTGGACCAACATCGTAACCGGCGGTATCGCGGGAACCTCGCGTATTGCAGGATGGGACATGCCCGACCGTGACGTGGCCATGATCAATGCCAACAGCCCGAGCACCGCCGGAGTGACCTACAAGAACCGCCTCGGCAATATCCTGATGGCCATGGCGGTGCATCCGCAGAGCGGCGAGGTGTACGTGGTGGGTACCGATGCCACCAACGAAGTGCGTTTCGAGCCCAACCTGAAAGGCAAGTTCCTGCGCGTGAACGTTTCGCGTTTCGCACCGGCCGGTGGTCCGCTCATCGCCGACCTCAACCCCCACATCAACTATGGCACGCACAGCTCGGCACCGGTTCTTCGGAAGCAGTCCATCGGCGATCCGCGGGGCATTGTGTGGAAGGCGGACGGCAGCAAGGCCTATGTAACGGGCATGGGATCGAACAACGTGATCACCATTGCGGCCACGGGCTCACGCGTGATGCAGGAGCCGATCGTGGTGGGAGAGGGGCCCACGGGTATTGTGCTCGACGAGGCCCGTACACGCGGCTATGTGCTGAACAAGTTCGATGGATCCATCTCCACCATCGATCTGGGCACTGACCGCGAAACGGACCGCACCACCTTCTTCGACCCCACGCCTGAGGTGATCAAGAAAGGGCGTAAGCACCTGTACAACACGCATACCGGCAGCGGCCATGGCCATATCTCGTGCGGGTCATGCCATGTGGATGCGCGCTGGGACCGCCTCGCCTGGGACCTGGGCAACCCGGCCGGCGATATGGTCACTGTGAACGACCCGGCGGGCAACAAGACCTTCCACCCGATGAAGGGCTTGAAGACGACCCAGTTCCTCATCGACATCATCAACCGCGGCACTGGCAAATTACACTGGCGCGGCGACAAGGGTGGCTTCCATGATTTTGCGGGCGCCTTCGCCGATCTGCAGGGCACCGATGCCCCGCTTGATGCCGTGAGCATGCAGGAGTTCGCCGACTTCCTGGACGCTTGCTGGCATGTGCCCAACCCGTACCGCACCATCCGTCCAGATAGCTCCGTGGCGGCCACCGTGGAGCGGATGCCTAACCGCGTGAGGTTCACAGGTACCTCGTTCCAGACCGTGCCCGCTGCTGGTGTTCGGCTCTTCGTGGCCGTGAACGTGAACTGTTCCCATTGCCACCAGACCGGCACAGGCCGAGGACACCTTCCCGGGAATGGTTCCAATGTGAGTGCTGGTGTGGTGAACATGACGAACAATACCAACATGGTGCCCGATCTACGCACCGTGTACCGCAAGAACGGCTTCTTCTACAACACCACCGAGTGCACCAGTGGGTTCGGTTTGATGAGCGATGGTGTGATGGAAACGCGCTTCAACCAGACCGGTACAGCGCAATACCTGGGCGACTATGAGCCGGAGCTGCTAAGCTGGAGCGGAGGTATCACGCAAGTGAACAGTCCTCAAAGCCACCAGTTCGATCTGGTGCATGTGGTGCATGATGTCCTGCCGGCAGTAGGAATGCGCATGACGATCAATGGCAGTGCGGGCAGTGTGGGTCGTGTGGGTTCATTGCGCAACTGGGTGAACAAGTACCCGGCTGATTATGCACTTGTGGTGAAGGGCCGCTGGAACGGAGAGCTGCGTGGTTTTCATTACCTCGGAGGTGACAACTACCAGCCCGATCAGAACGGCGCCGCACCTGTGACCCATGCGCAGTTGGTGGCCCATGCGCAAGCGGGTAATCCGCTCACATGGACGGTTGTTCACCCCAGCACCATGCTGCGTCATGGCGTGGACCGCGACATGGATGGCATCTACGATTATGTGGATGGTGATGCGGAATTGGCGCTGAACCTGATGCTTGAAGGGCCGCTACAAGGCGCACAGATGCGCACACTGCTCCACAGTTCGGGATTGTTGCCCCAAACGGACCCTCAGGGTTCCGGAACACTGATGGCCCAGAGCGTGGTGGACCGGCAAGGCCCTGCAGCACCCGTGGACTGGGTGTGGGTGGAATTGCGAGATGCCACGAACACCACGGTGGTGGTGGATGAGCGCGCTGCGATCGTGCAGTCCAATGGCAAGGTGGTGATGCCCGATGGGCGTTCGCCCTTGGTGTTCCCGGACGCTGCTCGGGGCAATTATCACGTGGTGGTGCGCCACCGCAATCACTTGGGTGCCATGACCGCCGTTGCGTTACCCTTCGGCAACGGTGTGCAGGTCGTGGACCTTTCCAGTGCTGCCACGGCCACCTACGGGACCGATGCGCGCAAAGCCATCGGCGATCTACGTGTGCTCTGGGCGGGCGATGTGAGCGGCGATGGCGTGCTGAAGTACACCAACGCCGACAACGACCGCGATCCGATCCTGTCGCGCATCGGCGGTATTGCTCCCACAATGACCGCCCCGGGCTACCATCCCGAGGATGTGAACCTGGATGGGGTGGTGAAGTACACCAATGCCAACAACGACCGCGACCCCATCTTGCAGAACATTGGTGGCGTCATCCCCACGAACACCAGGCAGGAGCAGTTGCCTTAGGCCTCCTTGGAGCGCTTCTCCAACTTGACGATCCGGTCCACGATGCGGTCCAGGTTGCGGAAGTGGATATAGCTCTTTCGGTACTTGCTGGCCTCCCATGCCGGTGAGCCCATGTACGCTTCACCGGGTTTGGTGTCCTTGCTGATACCGCTCTGCGCCGCGATGATGGTTCCATCCGCGATCTTCAGGTGACCGATGATGCCCACCTGACCGCTGAACATGCAGTTCTTCCCGATCCTGGTGCTGCCGGCCACCACGCCGCCTGCCGCGTAGTAGGTGTTCTCGCCCACCTCCACGTTGTGTGCGATGTGGATCAGGTTGTCGAATTTCACTCCACGCCGCAGTATGGTGCTGCCCAGCGTGGCGCGATCGATGGCGCAATTGGCGCCGATCTCCACATCATCCTCGATCACTACGTTGCCGATCTGCGGGATCTTCTCCGCCGCATTGGGTCCGGTGGCGAAGCGGAAGCCATCGCTGCCGATCACCGTGCCACTGTGGATGATGCAGTTGGCACCGACCACGCAGTCGGAATAGATCGTCACGTTGGCGAACACGGTGCTATTGTCGCCGATGGTCACGTTGTCACCGATGTAGGCGTGCGGGTAGATCTTCACGTTATTGCCCAGCTTCGCGTTGGTGCCGATATAGGCCAGCGCCCCGATGTAGCAGTCCGTTCCGTAGGTCGCACCTGTCTCGATCACCGCCTGCGGAGCGATGCCCTTCTTGTCCAGCTTGATGGTGTTATACATGGCCAGGACCTTCGCGAAGGCGCCCTGCGCATCAGCCACACGCACCAGGGTGGTCTTCACCGGGGCCGTAAGCTCGAAGGTCTGCCCGATGATCACCACGCTGGCCGTGGTCCCGTACACGTATTGGGTGTAGGCCGGGTTCGCCAGGAATGACAGGGTCCCTGCGCCACCCTCCTCGATCTTCGAGAGCTTGTTGACGGTGGCATTGGGGTCGCCTTCAACGGTGCCTTGGAGGAGCTGGGCGATCTGTGCGGCGGTGAATTGCATGGGGAAGAAGTAGGGTGCCAAGGTAGGGGGGAGAGTGGCGAGTGGCGAGTTCGTCCTGCGGCCTTCGAGTGGCGAGTAAATGCCCCGCGGCGATAAGCGCCGGACTTAGGGCATTCACTCGCCACTCGCCACTCAACCGATCTTGTATCGAAGACTGATCGTCACGGGCGCAGCCCAACCCCGAACTTTGCCCTCCGATGAACCCCCTCGACGTCCGCGAAAAGGTCCGCCTGCTGCCTCACACCCCCGGCGTGTACCAGTTCTTCGATGCCGACGGCACCATCCTGTACGTGGGTAAGGCCAAGGACCTGCGCCACCGCGTGGGCAGCTATTTCGCCAAGGACCACGCCGATGGCAAGACCCGTCTGCTCGTCCGCAAGATCGTTGACCTGCGCGTGATCCATGTCCCCACGGAGTTCGAGGCCCTACTGCTGGAGAACTCCCTGATCAAGGAGCACCAGCCGCGGTACAACATCCTACTGCGCGACGACAAGAGCTTCCCCTTCATCCGCATCCGCAACGAGCGCTTTCCCCGCGTGGAAGGCATGCGCAATCCCGAGCACGACGGCAGCGAATACTTCGGCCCCTATGCCAGCGTCCGCACCATGAAGACCGTACTGGGCCTCGTACACAAGCTCTACAAACTGCGCACCTGCAATTACGACCTCTCGTCCAAGAATATCGCAGCCGGCAAGTTCAAACGTTGCCTGGAGTACCACATCGGCAACTGCAAAGGCCCCTGTGAAGGCCTGCAGGATGAGGCCGAGTACACCACCAACATGGTGCAGGTGCGCGAGATCGTGAAAGGGCGTGTGAGCGGCTTGCTGAAGGTGATGAAGCCCCTGATGCACGCCCATGCGGAAAAGCTGGAGTTCGAGGCAGCAGAGGACTACCGCCAGAAGATCGAACGGCTGGAGAGCTACCATAGCAAGAGCATCGTGGTGAACCCCGACATCGGCGACGTGGACATCTACGGCCTGGTGAGCGATCCCAATAGCACTTACGTCAATTACATGCGCGTCATCGATGGGGCCGTGGTGCATGGCATCACCATCGAACTGAAACGCCGCCTGGAGGAGACGGACGTGGAGATGCTGCAGCTCGCCATTGCCGAACTGCGGACCCGTTATCACAGCCTTGCTCCCGAGGCCATCGTGCCCTTCGACCCCGAGATCGAGGTGCCCGGCCTCAGCTTCACCGTACCGCAACGCGGTGACAAGCTGAAGCTCCTCGAGCTCTGCGAACGCAACGTGCGTTACTTCATGCTCGACAAGCAGAAGCAGGAGAAGCTCACCGACCCCGAGGGCGCCACCACCCGCACCCTGGAGCAGCTCAAGCAGGACCTGCGCCTAAGTGAACTGCCGCGCCACATCGAGTGCTTCGACAATAGCAATACCCAGGGCACCGACCCGGTCAGCGCCTGCGTGGTCTTCAAGTACGCCAAGCCCAGTAAGAAGGACTACCGGCACTTCAACATCCGCACGGTGGAGGGTCCGGACGATTTCGCCAGTATGACCGAGGCCGTCGAGCGCCGCTACAGCAGGCTCCTCACCGAGGGCGAGCCGCTGCCCCAGCTCATCGTCATCGACGGCGGCAAGGGCCAGCTCAGCGCCGCGCTCGAGGCACTGGACCGCCTGGGCCTGCGCGGGAAGATCGCCATCATCGGCATCGCCAAGAAGTTGGAGGAGATCTACTTCCCCGGAGACCCTTACCCGCTGCACATCGACAAACGCAGCAGCAGCCTCAAGGTGATCCAGCACATGCGCAACGAGGCGCACCGGTTCGGTATCACACACCACCGTGGCAAGCGCAGCAAACGCATCGTGCGAACCGGTCTGGAGGAGATCCCCGGCATCGGCCCCGGCACCGCGCAGAAACTGCTCAAGCGCTTCGGAAGCATCAAAGGCATCCGCGAAGCCATGCCCGAGGATGTGGTGGCCGAGGCGGGCGCGAAGAAGGCGGAGTTGGTCTTGAAGGCCTTGACCGAAGCAAGCTGACGTATGGCCTTGGTCTCTGTCCTGTTGCCATTTCGCAATTCCGCACACACGCTGGATGCTGCGATCTCGAGCATTGTTAAGCAGTCATTTGATGATCGGGAGCTGGTGTTGATCGATAATGCCAGTACTGACGAAAGCCCTTCCATCGTCCGACGTTGGGCAGGGAACGAGCCACGGATCAGGGTGCTGCACGAGCCACGCATCGGTATCGCCCACGCCTTGAACACCGGGCTGGCTCATGCCGAGGGGGGGTATATCGCCCGTATGGATGCCGATGACATCAGTCATCCGGAGCGCCTCGCGAAGCAGGTGGCTTTTCTCGATGTTCATCCGGGGATCGGTGTACTCGGTACCCGCACAACCTTCGCCAGCATCATGCCCGAGCACCGTGGCATGCGAGCCTTCGTGGACTGGCAGAACGCCATTCTTTCCCCGAACGACCACTACGTGAAGCGCTTCGTGGACGCGCCCCTTGCGCACCCCACGGTGATGTTCCGCCGCGAACTGGTGGAGCAATACGGCGGCTACGATACAGGACCGCTACCCGAGGACCACGAGCTGTGGTTGCGCTGGATGGACGCCGGTGTGCGCTTCGCGAAGTTGCCTGCGGAACTGCTCACTTGGAACGACCATGCGCATCGCCTGAGCCGCACGCACCCCAACTACAGCGTGGACGCCTTTTTCAGCACCAAGGTGAAGTGGCTGGCGAAATGGCTGAAGCGGAGGTTGAACGGCCGTCCGCTGATTGTAGCGGGCACCAGTGTGCTGTGCCAGGAACGGGCTGCACTGTTGGAGGCGGCGGGCATCGCGGTACATGCCTACACCGATGTGAAGGGGCGCGGGGTGCCGGGTCGCACCTTCATCCCACACGACCAGTTGCCACCTGCGGGTGAGGCCTTCATCGTCTCGTTCATCAGCCAGCGGGGTTCGGGTGATAGGGTCGCGGAGTACCTTGCCTCGCGCGATTTGGTTGAAGGTGTGGACTTCATGCTGGCGGCGTAGTTCGATGCAGGGACGGGCGTTACTTTGTATTTCATCCCATGACCACGGATAACGATCTTTCAGCCCACCTGAAGGCACTGCGCACGTATTTCACAAGTGGTGCGACACGCCCCTATGCCAACAGGCGCAGCGCATTACTCGCTTTGAGAGCGGCCATCCGTGAGCGTGAGGAAGAACTCCTATCGGCCATGCATGCGGACATGCGCAAGCCCCGATTTGAGGCTTATCTCAGCGACATTGGCCTGGTATACTCCGAGATCGATCACGCGTTGGCGAACCTCAAGGAGTGGATGCGGCCTGCGCACCCTCCCACGCCCTTGTCGTTGCAAGTGTCCTCCAGTACGGTGCGTCCAGAGCCATTGGGCGTTGTGTTGATCATTGCGCCGTGGAACTATCCTGCCCTGTTGGTGCTTTCGCCGTTGGTGGGTGCCATTGCCGCGGGTAATTGCGCCGTGGTGAAGCCGAGCAATGAAACGCCCCACACGGCCGCAGTGCTGGAACGCCTGATCGGCAACACTTTCGCGCCGGAGCATGTGCTTGTGGTGAAGGGACCGGGTCGCATGGTGGGCCCCCAACTGATCACACCGTTCCGTTTCGATCACATCTTTTTCACAGGGAGCCCCGGTGTTGGCCGGCAGATCATGGCCCTGGCCGCGCCGCACCTTACACCTGTTACGCTGGAACTGGGAGGCAAGAGCCCCGCCATCGTGGACCGCAGGGTTGATATCGATCGCGCGGCGCAACGGATCGTCTGGAGCAAGTACTTCAACTCCGGCCAGACCTGCATCGCCACTGACCATGTGCTGGTGCATCGTGCGGTGACGGAGCCGTTCGTCGCCGCAGTAGCAAAGCACGTGGAACGCTTCTATGGAAAAGATCCGCAACAGAGCCCGCATTTCGCGCGCTTGGTGAATGATCGGCGGTTCCAAGTGGTCAGGGACTACCTGGTCCATGGAAATGCGGTGGTCGGCGGAGGGCATGATGCATCCGATCGGTATATCGCACCGACCGTCCTTATGGACGTTCCGTTGGAGGCCCCGCCCATGCGCGAGGAGATCTTCGGCCCGGTGATGCCGCTGATCCCCTGGACCGAGCCGGAGGAGGTGCTGGTCTTGGTCGCAAGGAACCCGTTCCCCTTGGCCACCTACGTGTTCAGCAATGACCGTAAAGCGCAGAAGTACTTCACGGAACGGATCGCTTTCGGAGGCGGTTGCATCAACCACTGCATGCTTCACTTCGGTCACCCGGACATGCCGTTCGGTGGTGTGGGTACAAGTGGCATGGGCCGCTACCATGGCAAGGCCAGCTTCGATCTGTTCTCGCATTACAAGGGCATTGTGCAGGCCAGCACGCTCATCGAGCCGGGCCTTCAGTTGCCGCCGTACACTCGAGTAAAGGAGCGGCTGTTGCGGTGGGTGCTGGGTTGATCGCAGTGCTTATGTGACAGGGGTCACTGGCCACGCGTCAGGGAACACAGAGGTTTGGTCCCTGAACCATTCCGGCCATGAAGATCCGTACCCTCAGTCTGTTCCTGTTCGCTCTGCCCTTCGCCCTTTCCGCCCAGCACTTGGGTGATCGTCGGGTCGTGCTGCAGGAGGTCACCATCCCGAACATGCCGGGCATACAGTCGTTCGCCTGGGGGCAGTACGAGGGTGAGTGGCTGTTGATCGGCGGACGGACGGATGGCCTGCATCGCAGGCAGCCGTTCGCGGCCTTCCTCGCTGCGGATAACAACACCACGGCCCATGTGGTGAACCCAGCTACCGCAGAGGTTTGGAGCGCGAGCCTGTCCTCCTTGCCCACAGCGGTGTTCGAGCAGTTGCAATGCACCAATATGGAGTTCGAGATGCGGGGCAATACGCTCTACATCATCGGCGGTTACGGGTTTTCGCCCACGGCGAACGATCACATCACGCATTCCAAGCTGACCGCGATCGACATGCCTGGAGCCATCGCGGCCATCAAGACAGGAGGCGCCTTGACCCCGCATTTCCGGCAGATCGATGATGTCCGCATGGCGGTGACCGGCGGCTATCTGGGCCTGTTGAACGATGAGTTCTACCTGGTAGGCGGTCAGCGCTTCATCGGGCGTTACAATCCGCAGGGCCCTGACTTCGGGCCGGGCTTCATTCAGGAGTACACCAACGCCATCCGCCGGTTCCGCATCAGCGATGATGGTGCGTCCATGAGCATCACCGACTTCGCCGAGACCGTGGACACGGTGAACCTGCACCGCCGCGATTACAACCTGGTGCCACAGATCTTTCCGGGCGGTTCGCAGGGCTTCACGGTCTTTACCGGGGTCTTTCAATATGTGGACAATATCCCCTGGCTGAACACGGTGGATATCGGACCGGAGGGATATGCCGTGGTGCCCGGCTTTGAGCAACTGCTCAATCAGTACCACACGGCCCACCTACCGGCCTGGTCGGCCCAGGCGGACCGCATGAGCACAGTGTTCTTTGGAGGGATCGGGCAGTATTATTTCGACGCCGAAGGTCAGTTGTGGGACGACCCCAACGTGCCCTTCGTGAACACCATCAGCAAGGTGGAACGCGCCAGCGATGGCAGCCTGTTGGAGACCGCGATCGGGACGATGCCGGCGTTGCTCGGGTCAGGCGCTGAGTTCATCATCCACCCTGATGTGCCTTCGACGTCCACGGCGATCATCGACCTGGACCAATTGACCGCCGACACCGTGCTTGCGGGCCATATCGTGGGCGGTATACAGAGCAGTGCCGCGAACATCTTCTTCATCAACACGGGTACCCAGAGCGATGCCTCCACACGGCTGTTCAGGGTATTGTTGGTGCGGGACGTCACCACCGCTGTGGGTGACGATGGGGTGAACAAGGAGCCACTAAGGGCTTGGTTCATCAATGCCGACCAGCTCGTTACAGAGGTGGACGTGCCCATGGCCGGGGAGGTGGAGGTGAACCTGTTGGACAGCAATGGTCGCTTGGTGCGCAAGTTGATGTCGGCCCGTATGCCGGCCGGACCCCAGCGTCTGCACAGCGATGTGAAGGGCCTTGCGCCCGGGGCTTATGTCCTGGAGATGCTGGCCGGTGGTCAACGCAGCTCGTTGCGCATCGTACGCTGAGCTACTTTTCGATCACCCGTTCACCACGCACGGGCCGTAACGCATCGCGCACCGGCTTCAGGTACTGCTCGTCGCATTCCATGATGGCGGTGGAGCGGACCGGCTGTTGCCATACCCAGTGCCGATAGCCGATAACGTTCTCGCGCTTGCAGAACTCGTCGAGGTGGTGCAGGAAGTGCTCGGCCGTGGTCACTGCGTCCGGTCCGAAGAAGTCCCAGTGGAGGCGGATGAGTCCCATTGAGGAGAAGCGGCTACTTTGCGCAAAGGTGGATACGCTGCTCTTCTTTTTGGCCGCCACGGTGGTAAGTTTCATCGGCTCTTTGCAGGACGGAGTGGTCAACACGGCCGTGCTGGGGCATATCATTAAGTGGGGCCGACATGCATGGCGGCGCATGGCGGTGGGTGGCTCCAAGCCCGAATTCATCTATGCTGGTGTGGCCTTCTTCGGCGCGGGTTGGCTGGTGGAACGGATGGGCCTCGGCGCCACGGGCATCACCATCATCGTGTCCACCATCCTGCTGGTGCTGGGCATCTCTTTTTGTTCGTGTATCGGCCGCGTCCTGCAGCTCCCGGCGAGGACAAGCTGACCGGAGACCTGCGGCGCGGTGTGCTCCTAGGCATGGCCAACCCGCAGATGCTGCTGTTCTGGTGCGGTGTCCGGCCCATGGTGATCGCTTGGGGCATGACCGGTGAAGGGGTGCTGGACCTGCTCGCCTTTGCGCTTGGTGCCTTCACCGGCGCGATCATCCTGCTGATGATCCTGGTACGGATGGGGGTGCGGGAGCAGGAGAAGCTCTCACCCGTGGGCCTTCGGCGCCTGTTCCGCAGTATTGGTGAGCTGCTCCTGGTGTCCGGAGCATATGGCATGCTGCGGGCACTGGGGTGGTTACCGTGAGCGTATATGTACTTTTCGTCGCATACACAGCGTTATTGCGCCATGCCGACAAAAGCTACCCTCACTGTGATATTGATCACGACCGTGTTCACGGTCCATGGTCAACTTGAAATGTGGGGTGTGGGTAGCTATGGAGGAACGGACCAACTAGGTGTTATCTACCGTATGGTCGGCGATGAGTATGAAGTGGTTAAACAGATGGAGTATGACTATGCATATATCGGCGTCAGTGGTGAAAGTTTCCAGGTTATGCCAGATGGCTTACTATGGGCTGCGGTTCGCGCCAAACCATCGCCTGATGGTGCCATCATAGTTTCCTATGAGCCGTCATCCGGCACTTTTCTCGAGTGGAGGGCATTTACGACAGAGGTTGGCTCAAGGCCAAGCGGGAATCTTGAGCCAGTTGGGTCCGGTCTGATGTACGGCACTTGTGAGACCGGAGGCTCAGAGGGAGCCGGGACGATTTTCAGCTATTCTGTTGGAGAGAACGAGTTGGTCGGGCACTATCAGTTCGGAGCCGATGGTGTGTCCAAACCAGTAGGGGGCTTGGTACTTCACCCGAATGGCAAGCTTTACGGTGTTGCCGCTGAAGGTGGTGATTTTGGGAATGGCGCTCTTTTTTCATTTGATCCAGCCACTACAGAGGTTGATCTGGTTCACCATTTCACGGCAACGGATGGGTTCGGTTCATGTTCACCGCTCTCCTTGACCATTGATGGAAAGATCTTCGGAACGCGCAGAGGTGACCAGACCGATGGAGGCACCCTTTTCTCCTTTGATGCCAGCACTGGGCTGTTCGAGAAGAGGTTCGATTTTACCGCAACCATAGGCCGATTGCCAGAAGGAAAGTTGCTGGTTGATGGTTCTGGTCGATTGTGGGGGATATCGGTCGAAGAATCCGGAAGCTATCGCGGACGACTTTACCGGTATGACCCACAGGCTGAGACATACCAGGAGATGTATGGGTTTCTAGGGTCATTTAGCAATCGGCCAGTGACATCGCCTGTTTTCACATCGACGGGTTACATCGCGGTTATCACAACGTCGGCTTATGGACCAGCCGCGAATCCGCCCAAGTTCTTGGCGTTCAATCCCAATACGGGTCTGCTCGGTATCCAGGCGGACCTTGCTGGCGCCTTACCTGGTTCACTATGTCTTGCTAGCGATGGATGGATGTATGGTTTCGGGGGGCGGGCCGTGCTGCGGGTCAATGGAGCAGGCAATATGCAAGTAGCAACTTCCTTGTCCATTGCATCACTTGGTTCACGCCCTTCATCCCAGCTAATTGAAACCACATCTGGGCAGATAGTGGGTATGTGTGTCCAAGGCGGCGCATCGGGTAATGGGGGTATATTCCGGGTGGACCCATTTTCGCTGGATTATGACATCGTCTACTCCTTTTCACCGTTTGATCACCAGATCGCTGATGCATCCATTGATGAGATCGAACCCGACAAGGTTTTGTTCGTTACTAGAACGTTTGATTCTGGTAGCCTGTCGACATTGGACCTTGTGGATGGGACCGTGCAGTATCTGGTAGGCTTTGGAGGCACGTCTGTGGCTGTACCGTCCCAAGACTTTCTGCGCGCAGGTAATCTTGTTTACGGGACATCCCATGCAGGTGGCTTATACAACAAGGGATGTCTTTGGCGTGCTGATCTCGTTGATCAAGAAGTGGATGTGCTTCACTCATTCGGCCCCTACACCGGTTGGGTTGCCGTGAACACGGGAACTCCTTGTGAGCTTCCGGATGGACGGATCATGGGTACTATGACTTATTGGAATGAAGGACCTTGGGCCGAAAGCCTGATGTACATCTATTCGCCATTTGATGGTTCCGTAGAGATCACGAATCAGATCTCAAACAACAGCGCGGACTTTGTCTATCAAGATGGCTTCCGACGAACGGCCAACGGAAGCTACTGGGGAACTATGCGTCGTTTCACGGGATTGCCGGCAAGCAGCGCAATAACGGGGTATGATCCGATAAGTGGAGACCTGAGCACCACCGTGTACTTCGATGGGTATTACGTTGGAGGCCCGGTGGTTGCGGACGAGCAGGGTCGTGTAGTGGCGACGCTTAATCCATTTAACCCTTCAGTAGATCAACCTAGGTTGATCCGATGGGACCCGGCAGATGGAAGCGTTGAGATAGTGCATGAGTTCATCAGCACTATCGAGGGGCGGAATCTGCATGGAAACATTCTCTTGAGCTCGCTCGGGGTTGGTATAGACGCGGTTGAGCGTGGTTCCGACCCTCTCATCCATCCGAATCCGACCGTGGATTCATTCAGTCTCCGGCTCAGGGGTATAGCCCCGTTCACCATACGGGTCATGGACCTGCATGGTCGAACGCTCGTGGAGCAGGTAAGCGATGATGATCAATGCGCCATCGGAACATCCGGACTTGCTAGTGGCACCTATCTAGTAATGGTCCGTGATGCACGATCGCACATCTCAACGCAACGCTTGGTCAAGGTCGATGGCCTGTAGTGCCTACGCCAACCGATCGCTCAACAATCGCATCTCCATCATGGGCGCCATCTTCTCGTAGAGGATGCGGTAGGTGGTCTCGGTGATGGGCATGTCCACGCCCAGCTTGGCATTGATCTCGTGCACACACTTCACGGCGTAGTAGCCCTCGGCCACCATGTTCATCTCCAGCTGGGCGGCGCGCACGCTGTAGCCCTTGCCCACCATGTTGCCGAACTCGCGGTTCCGGCTGAAGGTGGAGTAGGCGGTCACCAGCAGGTCGCCGAGGTAGGCCGGTTCGTTGATGTCGCGGGCAATGGGGTGAACGGCCGTAACGAAACGTTCGATCTCCTGGATGGCACGGCTCACCAGCACGGCCCGGAAGTTGTCGCCATAGCCGAGGCCCACGGTGATGCCGGCGCACACCGCGATCACGTTCTTCAGGATGGCGGCGTACTCGGTGCCGTAGATGTCGTCGCTGAGCGTGGTCTTCATGAAACGCCCGTTCAGCGCGTGGCCCATGGCCTCGGACTTGGTGCGGTCCTGGCTGGCAATGGTGAGGTAGCTGAGGCGCTCCATGGCCACCTCCTCGGCGTGGCAGGGCCCGCAGATCACCCCGAAGTCGTGTTCGGCCACGCCCCAGTGCTGGAAGAGGTATTCGCCCACGATCTGGTTGGTCTCGGGCACGATGCCTTTCACGGCACTGAACACGGTCTTGCCTTTCAGCTCGGCGGGGTCCAATTGGTCCATGGTGGCCTTCAGGAAGGCGCTGGGCACGGCGATGACCAGCACATCGGCACCGCGCACCACGGCGTGGATATCGCTGTCCATGGCGAGCCGGTCCACCTCGAACTGGGCGGCGCTGATGTATTCCGGGTTGTGGCCGTATTTGCGGATGTGTTCGATGGTGGCCGGGCGGCGCACCCACCAGCCCACACGTTCGTTGTTGGACGAGAGGAGCTTGACAAGGGCGGTGCCCCAGCTACCGGCGCCGATGACGGCGATGCGTTGTGCGGTGGTCATCGGGTGTGAAGATCGGTGATGCGCGCCATACGTTGCAGGAGCCACGTCCGAACGCCCTGCCGTGATCAGAACGTCACCTCCACCAATTCCTCCTTGCCATCACGCAGCACCTTCACCGGTGCTTTGTCGCCTTTGTTGAACTGCCCCAAGGCTTTCATATAGCCCATCATGTCGGTCACTTCCACGGCACCGATACCGGTCACCACATCGCCTTTGCGCAGCCCGGCGTTGGCGGCGGGCTTGCCTTCCGTAACGCCATCAATGCGCATGCCCTTGCCGTCGTACAGGTAGTCGGGCACCACGCCCAGCGTCACCTTGAAGCGCGGCGTGTTCTCGGTGTTCACCTCCTCGGTCTTGGTGAAGGTGAGCTTGCCATCGTCGTTCAGCGTGGCGATCAGCGATTCGATGTAGCGCGCAATGCGCAGCATGCCGTCGTAGTTGATCTTCTCCTCATCGTCGCTGGGCTTGTGATAATCAGCGTGTGTGCCGGTGAAGAAGTGGATGGCCGG
>JBEICT010000014.1:0-23461 GCA_040383865.1 Flavobacteriales bacterium | reverse complement strand
GGACAAGATCAAGCCGACCACCTTGGGGCAGGCTTCGCGCATAAGCGGCGTTTCCCCTGCCGACCTGAGCGTATTGATGGTCTATCTCGGACGCTAACCCCCCGATCGTTCCACGTGGAACACCCTCCCTTTTGGAACACCTGAACCAATGCCCACGCTGTGGCTCCGGATTCAACGGACCCACGTTTTCCGTAACCGACCACTCCATCTCCAAGGAGACATTCCAGCTCAAGGACTGCCACCGCTGCGGTTTCCGTGCGACCGACCCGCGACCTACACAGACCGAGATCGGGCGGTACTACGAAAGCGAGAAATACATCTCGCATACTAACGCAAAGGGATCCCTTCAGGACCGATTGTATCAATGGGCCCGCAAGCGCGCATTGCGAAACAAGCACCAGCTCATCAGTCAATACCAACCCAATGGGCGGGTCTTGGACATTGGTTGTGGAACGGGGCAGTTCCTGGCTTACCTGATGAGCCGCGGTTACAATGTGCAGGGCGTAGAGCCCAGTACCACTGCCCGCGAACAGGCCATTGCCGATCATGGTCTCTCCGTAGCACCCAGCTTGGACCGGATCGCCTCACAAGAGAACCTGAACGTGGTGACCATGTGGCACGTATTGGAACACGTACCCGACGTGGGGGCCACTTTCAAAAAGCTGTACGCCCTGCTGGCCGACCGCGGCCTCTTGGTGATAGCGGTCCCCGACCGGGAAAGCTGGGACGCCAGCTACTACAGGGCCGATTGGGCCGCCTACGACGTGCCTCGGCATCTGTCCCATTTTCGCAGGGAGGACGTGAAGTGGTTCATGCAGGCACACGGGTTCGAACTGATCGCCGTGAAACGCATGTGGATGGATGCGTTCTACATCGCCTTGCTCTCAGAGCAATATCGAGGTGCCTCACTACCCGCCGCCCTTGCCAAAGGAGCATTGCTCGGCCTGTGGTCGAACCTGGTCGCCTTGTTCACCGGGCGCCCAACATCCAGTTCCATGTACCTCGGCCGTAAGGCCGAGCCCTGAGGAGGTGCTTTTTGTGGCCTCTGCGGCGTTTTCACCCCTTCGGTAGTGGTGTACCTAGAGGTGACGTGCTTTGTGCGCTTAGGGACCAAATAAGGGGCCAGTTACAATCTATTGATTATCAGGTACTTGTACACAAATGTCCGGTGGTCGCGTAACGTCGGCCCTTTCACCTCTCTCCGGCGTTGTAATCCTGGTCTGAACGCGTCCGCGTCATTCTACCTTTGCGGCCCGAAACCGGACACCCCCTCATGAGCACAGTCACCCTCACCACCAACCAGATCGCCGACATCTTCAAAAAGCTCGGCGTGCAGGAAATGAACAGCGGCGTTTCTACAGGCGCCAATTGGATGAAGGGAGAAGGCGAGCTACTGGAGAGTTTCAGCCCGGTGGATGGCGCCCTGATCGGCAGCGTACGCGGCGCCAGCAGGGCCGAATACGACAAGGCCATTGCCACGGCCCAGATGGGCTTCGAGGAATGGCGAACCTGGCCAGCCCCCAAGCGAGGCGAAGTGGTCCGACAGCTCGGCGAAGAGCTGCGCAAACACAAGGCCGATCTGGGGAAGCTGGTGAGCTATGAAATGGGCAAGAGCTACCAGGAAGGGCTGGGCGAGGTGCAGGAGATGATCGACATCTGCGACTTCGCCGCTGGCCTGAGCCGCCAATTGCACGGGCTCACCATGCACAGCGAACGTCCTGAGCACCGGATGTACGAGCAATGGCATCCGTTCGGCCTTGTGGGCGTCATTACAGCCTTCAACTTCCCCGTGGCCGTATGGAGCTGGAACACGGCCCTGGCCTGGATCTGCGGCGATGTGACCCTTTGGAAGGCCAGTGAAAAGGCGCCCCTTTGCAGCATCGCTTGCCAGCACATCACGGTCGAAGTGTTCAAGCGCAACGGCGTTCCAGAGGGCGTCAGCTGCATCATCAATGGTGGTCGCGAAGTAGGCGAATGGATGAGCCATGATGCGCGCGTTCCGTTGGTGAGCGCCACGGGCAGTACACGCATGGGCAAGGCGGTGGGCGCCGCAGTAGGCCAACGTTTGGGCCGCTCGCTGCTCGAGCTCGGCGGCAACAACGCGATCATCATCAGCGACAAGGCCGACCTGGACATGTCGCTCATTGGCTGTGTGTTCGGTGCCGTGGGGACCGCCGGCCAGCGTTGCACCAGCACACGCCGATTGATCATCCACACCAAGGTCTATGACGCCTTCCGTGACAAGCTCGTGAAGGCTTACGGCCAGCTCCGCATCGGCGACCCCTTGAACGAGAACAACCACGTTGGCCCCTTGATCGACAAGGCGGCCGTGGACACGTACCTGGCCGCTTTGGCCGCGGCCAAGGCCCAGGGCGGCAAGGTGGTGGTGGAAGGTGGCGTTCTTAGCGGTGCCGGCTACGAGAGCGGTTGCTACGTGCGCCCTGCGGTAGTGGAGGCCACACCGGAAATGGCCATCGTTCAGGAGGAGACCTTTGCGCCGATCCTGTACCTGTTGCGTTACAGCGGTGATGTGACCGAGGCCATCGCCATACAGAACAACGTGAAGCAGGGCCTCAGCAGCGCCATCATGACCCTTGACCTGCGCGAGGCGGAACGCTTCCTGAGCATGGCCGGAAGCGATTGCGGCATCGCCAATGTGAACATCGGAACCAGCGGGGCCGAGATCGGTGGCGCCTTCGGCGGGGAGAAGGAGACCGGCGGCGGACGCGAGAGCGGTAGCGATGCCTGGAAAGCCTACATGCGCCGCCAGACCAACACGATCAACTACGGAACGAAGTTGCCGCTGGCACAAGGCATCAAGTTCGATCTGTAGGCCGTTGGATCTCAAGTATCGGCCAATAGGATCGCTTTGTAAAAAGTCAGGGAACCTATCTTGCCCACACCACCACCTCCTGTGCGCGTTCTCCTGATCACGTTCTGTACCGTGCTGCTGCTGGCCGGATGTTCCTGGGTAGCACCCCCGGAACACTCCGTACCGCGCACAGGTAGCTGGCGCATGGAACTGTCCATGCAGGGCCGAACCCTGCCCTGCACCATGGAACTGATGACCGATGATAGTGGCCACTGGACCATGCACATACACAATGGGGCAGAGGACATCGTAGTGAGCGAGGTGGTGCTGCACAATGACACGTTCCTGGCCCGAATGCCGCTCTATGACTCGGAATTCAAAGGCCTTGTACGCAACGATTCATTGATCGAAGGGCACTGGTTCAACTACCTCAAGGGCCCCGACTACAGCATCCCGTTCGTCGCCCATGCCGGTCAGGCCCATCGTTTTCCGGGGCCGAGCAACGGCCGTGGCGAGATCGCCGGAAACTGGGAAGTGCGTTTCAGCCGCGGTACGCCCGATGCCTACAACGCGATCGGTGTGTTCGAGGAGCATGCCGATGGGCGCGCCACGGGTACGTTCATGACCGAGACCGGCGATTACAGGTTCCTGGAAGGCCAGGTACACAACGACTCGCTCCAGCTGTCCTGTTTCGATGGTTCACATGCGTTCCTGTTCGCCGCCCAACTGGTCGGCGACAGCATGACCGGGCGCTTTTGGAGCGGTACGCATTGGCAGGAGCCGTGGATGGCGGTGCGCAACCCCGACTTCCGTCTGCGTGATCCCGATTCGCTCACCTTCCTGCGTGAAGGCCACCGGATGATCCACCTCCGCTTCCCGGACACCGAGGGTGGCGTGGTCTCGACGTCCGATGAGCGCTTCAAGGGGAAGCCGCTCATGGTGCAGATCATGGGCAGTTGGTGCCCGAACTGCGTGGATGAAACGCGCCTGATGAACGAGCTCTACGCCAAATACCACGACCGCGGCCTGGAGATGTTCGCCGTGGCGTTCGAGAAATACGAGGACCCCGCTCGCGCCCAGGAAGCGCTGCAGCGCTTTCGCAAGACCCTGCAGGTCCCGTATCCCGTGCTTTACGGTGGTACCGCCTCCAAAGAGGTGGCCGCGGCCAAGCTTCCCTTCCTTGACCACGTGATGAGCTATCCCACCTGCATATTCGTGGGCAGGGATGGCACGGTGCGGCGCATCCGAACGGGCTTTTTCGGCCCCGGTACCGGTGGGCATTACGACAACTACAAGCGGAACCTCGAGTCGTTCATCGAGTCCCTGCTGGCGGAAGGATCCACCGCCGAACGCAGACCCTGATCAGGGCTTGTCCACCACGATCCGTGCTTCGCGGTTCGCCAGGATCCAGGCCGTGTGGAATACCAGCTGGGTGCGCTGGTGCAACAGGTCGAACTGGATCTTCTCCACATCATCACCGGGCTGGTGATAGTCCGCATGCACCCCGCTGAAGTAGAAGATGCTGGGGACACCCTTACGGGCGAAGTTGTAGTGGTCGCTCCGGTAATAGAAGCGATTGGGGTCATCCGTGGCGTTGAACGTGTAGTCCAGCTGCAGACCCACGTGATTGTTGGCTGTTTCGTTGGCCACATGCAGTTCGGTGCTCAGCCGGTCGCTGCCGATCACATACACATAAGGCGCACTGCTGGCATGGGTACTGTCCGTACGCCCGATCATGTCGATGTTCAGGTCCGCCACGGTGTTCTCCAGGGGGAATACCGGATGATCACTGTAGTAGCGTGATCCGAGCAGGCCTTTCTCCTCACCGCTCACCGGCATGATCAGCACACTGCGTCGTGGTCCCCGACCAGCGGCCCTGGCCTTGGCGAACGCCTGTGCGATCTCCAACAAGGCGACCGTACCACTGCCATCATCATCGGCACCATTGTACACCACGCCGTCCTCCACCCCGATATGGTCGTAGTGCGCGGTGATCACCACCACCTCGTCCTTCTTGTCAGTGCCTTCAATATAGGCCAGTACATTCTCGCTTACCAGCCGGTTCTGCTTGGGGCGCACCCGCACGGTGATGTTCGCCTTCACCTTGGTCCCGGCCCGTTTACGCTGCACCTTGGCATACTTCGCGTTGGGGAAAAGCATGTCCACGGAACCCTTGTCCACCAGCAGCAACTGCGTTCCCGACCTGGTCTTTTCTCCATTGGCTGCCGGGGCATCCGCCAAACGCATGCGACCACCACCGGCCATGTGCCCGAACTCCCTGGCCAATGCTGCAACACTGTCCACGACAACAACAACCAATCGTACATCCTTGCTTCGTGCCCATTCCATCGTGAGGCGCATGGGCACCATCATGGACATGTCGGCAGGCAGACCCTCACCAGAGAAGAGCAACGCCCTGGAGCTGACCGGCAGGTCGGACTTGGCGCTCAGTTCAACGGCTTTGCCCATGTAGATCAGCTCCTCCATCACCAGGTCCTCCACCAGGCTCTCGTTGAAATAGAACAGCTCCTGCATGGGTCTGAGGGTTCCACTGGGCGTCACCACATCAATGGAACCTCCCTGGTCCTCGATCAGCTCGAAGGGCTGGAAATAGCCGTCGATCAGGGTAGGGGCCACCATTGGAGGGATGGGTGGGATACCCATGCGCTCGAACTGCCGGCGCAGATAGGCAGCGGCCATCTTCTGCCCTTCCTTGCCCGTGTCACGGCCCTGGTATTCATCGCTGGCCAGAACGGTGAGGTGTGTGCGCAGCTCGCCCTCGGTAATGGACGAGGCATAGCGCATGGCCACGCTGTCCACTTGGGCATGAAGCATCGATCCGGCGAACAGGTTCGCCAGCAAGGTCAGGTATCGGAACATGGAGCGAATGGTCTTTTCAGTACGCCTTGGGCTCGATCAGTTCAATGCGGCGCTGATGGCGACCACCTTCGAACGTGGCACCAAGGAAAGCATCTACAATGGCGATGGCCTGCTCATCGGTGATGAACCGTGCTGGCAGCGCCAGAATGTTGGCATTGTTGTGCTGGCGGGCCAGGGCCGCCACCTCGGGCGTCCAGGCCAGGGCCGAACGGATCGCGGCATGCTTGTTCGCCGTGATGTTCACACCATTACCACTACCGCATATCACGATCCCGCACTCGCCGGGCGCTGCGGTCACTGCGTGGGCCACTGCATGGGCAAAGTCCGGGTAGTCCACACTGTCCTTCACATGCGTGCCCTTATCAGTGACCTCGAATCCCTTGGACCTCAGGTGGTCCTTGATCCGGTGCTTTAGTTCAAACCCTGCGTGATCGCTGCCTATGGTGATATGTGCCGCCATGCCTCAAAGATATCTTGTTGATAACCACCCCGGGATCGAACGATCGGATCGTGGGATCCAGTGAATTGCTGTTGAGAACACAGGAGAACATTCCTTGGTGGTCCGGGTTCCTTTTTTGCTTGATCGATCCCTCTGCTCCCACAAGTTTTCTTGTCGCCCGATCTGCACGGTGATCGAACGATCAAGGAGCCTTTACCGCACACCTGAAGATCCAACACCACCTCACACCAATGCGTTATCAACGATCGTTCATCGAACAGGCATTCACCTTAGATGCTCAACCACTTCCGTTCCTCAAACGCTTGTGGGATCGTTGATCCACGGTGCGCTACTTTTGATAACCCGTTCCTGCAAGCACCTGCCCAAGGGATCATCAACACTGTGAACAGCCTATCTTATATCATCAACTATTTTAAAGAGATAGGATATATGATGAAGAGGGTGTTGATGGGTTTGTTGTTGTACCTGTTGGCGATCATGGCCACAGCTCAGCAGGAGGACGGACCCACGAAGTACTTTTTCCCGAACGGCAAGGTGAGCAGTGAGGGTGTGCTGGTGAACGGCAAGCCCGAGGGGTACTGGCGTACCTATTACGACACCGGTGTGCTGCGCAGTGAGGGCAACCGGAGGCGTTTCCAGTTGGACAGTACCTGGCGGTTCTATGCTGGCAACGGTGTGTTGCAGAGCGAGATCAATTATTCGGCTGACCGCAAGGAGGGTCCCTCCCGTAAGTTCGATACCACTGGCGTGCTCATCAGCGAGGAGCATTATGTGAACGATCTCCGCGAAGGACTGGCGCGCTATTATCATCCCAATGGCCAGGTACAGAAGGAAGTGCCCTTCAAGGCCGGAAAAGAGGAGGGAAGGGGGTACGAATATTCCGCGGATGGTCGCGTGGTGGCCCTGCTGCAATATGGGGCCGGCATGTTGCGTAAGCGCGAAGAGATCAACAAACTCGACGCCATGGGTCTTCGACAAGGTCCGTGGAAAGAGTTCCATCCCAGTGGGAAGGTGAAGTGGGAAGGGTCGTTCGTGGATGACCGAAGGCAGGGCATTTTCAAGGAATACGATGATAAGGGCAACCTCAAGGACATGGTGAAGTACGATGGTGGCCAGGTGGACATCCGTGCGCAGGAAACCCTTACGGTCGACATCAAGCGGACCTTCCATCCTAATGGAAAAGTGGCGAGCATCGGCAGCTATTCACGTTCCGGTAAACGTGAAGGCCTGTTCAAGGAATTCGCAATGGACGGTAAGATCTCCGGCGCCAAGATCTACATGGGCGATCAGCTGGTGAGCGAAGGCATGGTGAACGAGGTGGGCGCCTTGGAAGGTCCTTGGGTGGAGTACTATGCCGATGGCGAGAAACGTGCAGAGGGTAGCTACAAGGAGGGCAAGAAGGACGGTGATTGGACCTTCTACCACCGTGGTGGGAAGATCGAGCAAAAGGGCAGGTTTGCCAATGGCCTGGCCAACGGACCTTGGAAGTGGTTTTATGAGGGAGGAGCTGTGCATCGTGAGGAGCTGTACCGTCGAGGCAAGGAGGATGGTGCATCGGCAGAGTACGCGGAGGATGGCCATGTGATCACGCAGGGCGAGTACATTGATGGACGCAAGGAAGGCAAGTGGATCTATGAAGTGGGCGACCACCGCGAGGAGGGGGCTTACAAGGACGGCCTGAAGGATGGCCCATGGGTGTACACCTATCTGGAGACCGGCAAAAAGTATTTCACTGGCAGCTTCATCAATGGCGAGCCCGATGGCAAGCATAAGTGGTACTGGCCCAACGGCCAATTAAAACTGGAAGGCCGTTTCAGCATGGGTCTTCAACAAGGTGATTTCATTCACTACGATGAGGCCGGCAACGTCGTGCTCACCATCAAGTTCCGCGATGGGGCTGAAATGCGCATCGATGGGGAGAAAGTGCCGCCGCCCTATCAACCCGGTGCCGACCAGCCCTGAGCTTCATTGGGACGAAATCGTAAGTTCGGACCATGAACGCGGAGGATGGGCTGATCGGGGAGGATGAAGCCACTTCGGAGCTTGCCAAGGCCTATCTCGAACTGAAACGGCAGTACGATGATCTCGTGAGCCGGAGCCTGGCAGGCATGTTCCGCTCCACCATGGAAGGTCGTTTCCTGGAGTGCAACGATGCCATGGCCCATATCCTGGGTTACAGTGGGCGTGATGCGCTTATGCGCGGACCGGCGCTCAACCTGTATTATTCCAAGCAGGAACGCGACCGATTTCTGGAGACCCTGCTCAGAGAAAAGGGCCTGACCAATTTCGAGATCGTGCTAAAGCACAAGAACGGCAGGGCCGTGCATGTGTTGGAGAACGTCTTTCTGGACGAGCCCGAGGGAAGGCCACCCACCATCCAAGGGTCGCTCATAGACATCACGGCCTTCCGCCAGGCACAGGTGGAACAAGCCTCGTTGATGGCCAGCTACCGCAGCGTGGTGGAGCATATCCGCGACGGACTTCTTGTTGTTGCCGGTGGTCTCATCAAATATGCCAATCCGGCGGCCGAGGAAATGGCCGGGTGTTCGCTCACGGGCAGGTCCGTGATGGATCTGTTCGTACGGGAAAGTGCATCGGTGGTGCAGGAACGGTTGCAACATGCATCGTCCCATGACCAGGACGATAAGCCGTTGTCCGTAGCCTTGTCCAACGCACCGGGCCGTGAAGTGCTCCTGTTCGCAACGCCCGTGCATCACGATGGTCGCAATGCCGTGCAATTGACCTTGCAGGACCAGAGCGTACAGCAAGGGCTATTGGAGGAGCGCATCCGATTGCGGATGGCCGAGGAGGTGAACCAAGTGTTGCGCGATGAGATCCTCCAACACCGGCGCACGCAGGAGGAACTTCGCCGTTCGCGCAAATACCTGCGCAGTCTGGTGGACAGTTCCATTGACATGATCATGGCCGCCGATCCGGAAGGTCGCATCACCGAGTTCAATCCAGCGGCCAGTCTGCGTTTCGGCTGGGAACCCGAGGAGATCATGGCCACCAATACCCGGAACCTCTATGCGGACCCGGAACAGTACGCGACCATACAGCGTGAGTTGGAAGAGCACGGTGTGTATACCGGCGAAGTGGATAACCGGACCCGTGATGGCGAAGTGTTCACTTCGTTCCTGGCCGCATCGCGCCTGTTCGATGAGGAAGGACGACTGTTGGGTGCCATGGGCGTTTCGCGCGACATCACGCGAGTAAAGCGCGACCAGGAGGCCCTGCGGGCCAGTGAGGAGCGTTATCGCGACCTGTTCGAGAACGCCACTGACCTTATCCAGAGCGTGGATGTGGACGGGCGTTTCCAGTATGTGAACAAAGCCTGGCGGTTGGCGCTGGCCTACTCGGATGAGGACCTGAAGACCATGCGGTTCCTGGACATCATCCATCCCTCATATAGAGCGGATTGCGAGCAGCTTTTACAGAGGATCACGACCGGTGGACACGCCGAGGAGATCAAGACCGTGTTCATGGCCAAGGACGGGCACGCGGTACATGTTGAAGGGACCACCAACCTGCGACTCGTGGATGGCAGGCCTGCGGCCACTCGGAGCATCTTCCGGGATGTATCCGGAATGCATGCGGCCCGCCAGCGTGTGCAGGAGCATGAGGCGAAGTGGAAAGCGTTGTTCGAGAGCAGCGACCACTTGTTCTGGACCGTTGACCGGGAGATCAAGCTCACCTCGTACAACAAGGCCTATGGTGACATGATCGAACGGCTCCATGGAACAAGGCCCGAGATCAATACCAACCCGGAAAAGCCGCGCAAGCTGTTCGCCACGACCGAGTATCACACCTTCTGGGAACAGAAGTACGCCGAAGCGTTCTCCGGCATCCCGGTGCGGTTCGAGACCGATGTGATCGACCAGCTTGGCCGCCGTGTTTACAATGAGATCTTCCTGAGCCCCATTTTCGATGCGGAAGGGCTGGTAAATGAGGTGTTCGGCGTGGGCCACGAGATCACCGACAAGAAGGTGGCCGAGGACCGCGTGCGCGAGAATTCCGCACGCCTGCAGGCTATCTTCGACAATGCCGTGAACACCATGATCTGGACCATGGATACGGACTTCCGGATCACCTCATGCAACGCACATTTCCGGAACAGCATGTACACCGATCTCGGCGTTGTTTTTGAAGTGGGTGATGTGTTCGCCGCCGCTCCGGACGAAAAGACCACGGGCCATGGCATGAGCAAGGTGTTCGAAGGATACAGGGCCGCGTTGCGGGGCAAGCCACAACAGTTCGAGGCCGAAATGCGCGACAAGAACGGACGCACCATCTGGGTGGAGAACTTCATCACCCCCATTATCGTGGATGGCCGCGTGCAGGAGATCTCAGGGCTTGCCTACCACATTACCGAACGCAAGGAGGCGCAGCGCGAGCTCCTTCGCAGTCTGGCCGAGAAGGAAGTGCTGCTCAAGGAGGTGCATCACCGGGTAAAGAACAACCTGCAGATCATCTCCAGCATCATGAACCTGCAGTCCGCGTACGTAGGCGATGATGAACGCCTGAGGGACCTGTTGCACCATAGCCGGGACCGGATACGCAGCATGTCGCTCATCCACGAAAGCCTCTATCAACACAAGGATTTCAGTTCGCTGGACCTGGCCGCTTACGTGGACGGCCTGGCCCGCAATCTGGTCATGAGCTACAGCCTCAGCGGCAAGGTGGACCTGAACATGGACCTGAGCCCCACCAACCTCGTGCTGGACCAGGCCATTCCCTGCGGGCTCATCCTGAACGAGCTCATCAGCAACGCCCTCAAGCATGCTTACCCCCATGGCGCTGCTGGCGTTGTTGACATCCGATTGCGCTGTGAAGGGGATCGTGTCGAGCTGACCGTTGCCGACAATGGGATAGGCCTTCCCCAAGGGTTCGATCCATACGTGCAAGGCAATCTGGGCCTGGAGCTGGTGCGCACCCTGGTGGACCAGTTGGATGGCCGAATCGACATTACCTCTAGTAGCGGGGTGACCTATTTGCTTACTTTTGAGCGTATCAAGCAAACCGTCAATGGCGCAGACGAACGTCCTCGTAGTGGAGGATGAGAGCATTGTGAGCAAGGACATTCAGCACAGCCTGAAGAAATTGGGCTATCATGTGGTGGGTGCGGCCAGCACGGGCGAACAAGCGGTGGCGCTCGCCACGGAACATCTTCCGGACATCATCCTCATGGACATCATGCTCAAGGGCGAGATGAACGGGATCGAGGCCGCGGACCGTATCCGCCGGGAAACGAACATCCCGGTGATCTTCCTGACCGCTTATGCGGATGAGAGCACGCTGGCCAAGGCCAAGGTGACACAGCCTTATGGCTACATCATCAAGCCCTTCAAGGAGATCGACATCCACACGTCGATCGAAATGGCGCTCTACAAGCACAAGAAGGAGACAGAGGTACTGAAGGAGCGCGATATGCTCTACGCCATTGTGGAGAACAAGGAGAGCGGAAGGGATATCCTGTTCGTGAAGAGCAACAGCCGACTGGTCAAGCTCAAGACGACGGACATCTACTTCATCGAGGCGCTCAAGGACTACGTGGTGATCAACACACTGAACACGCGTTACACCGTGCACAGTACCATGAAGGACATTGAGTCCAAACTGCCCGAGCCTGAATTCGTTCGCGTGCACCGCAGTTTCATTGTCCGGCTGGACAAGATCACGGCCATCGAGGGCCCCAACCTCATTCTGGAGAACGATAAGAAGGTGATCCCTATTGGGGGATCCTACAAGGACGAGCTGGCCAAGCGCCTGAACCTCGTCTGAGCGAACGCGTTCAAGGGTGAAAGGACCGGTTCATTTGCGACCGGTCCTTCCTTTTTTACTGGAGCCCTTGCTTCCCTTGCCAGCCCCTTTGCTGGTGGTCCTGCTCGTGGTGTGCCTGCGCTCGAACTTGCCACTCGTGGTCACGGCAGGCTCTCCTGCCAGGGCAAGGTCCACGCTGCGTCGGTCCATGTCAACCGCCTTGATGCTCACGCTGACCTCATCTCCCAACCGGAAGCGTCGTCCGGTGCGGTGACCTACCACTGTATAGTGCTCCTGATCGAAACGGAACACATCGCCCGGCAGGTCCCGCAGTCCGATCATGCCTTCGCATTTGTTCTCGCGCAATTCCACATAGACGCCCCAGTTGGTGAGGCCGCTGATGATGCCCTCGAAGGTCTGTCCGATGCGTGCCAGCAGGTATTCCGCCTGTTTGTACCGGATGCTGGCGCGTTCCGCGTCCGAGGCCTGCTTCTCCATGCGCGAACTGTGCTTGCAGCTGATCTCCAGTGCCTCGCGGTCCAGGTGTTTGCCGCCCGCCAGGTAATGGGCCATGGCGCGGTGTACCAACAGGTCCGGGTAGCGACGGATGGGCGAGGTGAAGTGCGTGTAATGCTCGAAGGCGAGGCCGTAGTGACCGATGTTCTCCGTGCTGTAAATGGCCTTCGCCATGCTGCGGATCGCGACCTGTTTGATGATGTTCTCCTCCTCCTTCCCGCGCACATCGTTCAGCAACCGATTGATCGCATGTGGCAGGTCCTCGTCCTTGTGCACCACCAATGTGTGTCCGAAGCTCTTGGCGAGGGCGCGTAGTGCCTCCACCTTATCGGGGTCGGGCAGGTCGTGGATGCGATAGACGAACGGCGGTACACCCCCCTTTTTCTGCTTGTTCACCCAGGCCGCCACGCGCTTGTTGGCCAATAACATGAATTCCTCGATCAGCCAGTTCGCGGGCCCCATCACCTTCTCGTAGACGCCTAACGGACGGCCCTTCTCGTCGAGCTTGAACTTGACCTCGTTGCCCCCTATTTCCAACGCTCCGTTGGCGATACGTTCCTTGCGAAGCACCTGCGCCAGGCCGTGTAGCACCAGTACTTCGCTCTTGAACTCTCCGCCGCCGCCGTCGATGATGGCCTGCGCTTCGGCATAGGCGAAACGGCGCTGTGAGCGCATCACCGTACGCCCGAACCACTCACCCTTGATCCGTGCCTGTTCGTCAAGCTCGAAGATCGCACTGAAGCTCAGCTTGTCGGTGTGCGGGTTCAGCGAGCAGAGGTCATTGCTCAGTTTCTCCGGAAGCATGGGCACCACGCGGTCCACCAGGTAGACGCTGGTGGCACGGTTAGCGGCCTCCATGTCGATCACGCTCCGGGGTGTCACGTAGTGGCTTACGTCCGCGATGTGGATGCCTATCTCCCAATGGCCGTTCTCGAGGCGATGCACGCTCAGTGCGTCATCCAGGTCCTTGGCATCATCGGGGTCGATGGTGAGCGTGGGAATGTGTCGCACATCACGACGTCGGGCGATCTCCTCAGGCGTCACCCCGTTCGCGATCTGTGTGCTGGCCTGCAATACGCTTTCCGGGAATTCCAGCGGAAGGCCGAACTCGGCCAGGATCGCGTGCATTTCCACGCTGTGCTCGCCAGCGCGGCCCAGTATGCGCACCACTTCGCCTCGAGGCAGGTCGCGCGCGTCCTTCCATTCGCCCAGGGCAATGATGGCCTTGTCGCCATCCTGGGCGTTCATGGAAGCATGGAGGGGGATCATGAACGGCCGTTGCACCCGTTGGTCGTCCGCCACCAGCAGCATGCGACCTTCCTGCTTGTGAATGGTGCCGACGAACTCGGTGCGACGACGTTTCACCACTTGCAGCACCTTGCCCTCGGTCCGCGTGCCGCGTCCACCGCTCTGTTTCACCAGCACCCGATCGCCATGGAGCGCCGTGCCGATGTCGCGGTTGTGGACGTAGATATCGTCGGTGTGCCCCTCTATGCGCACATAGCCTGCGCCGCTCGCAATGATGTCGATGGTGCCTTCCAGCGTGTCGCGACCGCCCACCGCTGTATACCGCCCCTTTTTACCGGTCTCGATGCGTCCTTCGTCGAGCAGCAGTTCAATGGCGTCGAAAAGCAGGTAGCGATGGCTCTTGTCCTTGAAACCCAGTTGGAGCGCCAGTTGCTGGCTGGTGACGCCGGCGGAACCGCTGCGGCGAACCGCTGCAAGTACGTCCTGGGCCAGTTGGGCGGGGGAGGGGGAAGTGGTGTTCTTGGGCATGGTCCAAGCGCGGCGGGCAGGCCGACCGGGCAATGGCCTGCAAGTTAATCGGCGGCTCTCCGACCCCCTCCACCAACAGGTGTTGATAACCACCGGAAGATCACTACATTTGCAGCCCGATTTCGGCCCCAAGCCATGCAGGAAAGTTCCAAGATCTTCAGCGGTTCCGCCACGCGGTACCTGGCCGAACAGATCGCCGCGGCTAGCGGTGAGCGTTTGGGCGAGGTGACCGTGAGCCGCTTCAGTGACGGGGAGTTCCAACCGAGTTTCGAGGAGACCGTGCGAGGTGAACTGGTGTTCATCGTGCAGAGCACCTTCCCGCCCAGCGACAATCTCTTCGAGCTGTTGATGATGGTGGATGCCGCGAAGCGTGCAAGCGCCAAGCGCATTGTGGCCGTTATGCCCTACTTCGGCTTTGCCCGTCAGGACCGCAAGGACAAACCAAGGGTGTCCATTGGCGCCAAGCTGGTGGCCAATATGCTCACCGCCGCTGGTGTTGACCGGGTGATGACCATGGACCTCCATGCCGATCAGATCCAGGGCTTCTTCGAGGTGCCGGTGGACCACCTGTTCGCCAGCAGCATCTTCCTGCCCCATATCAAGGAGCTGGCCCTTCCGGACCTGGTGATGGCGGCCCCCGATACCGGAGGTACCAAGCGTGCCAATGCCTACGCCAAACACCTGGGCGTGGACATGGCCATCTGCTACAAGCAGCGCAAAGTGGCCAACCAGATCGAGAGCATGACCGTGATCGGTGACATCAAGGGCAAGAACGTGGTGCTCGTGGACGACATGGTCGACACGGCCGGCACGCTTACCAAGGCCGCCGACATGATGATGGATCAGGGTGCCACCAGTGTTCGTGCCGTACGCACCCATGCAGTTCTGAGCGGCGAGGCCTATGAGCGCATCGAACGCAGTGCCCTCACCGAGCTCATCGTTTCCGATACCATCCCCTTGGACAAGATCAAGGCGGCCGGTACCACCAAGATCAAACAGCTGACCGTGGCCGGCCTGTTCGCCGATGTCATCAAGCGCGTGCGCAGTCACGAAAGCATCAGCAGCCATTTCATCATCGCCTAACACACCCAGACCCATGAACACTGTAGCGCTCAGCGGTACCCTCCGCAAAGCCGTCGGCACCAAGGATGCCGCCCAACTGCGCCGGGAGAAACGCGTGCCTTGCGTGCTCTACGGAAATGAAAAGACCGTGCATTTCAGCGTGGACGAGGCCGCCTTGCGCAAGGTGGTCTTCACCCCCGATGTGAACGGCATCGAACTGGACCTCGAGGGTACCAAGACCCTTGCCATGGTGCAGGAAAAGCAGTTCCACCCCCTCACCGACAAGGTGATCCACATCGACTTCCTGCAGCTCGACCCGAGCAAGGAGACCACCACCATGCTGAGCGTTCGTTTGGTGGGTCAGCCTACCGGTGTGCGTGCAGGTGGCAAATTGAACCAGCCCATGCGCAAGGTGCGCGTGAAGGCCCTGCCCAGCAAGCTGCCCCAGCACCTGGAGCTCAATGTGGCCGACCTTGATGTGAACCAGAGCATCAAGATCAGCGACCTTAAGTTCGATGGCCTTACGATGCTCGATCGTGCCAGCAACGTGGTGGTCGCCGTGAAGATGACCAAGAAGCAGGACCAGGCCGCTGAAGGTGCTGCCGCTGGTGCCAAGGGTGCTGCTCCTGCCAAGGCCGCCGCTCCTGCCAAGGCAGCGGCCAAGAAGTAACTGAACGGGACCCCTTGGTCCTGCTGAATTTGGAGTTGAACGGACCCGGTGAACGCCGGGTCCGTTTCATTTGTAGCCGTCATGAAATACCTCATCGTAGGCTTGGGAAACCCCGGCCCCGAATACACGCATACCCGGCACAACATCGGGTTCCAAGTGCTAGACCATCTGGCCGCTAATGCCGAAGTGCGCTTCGGCCAGGACCGTTATGCAGACCGCGCCGAACTGCGTCACAAGGGCCGCACCTTCATCCTCATCAAGCCCGGCACGTTCATGAACCTCAGTGGAAAAGCGGTGCGTTATTGGATGGAGCAGGAGAACATCCCAGCGGATCGTGTGCTGGTCATTACGGATGACCTGGCTATCCCGTTCGGTGCCATACGCATACGGGCCAAGGGTGGTGCCGGAGGCCACAATGGCCTTACGAGCATCATTGAGCTCATTGGTACGGAGGAGTTCCCGCGCTTGCGTTTCGGTATCGGCAGTGACTTCCCCAAGGGTCGCCAAAGCGAATATGTGCTGGGTGAATGGAATGAGAACGAACGCAAGACACTGGCCGAGCGCATCGAACTGGCGGGTAAGGCCGTACTGCAGTTCGCGCTGCTGGGAGTGGCCAACGCGATGAACAACTTCAATAAACGCTGAGGGCGTGGTAGGTACCTACCTTTGCTCCCTCCAAGAACATTTCACATGCTTTCCAAGAAGATCGAAGCGGCCCTGAACGGCCAGGTGGCCGTGGAGGCCAGCAGCAGCCAAGCCTACCTCGCCATGGCCAGCTGGGCCGAGAACCAAGGCCTTAGCGGTACGGCGGCATTCCTTTATCGCCACAGCGATGAGGAGCGCCTGCACATGCTGAAGCTTGTGAAGTTCATCAACGAACGTGGAGGCCGTGCCGTTGTGCCTGCGCTCAAGCAACCCGGAACCAACTACAAGAGCATTACCGACGTGTTCCGTGCCCTACTGGACCACGAGACCAAGGTGACCAATGAGATCAATGGGGTGGTGGACCTCTGCCTGAAAGAGAAGGATTATACCACCCACAATTTCATGCAGTGGTACGTGGGTGAACAGATCGAGGAGGAGGCCTTGGCGCGCACCCTTATCGACAAACTGAACCTGATCGGGAACGACAAGGGTGGACTTTATCTGTTCGACCGGGACCTGGAGGGGATGACCGGTGCAAATGGAGGGAACGCAAAGGGTGGACCCAATGCCTGAAGGCTGTCCCAGAATACAGACGGCTGGCGCGAGGTTCGCGCCAGCCTTTTTCTTTTCGCTAAGGCGAGAGGACGGTTCACCAAGGCCAATCGCCACCGATCCGTAGCGGGCCTTCCAAGCCTGCCGAAATGAGACGCTCGCGCAGGTCCTGTTCAGTGAAGTGGCCCGGCAGCTCCGGCGTAGCGGCCAAACGATAGAGCAATTGCCCCGTGAACCGGACATTGTTCACCATGGCTTGCGGGTCCACCAGATGGATGTCGTCGCAACTGCTGTGGTAGCAGCCGTAAACGTGTTTTCCCAGATCACTGAGGGGATAGAGCACCGGCACGCCGGCCAGTAGGAAGGGTTGATGATCGCTGTGCAACCACACCTCTTGTCCGCTTTTGCCCACAAATGCCGTGCTATCGATGGTGCGGATATCGGAACAGTGGTGGGCGATCAGTTCGGCCCAGCCGGCCGGGCCGCCCACGCCGAACCCCTGTGGATTCCCGCTCATGTCCAGGTTGATCATGCAGCGGATCCGGCCCAATTCACCGGTCTCCTGGTAGTGCTTGACCAAGGCGCGAGAACCCAAAAGCCCCTGTTCCTCGCCCATGAACAGTACAAAACGAATGGTGCGTTCCGGACGGAAGGGCACGGCTTGCATGGCTCGCGCAAGGTCCAAGATGGAGAACGAGCCCAAGCCGTTGTCCGTGGCACCTGTTGCCAGGTCCCAACTGTCCAAGTGGCCGCCCACCACGATCACCTCCTCCGGAAGTCGCGTGCCAGTGATCTCGGCAATGACATTATTGGCCTGTACCATGTTGCTCTTGTTGGACATGGCGAGGCGGGCCGTGAGAGGCTCACCTTTACGTAGACGTTCCCTCAATTGGGTGCCATCCTCGGTGGCTACACAGGCCGCTGGAACGGGGATCAGCCGTCCATCGATGGATGCTGTGCCGGTGAGCAGGACATGGCCCTCCACTTGGTTAACGAACAGGATCGCCGCCACGCCGGCATCCAATGCAAGCGCGGCTTTTTCGCTGCGGTGCAGGTTGCGGGCTCCTTCGGGAGCATCCACCAGCCCGATGTTGATGAGCGCCACACGTCCGATAAGGCGATCGCCAAGCGCCTTCAGGTCCGCAGACAGTCCATTGCCCGCATCCACCAAAGGGGCCTCCACGTTCGCCTCCAGGGGTGTATTGGCCAATGCAACGGCTTGCAGGTGCATGTAACCTGCGCCATCACCAATGGTGAGCTTGACCTGCCCGCGCGACCAGGCCTGAGCTTCAAAAGGGAAGCCGTATACCTTGGGAAGGCCCGATGAACGAAAAAGGCTGTCCGCCGCCTGTTCGGCCAAACGCCCTTGCACGCTCCCGGTGAGGCGGTGTCCAATATGGGCTGAGCTCCATGCCAGCCAACGGTAACCCATGGCATCCTCCTGTACCCTCCGGTCGAAGTAGCGGAGGTCCGCGTCCTGCGCATGCACGTCAACAGCCAGATGTTGACAGATGCCGGTCAGTATGGCCGTTAGGGCCCTGAGCTTGAACCTACTTTGCTGCGCAGTGATCCGGATCGGCATGGGAATGGAAGGGTGGGGCCCCAAAGCTATGCTCCGCATGAAGGCCATGGTGCGCGCAGCCCGGTTCTGGGTGTTGTTGCCGCTTTTGTGCGCCGCCGCACCTGTGCAGCGCGATGCGGATAAGGACACCACGGCCATTCTGCAGGCCAACTATCTGTACAATATCGCCAAGCTGGTGGAGTGGAAGGATCCAGCCATGCGCAATGGCAATTTCATCATCGGTGTGCTCGGTGGATCGAATCTGTACCAGGAGCTCATCAAACAGTATTCGACCCGTACCATCGGAAAGCAGCCCATCGAGGTCCGCAAGCTGCCACGCACAGCTGACCTGGAACGTTGCCACATGCTCTTCATCGGGCGCACCGAGCTCGCGTTGGTGCCCGAGATCTTCAAGCGCATGAAGGACCAGCCCACCTTGGTGGTGACCGAGTATGAGGGGGGCATGGAGGATGGTGCGGTCGTGAACTTCGTGAAGGTGGACAACCTGCTGAAGTATGAACTGAGCATGGCCAATGCGCGCAAGCACGGCCTTGTGGTGGGTCTTACCCTGAAGAACCTGGCCCATCGTGTAGAGGAATGACCATGGTGCTCCGCTCCCTGATATCATTTGTGCTGGTCCTCGTGGCCACGATACTGCCCGCCCAATCGGACGTTCTGGCCGAGGTGTTGCGCAAGTATCAGGGCGGGGACCTGGCGGGGGCCCGAGAGGCGGTGGACCGGGCCGTGCGCTCTGAAATGCACGCGGAGAACCCGGAGGCCTGGCTCTTGCGTGGTTTTATCTACAAGGATGTCTACAAGGGCATGCCCGGAGGTCCGGAGGCTGATAAGGTCCGTCAGGAGGCCTTGGAAAGCCTTTATACGTGCATGGCCTTCGACCAACCGGGAACCTACCGTGACAATGCGTTACAGGCCTATGATTTCCTGCTGCGGAGTTGTTTCAATGAGGCGGCACGTGCGCTGAACGCAATGGACACGGACAGGGCCCGGAAATTATTCACCGACTATAAGGTCGCTCAATTGAGGTCGGACCCGAATGCGAACACACGGGACAAGGAGATCGAGTTCGGGAATGCGCTGGGCACCATTTACACCAAACAGTTCAATGCGTTCAGAACCGACACGGTCCTCTTCGACCAGGCAGTGGCCGCCTACGTGCGCGTGTTGGAGCTGGATGCGAACAACTATGGCGCCAACTATAACCTGGCCACGCTTCACTACAACAGGGGTGTGTACAACATCCAACGGATATCGGCGGACGTGGACATCCCCACCATGGCCATGATCCAGGTGGCGAGCAAGGAGTACTTCCAGAAGGCTCTACCGTACATGTTGAAGGCACATGAAATGAACCCTTCGCGCCGTGAAACACTCCTGGGCCTCGAGGGGATCTACTACAGCCTGCAGGACCAGATGAACGCAGACAAGTTCCGCCAATTGTTCGAACTGTTGCCTCCTTCCGAGGAGCGCTGAACAAGCCATGGCGATCCGTTTGACCATCGGACGTAAGATCGGGATGGGCTTCGGCCTGTTCATCTTTTTCGCTGCGCTGGTGGTGATGCTCACCAACCGCACGCTGGAACGGAGCCGTGCGATCAACGAGCAGATCGACCAGGTGTATTCGCCCTCGGTGGATGCCCTGGTGCGGCTGAGGAACCTGATGGTGAGCTCGCACATGTTGGTGAAGCACTGGGCACTGCTGGAAAGCCGCGCCGACGCGCCAGAAAAGACCGAATTGGTGCGGTTGACGAACGAAGAGCTGCCTGTGCTGCTGGACCGGATCGATACGCTCATGAACGACTGGGGCCATGAGGAGGTTGCGCTCATGAACCAGGTCACCACCAAGATGGGCCGCTTGTTCGAGATACACGACCGCATCAAGAGCCTGTTGCCGGGATTGGAGAGCTACCGTGATCCCTTCGTGCACATGGAACGCAGCGATCTGGCCGAGGAGGGTGGACCCTTGGACCAGCAGACCGCCGAGGTGCTGGTGGACCTCGACAAACTGCTGGCCATGCAGGAAACGAAACGCACGGAACTGGGCGAGGGCATGATCCGCAGTTTTGACTCGCTCAAGTTCTTCGTTCTCTACATGGGGCTGGCGCTGGTGGTCATCGGCATTGTGGTGGCGCTGCTGATCATTCGGGGTATCGTACGGCCCGTGCAGCGCCTGCGCAGCGTGCTGCTCAGTCTGGGCCGGGGCATCATTCCACGCACCAAGGTGCAGACCACCAACGATGAGATCGGGGACATGTCGGTAGCCCTCACTTCCCTTGTCGAGGGCCTTCGCCGCACCACGGATTTCTCGCACGCTGTGGCTGCCGGCGATTTCGAGGCGGAGTACCGGCCGTTGAGCGAGGAGGACATGCTGGGGCATGCGCTCCTGAAGATGCGCGATGAACTGGGCCAACGCGAACGCTTCCTGGAAATGAAGGTGCTGGAGCGTACCGAGGAAGTGGTACGGCAGAAGGAGGAGGTGGAACGACAAAGCCGCAAGGTGGTCGAGCTGTACAAGAACGTAACGGGCAGTATCCGCTATGCCAAGCGGCTTCAGGAGTCCATTCTGCCCCCGGACAAACGGATCAGGGAACTGCTGCCCCGATCGTTCGTGTACTACAAGCCGAAGGATATCGTCAGTGGCGATTTCTATTGGTTCGAGCGCATGGAGGAACGCGTGCTGTTCGCTGCCGTCGATTGCACGGGCCATGGAGTGCCGGGTGCGTTCATGAGCCTGGTCGGATACAATGGGCTCAATCAGGCGGTGAAGGAGCTGGGCCGCTCGAAGCCATCGGAGATCCTGCAAGAATTGAACCGGATCGCCTATGGCGCTTTGCACAAGGACCGCGAACAGGCCTTGGTACGCGATGGCATGGACATGGCGCTGTGCAGCTACGACCCCACGCGTCAGCTGCTGGAATATGCCGGTGCCAACTGCCCTTTGTACGTTGTCCGCCAGGGGGAGGTATTACAGTTCGCACCTGACAAGAACGCCATCGGCAGCTTCGACCTCGATGGCCGCTCGTTCACCGATCACCGGATCCGGTTACAGGCCGGGGACATGGTCTATGTCTTCTCCGACGGCTTTGCGGACCAGTTCGGCGGCCCCAAGGGCAAGAAGTTCCTATACCGCCGGTTCAGGGAACTGCTGGTGGAGGTGAGCGCGTTGCCCACGGATGAGCAACGCGACCGCATCAATGCAGGGTTCAACGCATGGCGCGGGGCCCACGAGCAGGTGGACGATATCCTCGTGATCGGGATCCGTGCCTGAGGACCTGAATTACTGGAAGCTCCAGCCTCCGTTGACCCCGGTCTCCCTTGGATTCATGCAGATCACAGGGATCTGAGCCTCGTTGGTAATGATCTCCTGTTCGTAGGGTACACCAAGCACACCGAAGATGTTGCTCTGCGCCAGGTTCATGATGGCGATGATGTCCGCGTCCACCGCAATGGCGTGCTTGATCACGGCCTTCACGAAATCGCCCGAATCCTCATTGGCGATCACGGCATCGTGCTTTATGCCACGTTCGTCCAGGTATTGGCTGGCGAACTTGATGCTGTTCATCAACTGCTTCTTCAGGAACTCGTCCTCCTCGTGCGGGGTGATCAGGTGCACCTTGCTGTTGAAGTACTTCGCCATGTCGGCCACCACGGTGATCTTTTGGCGGGTCTCCTTGTGAAGGTCCAACGGCACAACGATGGAGTCATAACCGCCATCCTTGATCGCCCGTTCCTGCACCACAATGAAGGGCACATCGGAACTCGTGATCACACGCAGCGCGCGGCTGCCCGTGAGGAATTGCATGCCGCGCATGCCGTGGGTGCCCATCACGATAAGTGTGGCGCCGATCTCTGCTGCGGCATCACCAATGTCATCGAAGATCGATCCGATGCGCACGAGCTTATGCACAGGGACCTTGTCGTTCCATTTACGTGCGCGCTCCACCTCGGCTTCAAGCCGGGTGCGGGCCTCATCCACTTCGCCCTGCTTGGGCACCACGTGCAACAGGTAAACCTCGGCGCTGGCATGTTCGGCCAGTTTCATGGCGTGGTTGATGGCCACGTCCGCCACCTTGGTGAAATCCGTCGGTACCAGGATCTTGTTCTTCGAAGTGCTCATGCAGGTTCGGGTTCCTTGTAAGGGTTGCGTTCCGAAAACGCCGCTAAAGATAGCGGGATCCGTTGCTGTCTATCGCAGGGGTCCTTTCGGTCGGAACGCGCAGGTGGCCTGTTGTCACGAAGCGTCCAGCAAACGACTATAAACGCCTGTAAATGACAGTTGCACGAATGCCACAGACCGTGCTTTCCTGCTTTGCCGACGCATTGGCCGGAAAGGGCCATCGATCGAAGAGAAACCAACAAAAAGCACAATGATGAGCACGATGAAGAACAAGGTTCAACTGATCGGGAACCTGGGTCGCGACCCCGAACTGAAGGAAGTGGGCAAGGGCATGCAATTGCTCCGCCTGAACCTGGCCACAACAGAGCGTTATAAGGGCACGGATGGTGAATGGAAGGAGGACACCCAATGGCACACCGTGGTGGCCTGGGGCAAGCAAGCCGAGGCCTTGAGCGCCCGCGTGAAGAAGGGGTCGGGACTGATGGTGGAAGGCAGGTTGGTCCACAGGAAGTACGAGAAGGATGGCGAACCCCGCTATGCCACCGAGGTCGTGCTCGCCGAATACCAAGTGCTGGCCGATCGCTCCACCGCGGCCTGAGCAGTGCGGTTCTAGACGAAGGGAGGGGGGCGGC
>JBEICT010000013.1:0-23576 GCA_040383865.1 Flavobacteriales bacterium | reverse complement strand
ACTGATCGAAGTTCAACCTGTCTCCGGCAGCGCCTACCTGCTGCCGTTCACCGAAGAGATCTTTCCGGAGCTGGATATTCCAGCTGGCCTGCTGCGTGCAGCGCCCGACGAGGCGCTCCTGCCGGATGCGCCTGCCCGCCCGGATCCTGCCCGCCGGGATTCTACCCGCACTGGCCCGAAGCCCGGTTGAGCTGGAAGTACAGCGTCGCTGCCTTGTCCTCCGACATCCGCAGCGGCCGTCGCACAGCGCCGCGAGCGCCCTTGTCGCGCAAGCGGACACTGAGCTCCTGTTCCAGGTAGGTGGACAGCTGTTCAGGCATCAGCGCCACATTCAGCGTGTCGTTGAAACGTGTGTCGCGCCAGACGACCAGACACGCGCCATTCCCCTGTCGCGGCGGATAGGCGTCGGGCGCTACGGATGCATCGAGCACGCGCGCCTTTGGAAACGCTGCGCGCAGATTGCCCGTAAGGTGCAGGTCCGCGCCGACGATGGTGCCGCCCTCGAAGCCCGCCTCGCGCAATGCCGCGGCCCACGGGGCGACCGGCGTATACGGCCGGCAGCCGCCTTCCCGGCATTGTGCGATCTCAAGCTGGGCCTCGACGAACCTGCCGCCTGCCACCAGGACAATGAAGGCCACCACGACGGCACCAAACCCGCGGATCGCGACAGGAAAGTCGCCGGCGCGCTTGACGTGGGCAAACAGCCAGACCGGCAAGGCGAACAGCACCGGCATCATCCAGTGCGGTTTGTAGGCCTGCACGCCCATCAGCACGCTGGTCATGTAGACGCCCACGCCCATGATGGCCGCCTGCACGAACAGCTTGCGCCAGGCCAGTTCGTGCGGTTCCTCGTCGGTGCTGCGGCGCGGGAACACCGGATAGAGTATCGGCAGCCACAGCGTCCAGAACAGCATCATCCAGAACAGGAGAAGCGGCAGGGCGAATTCCACCAGCGCGCGGCCAAGCTGCGCAGCGGCGTTGCCCGCCCGGTCGAGCCAGGCCCCATCGATTTCCCACGATGTGAGATACTCGCGCGCCGCGTGGCTCACCGAGTCGAGGTGGGTTCCGACCCAGATCACATAGGGTGCATAGTTGCAACTGGGCGGCTGGCAGGGCGGCAACAACGTCAGCTACAACGGCAAGGTGGGCGCCTTCAGCGTGTATGGCAGCGAGCCCGAAGTGATCCAGGTGGAAGCCATCCGCCTGCCGCAGGGGCGCTTCCTCAACCATGCCGACCTCAGCGAAGAGCGCAAGGTGGCAGTGATCGGCCAGGATGTGGTGGACCAGCTCTTCAAGCCCGAAGAGCCCATCGGCAAGTACATCAAGATCAACGGCGTCTACTTCCAGGTGATCGGTGTGAGCAAGAAGAAGAGCAGCGCCGAGATGGGCGACAACCCCGATGCCAAGATCTACGTGCCCTTCACCACCTTCCAGAAGGCCTTCAACGCCTTGAACGAAGTGCATTGGTTCACCATCGTTGCCAAACCGGGTGTGGACGTGGCCGAAGTGGAGAAGCAGATCCGCTCACTGATGGCCCGCAAACACCGCGTGGACCCCACGGACGAAAGCGCTTTTGGCAGTTGGAACATGCAGGAGTTCTACGGCATGATGAACGGTCTCTTCATCGGTATCGGTGGCCTCAGCTGGTTCGTGGGCATCTGCACATTGCTTGCGGGTGCCATCGGCATCGGCAACATCATGCTCGTGAGCATCCAGGAGCGCACCAAGGAGATCGGCATCCGCCGCAGCCTCGGTGCCACACCGCGCAACATCACCGGCCAGATCGTGCAGGAGGCCCTCACGCTCACCTTCATCGCCGGCTACTTCGGGCTGTTGGTCGGGGTGGGTGTCCTGGAGGTCATCCGATCGGTGGCCGGCGATGCGGATTTCTTCAAGAACCCCGGGGTTGACCTCTTCGTGGCCCTGGTGGCCTTCGCCGTTCTAATTGCCAGCGGGTTATTGGCCGGTCTGCTGCCCGCGCGAAGAGCCCTTGCCATCAAAGCCGTGGACGCACTAAGAGCAGAGTAGATCCCATACGCGATGCCGGCCGGGCCGGTACGACAACAACACACCATGAAACGCATTGTCAAATACCTCCTCTTCCTCGGACTTGGCGTCCTCTTCATCTGGACCATGTACTTCCTCTACCAGAAGAGCGCCAGCAAGCCGGATGAGTTCACCATCGAAACGCTGAAGCGCAACAACGTGGTGAAGAAGACCGTGGCCAACGGCAAGATCGTGCCGCGCAAGGAGATCCTCATCAAGCCCGTGGTCAGCGGCATCATTGCCGAGCTCTATGTGGAGGCCGGTGACATCGTGAAGAAGGACCAACCCCTGGCCAAGATCAAGATCGTGCCCGACATGCTGAGCCTGAGCAACGCCGAGAACCGCTTGCGCAATGCCGAGATCGCGCAGCAGAACGCCCAGCTCAACTTCGACCGGAACAAGCCCCTGGCCGACAAGGGTGTGATCAGCGCGGCCGAGATGCAGACCTTCGATATTGCCCTGAAGAACGCCAAACAGGAAGTGGCCGCAGCACAGGAGGCGCTACAAGTGGTGCGCGACGGCATCAGTCGCAGCAGCGCGGGCAACACCATCGTGCGAAGCACCATCAACGGCATGGTGCTCGATGTGCCCGTGAAGGAGGGCAACAGCGTGATCGAGCGCAACAACTTCAATGAGGGTACCACCATAGCGGCCATTGCCGACATGAACGACCTGATCTTCCAAGGAAAGGTGGACGAGAGCGAAGTGGGCAAGGTGAAACTGGGCATGCCCGTTGTGCTTACGGTGGGTGCCATTGACAATGCCAAGTGGGATGCCGAACTGGAATACATCGCTCCGAAGGGTGTGGAAGAGAACGGCGCCATCCAGTTCGAGATCCGCGCCGCCGTGAAACTGAAGGAGGGGCAAACGTTGCGCAGCGGATACAGCGCCAACGCTGACATCGTGCTCGAAGAACGGGACAGCGTGCTAACCGTGCCCGAGAGCATCGTGGAGTTCAACGTGAAGGGCGACAGTGCCTTTGTTCAAGTGAAGGACGGTGAAGACTGGAAAAGGACCTACATCAAGACCGGACTGAGCGATGGCATCAACCTGGAGGTGCTTGAAGGAGTGACCGCTGAGACCAAGTTGAAGGGAGCCAAGGTCATGCCTTCGGAGATCGAGGTCAGTGTCGGATCTGAATAGACCGGGCATTCTGTTTCCTGGCCATGGATGATGATGCTGTGTTGACACGGTCAAGAAAGCCAACGATCCACCACCGGACAACGAACTACAGGGTCCGTATCGAGAACAGAAGGCCACAGGAAGAATGCAGGCCGGCTTTGCCCGGTCTTGTTCCTCGTGGGCCGGTCCCCTACCCATCGGCTTCACCCTGTTCGTACTGCGAAAACGATCTCGACAGACCATAAAAGATACCGATCGACCATCTTCGCACCATGAGCATCCGACCCATCCTCGCCAGCCTTGCGCTCGTTCTCTCGCTTGGCCTTTCAGCCCAACAACCGGACCTGAACGCCCTTGATGCCTACGTCGCGGACGCTGTGGTGAAGTTCGACCAGCCCGGCTTGGCCGTAGGCATCGTGAAGGATGGCCAGTTGGTCTGGAGCAAGGGCTACGGCAAGCTCGACCTGGCCAAGGCCGATCCCGTGACCCCGAACTCCATCTTCTTCATCGCCAGCATAAGCAAGGCCTTCACAGCTTGTGCCATAGGCCTGTTGGTCGATGACGGCAAGCTGGCCTGGAACGACCCCGTCGTGAAACACATGCCCTGGTTCAGGACATCTGTTCCGTATGTGACGGAACAGATGATGGTGAAAGACCTGCTCTGCCACCGGAGCGGATGGATCACCTTCGACGGCGACCTGCTGTGGTACGGCACCGACCACGACCAGCGCAATATTCTGGAGCGTCACGCCAACGAACCCTTCACCCACGCCTTCCGCGACGAGTTCGGGTACAGCAACCTGATGTACATCGCAGCCGCGCAGCTCATCGAGGCGGTGAGCGGCAAGACCTGGGACACCTTCGTTACCGAGCGTATCCTTCAACCGCTGGGCATGACGCGCACCACTGTCGAGACTGCCGACCTGGCGCGCTTCACCGATGTGGCCCTCCCCCATGTCCGCAAGGGACAGGACCCCGCCGCGCCGCAGAAGAGCATGCCCTACCAGGCCCTACAAGGTGCGGATGGAGCATGCGGCATCAACAGCTGCGTCACCGACCTCGCCAAGTGGGACGCCATGTGGGCCGATGAAGGCAAGGTGAACGGCAATCCCTTCCTGAGCCCGGCCACCTATGCCACCCTGACCAGTTCGCACCTGCCCATGGGCGGTCGTCGCGACGGTGCCGCGCTCGGTTGGTTCCTCGAAGAGAACAACGGCCACACCGTGATCACCCATAGCGGCGGCATGCCCGGCTTCATCCTCAACCACGCCGTGGTGCCGGACAAGGATCTGGCCGTCATCGCCCTGGGCAACGGCGAGACCTACAGCGTCTTCGCCATCACCAACAAGATCCTGGACCTCTACCTGGGCGAAGGCAAGGCCGACCCCGTGAGCGACATGCTGCCGCGCCTGAAGAAGCGCGACGAACGCGAGGCCAAACGCCGCGCCGACCGCCTCGCTGCACGTGTAGCCAAGACCAAGCCTTCGCTCGCACTAAGCAGCTACGCCGGCACCTTCACGGACAAGATCTACGGTACCGCCACCATCACCGAGGTGAACGGCACGCTGCAGCTCACCTTCCAGCCTGCCAAGGACCTGCTCACCGGAACGCTCACCCACTGGCACTACGACACCTTCCAGTGGCAGCACGCCGATCCCTTCCTGGAGCCGGGCTACATCACCTTCACCTTTGATGCGGACCACAAGGTCACCGGCTTCAAGGTGGACCTGCACAGCCCCGACTTCCACTTCTACAAGCTGGACTTCCAGCGGCAGTGACCAACGGCCCCGACCGCCATTCGACCACTACCATGGAGGTCAAGCGTCCCGCATCGGCCCATGGGCTTGAAGCCCTGGTGGTCTTCCTGTCCGTCCTGCTGCTCTGCAGCTGGCACTTGGACCGCGGACACAATGCCAACACCGTAAGCCGCGCTGCCATGGTGGCCGCATTGGTTGAGCACGGTACCCTGCGCATTGACACCTATCATACCCTCACGGAGGACAAGGCCCTGGTGAACGGCCACTACTACTCCGAAAAGGCCCCGCTGCCGGCCCTGCTGGTGGTGCCGTTCTGGTGGGCCGCGCATCAACTCCACCTGATCACACCCGGTGAACACGGGCTGCTCACCGAAGGCCTGCTGCAATTGGGCGGTTTCCTCTGCGCCAGCCTTCCGCTCGCACTGATCATCACCTTCACCTGGCTGCGGTTGCGTGATCGGGAGACCGCCCTGCCTTCCGAGTGGATGGCCCTGCTACCCTTCCTTGGCTCGTTCATCTTTGTGTACAGCGGCAGTTTTCACGGCCATTTGTTGGCGGCCTTGTTCCTGTTGATGGCCTGGCGGGCGCGCACGAACGAACGGAACATCCTCGCTGGGGCCTTTGCCAGCGCGGCCGTGCTCAGCGAATACAGCCTCTTCGTGTTCCCGCTGGCATGGGTGCTACAGGACCTGTTCCGCAAACGCAGCCAAGCCTTGGTACGCCTGGCCTTGGGTGGTGCGCCGGGCATCCTGCTGCTCCTCATCGCCAACTGGAAAGTCACCGGATCACCGCTCACACTACCCTACAGCCATGTGGCCGCACACGTGGATACGGCCAGTGTGTTCGGTATGTCGGTGCCCACGTTGCCCGCACTGTGGGGTCTGCTCTTCTCCTTCTACCGGGGCCTCTTCACGCATGCTCCTGTTGCGTTGCTCTGCCTCATCGCCTTCCTTGTGCTAAGGCCACGCACCGGATGGCGGGAATGGCTCACGCATCCGCTAGCCTTGCCTGCGGTGTTGCTGGTGCTGATGATGAGCGCGCACAGCATGTGGTGGGGCGGCTGGGCCTTCGGGCCGAGACACCTGACGGCTGTTGCGGTGCTGCTGCTGGCTGGCGGCATCCCGCTGTTGCCTGCACGCGCCTGGGTGAAATGGTCTTTCCTTGCGGTGTCGGCATGGGGGCTCTTGTTGGCCTTCGCGGCGAAGAGCACCACGTGGTACGGCCTGCCCACCGAAGTGCGCCATCCCTTTGCGGAGATGATACTGCCTGCCGTGTACCACAAGCAGTTCACTGACATGCAATGGCCCCTGGCCGCGGGTTTTTCCGCCACCATGGGCACCTTCCTGTTCGTGCTCACCTTTGTCGCGGTGCTGTACGTTACGCGCCGCAGAACCGCCGAGTAATGCATCTGTTCCATTGCCCTGACCTGGACACCGACCTGGTGCAACTACCCGAGGAGGAGGCCCACCACGCCACCAGTGTGTTGCGCCTGGACCAGGGCGTGCGCGTGGGACTACTGAACGGACGTGGGGTGCGCGTGGAGGCCGAACTGGAGCATGTGGGCCGTCGCGAGGTGACCGCACGTGTGTTGGAACGGATAGAGGAACCGCTGGAACGAAAGCACCGCATCCACCTGGCCGTGGCACCCACCAAGCAGATGGAACGCTACGAGTGGTTCGTGGAAAAGGCCGTGGAGATCGGGGTGGACCGGATAACGCCACTGTTGACCGCGCGCACCGAACGCGCCAAACTGCGGATAGACCGGTTGTACCGTGTGGCGATCAGTGCCATGAAACAGAGCCAGCGCGCGTGGCTGCCCACCATTGATGAACTGACGACGCTGGCCGACCTGCTGAAGCGCGAACTGCCCGCTCAGCGCTACTTCGGTTGGTGCGAGGGTGAGCACGCATCGCTCATGCAGGGCTACACCGACAGTACGGATGTGCTGGTGCTCGTAGGCCCGGAAGGTGACTTTACCAACAGCGAGGCCGACCTGTTGCGCGACCATCAATTCACGGCTGTGAGCCTGGGCAATGCCCGCTTGCGCACCGAGACCGCCGCACTGGCCGCCTGCACGTGGATGAGCCTCGCGCAGCAACGGTAACTTCGTCCCCATGCTTAACCGCTTCATCTTACTGCTCGCCTTTGGCGCCTTCGCCCTTGCGGGCAACTCGGCACAGGCGCAAGGCACCTATCAACTGGCGGTGCTCAAGTACAATGGAGGCGGCGACTGGTACTCCAACCCCACCGCGGTACCCAACCTGGTGCGCTTCTGCAATCAGCAATTGGGTATGGGGATCAACCCTGAAGTACCCGTGGTCGAAGTAGGGGCACCCGACCTCTATACATACCCGCTCGTGCATATGACCGGCCACGGAAACGTGGTGTTCAGTCCACAGGAGGCCCAGAATCTGCGCAACTACCTGGCCGGTGGCGGTTTCCTGCACATCAGTGATAACTACGGCATGGACGAGTTCGTCCGGCCCATGATGAAGCGCGTTTTCCCCGAACTGGAGTTCGTGGAGCTTCCCTTCGCACACCCCATCTACCACCAGAAGTTCAACTTCGCACAAGGACTTCCCAAGGTGCACGAGCACGATGGCAAGCCCCCACGCGGATATGGATTGTTCTGGGAAGGTCGCTTGGTGTGCTTCTACGATGTGGAGTGCGACCTCGGCGATGGCTGGGAGGACCCCGATGTGCATGGCGACAGCGAGGCCACCCGCACCAAGGCCCTGCAGATGGGCGCCAACATCGTGCGCTACGCGTTCAGCGGGGCCGCCAACTGAAAAGGGGGGCAACGGCCTTACCCGCTGCCCCCCTGGTTCAATGCTCCGTTGGAACGATACCGGGCTTATTCCGAGATGATCAACTCGGTGGCCGTGCGCACACCTTGCTGATCGAGCACCACACGATAGAGCCCGGCCTGGATGCCCGCAGGCAGTTCCACGCGAAGGCCGTCCTGCAAACGCTGCAGCGCATTGGCCTGGTAAGTGGCCACACATCGGCCATCGGCCGCAATGATGCTCAGGCGCGCCTGTCCATCCACCTCTGTGTTCAAGAGCCAGTTCACCGACGTGCCGGCTGTCGCGGGGTTGGGGTAGAGCACCTGCTTGTCGGCAAAAGTGTTCGTTGCCACATGGCTGAAAATATCGTTGCGCAAGCGGGCGGTCAGGAAGTGGTTCTGGTTCTCGGGCGTGCGGGCCTGGCCACCGATCACGATGTTACCGTCAGCCTGCAGGTCCATGCCATAGATCATGGCACTGTAGCCCGGCAGCACCGGCTGTGCCAGGCCACCATTGCCGAAGGTGAGATCGCGCTCCCCATTGGCGGTGTACTTCCAAACGGCCATGTCGAACGCGTTGGGGGGGCCTTCACCCGAAGTGCCGCCCATTACGATCCGACCATCTGCCTGCACTGTCACCATGGCGGCGTAGTCGAACTGGTCCAGGTCCTCTTCCACGATGCCATCACCACTGAACGTCAGATCGGGCGTTCCCTCGGGGGTGAACCTCATCAGCAGCGCGCTGTAGTTGTAGGTCTGTGTCACCGTGAAGCCGGCCACCAGAATGGACCCATCGGGCAGCAGGGCCAGGTCCTCGCCCTCATCATCCACGCTTCCGTAGTTGTACTTCACCACGCCATTGGTGCCGAAGCTGTTGTCCAGGCTTCCGTCGGTCTCGAAACGCGCCAGCAGCAACACCCACCACTGCAGGCCGTTGCCATAGGTACCCGTCACCACGATCTTGCCATCAGGCTGCACTGCGATGCCTTTGAAATCGCTCGGGTACTCGCCCACCGGAATGGTGGCCACGCCATTGGTACCGAAATTGGTATCGAGGGCGCCATCGGACGTGAAACGCACCACCACCGGACGGTCGGTGTAATCGGCACCGAAGGATGTACCGCACACCAGGATGTTCTCATCGGCATCCAGCACCACATCATAGCCCTTGTCCTCACCGAAAGTGGGCACGGTGGTCACCGCCTGGGCGACAACACCGCCGGTATCGAATCCGGTGTCCAGCGTACCATCCGCGTTCAGGCGAAGGAGCAGGATACGGTAGGTCTGGTAGTCGGTGGTGCTACCCACCAGCACGATCTTACCCTCGGTGGTCAGTACCGCTGAATAGAGGTTGGCCTCAAAGTCAAGCGTATAAGTAAAGGACCCATTGTTCGCGAAGTCGGTATCCAACGTACCATCAGGAAGGTAGCGGAACACTTGTGCCCGAGAGGTAAAGGTGGCATCGAAGCTCATGCCTACCGTCAGCACTTTCTGGTCTGGCTGCACCAGGATCTTCTGGGCATTGTCACCATTATTCACAGGTGTGACCACATAGCCCGCGCCGTTGAAGTCGGGGTCCAAAGTGCCGGTCTGGGCGCTCAGTGCGCCAGACAGGGCCAGTTGAAGGCCCACGCAGGCCAGGAGAGGTAATTGCTTGATCATCATGCGTTCGTGTGATTGTTGTGTGTCTCGTTCATGCGCCTCCGTTTCGCTTCGTCCAGGCTTTCCAGCAGTTTGCGCCAGGCTTCTTGTTCGGCCTTCATCCGCTGGTGGATCAGTTCCAGTCGATCGAAATCGTCGAGCGGTGCGGGTTGCTCTTCGGGGTCTGTCACGAGGTATTGGGGTCTGTGCGGCGAAGGTGAGGGCATTCCGGACCGCCCCTTTCGCCCAAGGCCTTACATCGAACGCACAGCTCGGCCAACCGCGCTTACAGCTGCATAACAGGGACCCTGACCGGCCTTACATGGACCATACAGAAATACATAAACCACTGATGAACAAAGCCATACAAATTCACACTTGCTGACCTTCAGATGGCCTGCAGGAAGTCGACCAAGTTCACCTCCTCGCCCTCGATATGGAGCTTCTTGCGCAAGCGCGAACGGGCCACGGTGATGCTGTTGAGGATCTGCTGGGTGATGGCCGAAATGTCCTTGGTGGACATGTTCAGCCGGAGGAAAGCGCACAGCTTGCGCTCGTTCGGGGTAAGCGATGGGAATCGCTCTTGAAGGGTCTGGTAAAAGGTGGAATGTACCCGGGTAAAGTGCACCTCGAACTCCTTCCAGTTGTGGTCGTCCTCACTGGCCTGCAGGTCGCGAACGATCTCCTGGATGATCGGCTGGTTCTCCTGCTTGAAGGTGGACTTCGCTTTCAGGAGGCGTTCGGCGATGTGGGCGATCAGCTCGTTCTTCTTCAGCAGATAGAGGGCATTGGCCGTCAGCTCCCGTTCCCGCGATTCCAGGTTCTCGCGCAGGGCCACCTGTTCGGCCTCCAACTTCTCGCGCTCCAAGCGGAGCTTCTCCTGCTCCAGCAGACCGTTGCGTACGCGGGCACGCATCACCTTGAAGAGCAGGAAAGCCGTGAGCAGCAGGAAAAAGAGCGTACCGATCAGCGCCACGTTCCATGTGCGTTGGCGGGCGGCCTCGGCATCCTTGCGTTCAGCCTCCAGTTCCAACACCTTCTTCTCCTTGTCGCGGCGGAACTCTTCCTCCAACCGGGCAATGATGGTGCGTGTTTCGGTGCTGTACAGACTATCGTTCAGGGCCTTGAAGGCGCGGTAGGTAAGCAGCGCGGCCTTGTGCTCGCCCAGCGTATCCAGCACCATGGCCAATGATTCCAAGGTGATCACCACCGACTCGCGGCTGCCAGCCGCGCGCCCCAGAGCCAGTGCCTGTTGGTAGTGCCCACGCGCCGCAGCGAAGTGGCCCACCTTCGCCTGGTTCTTGCCCAGGTTGTTCAGCACCTGTGCCTGTCCGCGCACATCGCCCGCCTCCCTGCGCACGGCCAGTGCCTTCAGGAAATACTGGTCGGCCAGGTCGTAGCGCCCCATCTCCATGTGGCAGATGCCGATGTTGTTGTTCAGTGAGCTTTCGTTGCGCGCATCCTTCAGCGGACGGTTGAGCACCAGTGCCTGCTCGAAAAAGGGCAAGGCCGTGCCATGGTCCTGCAACTGGATGTGCACCCCGGCCATATTGTTGAACAACCGCACCTTGCGACGGGCCAGTTCATCCTCCGCGATGCCCTCAGGTGACTCGTCCATGATCCGCATGGCCTCGTTGTAATCGGCAATGCTCTTGTCCCAATCGCGCAGGTAGAAGTACAACGCGCCGATCTTCATCCGGATGTCCGAACGCGCCAGCACGAGCGCAGGCCGGGACCCTTCTTTTTCCAATGCATCCTCCACCAACAACTGCGCCCGCTGATAAACGCCCAACGCAGCAGGCTTATCGCCGGTGGCCAGGTGCGCATCGCCCAACACGATCAAAACGGCGGCCTGCTGTTCAGCACTCGACAAAAGGCCCATGCACTGTTCAGCTCGCAAGGCAAGGGCAAGGGCCGAGTCGGGCGTGTTGGCCAGCAGTTCCTTGGAGCGGGCCACAAAACCCTCGCACTCCTGCGCGGCGGCAGCAGTATTGGCACGTGCAGAGGGCGGCACCAGCGCCAAACTCAGCATCACCACCGCATGCGCAGCCATGCCCTGCAGCAACGAACTGGCGATACGAACGTGTATGCGAAAGGTGAGACCCATGCGGCGCGGATGGACCAAAACTAGCGGACGCGCCGTGAACCTTCGGTCCGTGAGGCGTTGCCCTCTACCCTTTCACCGCCTTCTTCACCAACGCCTCCAGCACCTTGGCATCCACATCGGACAGGCGCTTGATGTAGAGGCAGCCCTTGCCGGTGGTGTACTTGCCCAGCTTCTCCAAGTGGCTGGCATACTGCGAAATGTCGCAGGTGAAGTACAGCGTGATCGCCGCTTTGCGTGGGCTGAATCCACACAGCATCCATTCCACCTCGCGCCCCGTGTCGTATTTCAAGGTGGTGCTTCCGAAGCCCACGATGCTGGGGCCCCACAGCTTGGGTGGGCTCTTGGTCATGCCACTCATCAGCTTCACCAGGGCACGGCTGTCGTCACGCTGCTGTTCACTGGCCAGTGCATCGATAAAGGCATCCACGCTTGCTGTTGTCTCCTTGGTCTTCAGTTCTGTCTTCGCCATGGTGAACAGTGCTATTTCGAATGCCAAAATAGATGGATGCAGTTCTATCTTGGGACCATGCGCATGCTGACCTCGCTGCTGATGCTGCTATCCATGTCGCTCAGTGCCCAAAACACGCTCACCATGCGCGTTGTGGACAAGGTGGATGGGCGGCCATTGCCCTACGCCACGGTCCTGCTGAAACGCACTGCGCGGGGCACCATCACGAACACGGACGGCTACTTCAGCCTACCGCCCAATGCCGAGGGTGATACCATCCGCATTTCGTTCGTGGGCTACCAGACCAGCTTCTTGGCCGTGAACAACCTGCGTGACGGGCTGCAGATCGCCCTGTTGCGCAGCTCGCAGGAATTGCGCGAGGTGACGATTAGACCGGATGATGAAGTATACCGGCGCATTGCCGCCATTGCGCGCGACCTGCATCGAACGCCGGCGGTGGAAGGGCGGCTGTTCTTCGGCATGGAAACCCATAGCGACACCCTGCCGGTGGAAATGATACACGGGTACTACAACGCTCGCACGGTGGGCGCAAGGCTCAATGGCATCACCCTGAAACAGGGCCGCATCGGCATATCGCCCAAGGACGACCGGTACTACATCAACTACAACACCACCCGGGCCTTCGCGCTCATGGACATCCAGGCCGAGGAGAGCCCCTACCCCCACTCGCCGCTGCGCTTCACCAAAGCAGCCGACCTGAAGCGTGGCTTCCATGCCGAAGTGGTGTCCACGGGCAGTGGGCCCGATGCCGTGGACCACCTGCGTGTGGTACCCCGAGCGCACAACCCCGAGGCTTTCACCCTTGACCTGTGGGTGGAGCCCAAGACCGAATGGATACGTGCATTGGAACTGCAGTGTACCAACTGCCCAAAGCATCCATTCATCCCGTTGTTCGACCACGGGCGCATCGACACTGTGGACCTGCGCTACCGCCAGACCTGGACCACCTCGGGCTGGCGACAGCCGGAAGTGATGGAACTGATGCTGCGCGTGGCTTACACCGGGCCTGGCTTCAGCGAAGCCTACCGCACCCATGCTGTTATGCACCTGTTCGACAGCAAGGGCAAGTTCATAGAGCCGCTCTTCGCTTTTTCAGGCGACCTGCCCGACTACCTGCGCATGAACTGGTTGCCGGAGGATACCGCGTTCTGGGAACGCATGCACCCGCCATTGCCCACCGCACGGCAACAGCGCGACATGGAATTCCTGCGCAACAACGACCTGCGCGATGGCCAGTGGTTGCTGCGCCTGGGGCCCGACACGCGCTACCTTGCCAGCCACTATGCACGCTGGCACCCCACTGAGCGGGTGTTGCTGCAAGGCGTGGCCACCCAAGTGCCCACCGAGCCATTCCAACGCACGCGCATCTCCGAAATTACCGGAGAACATGCCATCTACATCGGCCTCTTGCCCGTGAACCTCGTAGCACAGATCTACCTGGACCTCGACACCGTGAACGGCACCTTGCTGCACCGCTCGGCCACGGTGCTCGATGGCAACCACAGCTTCGATATGGTGGCCGACCAGCCGTGGAGTGCCGCCTTCCACAACATCTGGTTCGACCTGTGCGAACTGGAGCGCCGCGAACTGGAAAGGCGTCTGGACCAGCCGGGCACCAACCTTCTGCGCGCCAAGGCCCTGCACGCCGAATTCACCGCGCGCCTCAAGGCCCTTACTCAACGTTATCTGGAAGAGACGGGATACGGCGACCGGTTCTCGGGCCTTGGACCGTGGAACGAACGCGTGAAGAAGGAACTGGGCATCGACAACCTGGCGCTGTTCGGATTCTGAGCGCGCTGCCTTGGCATGCACGAATGGCGACATATTGCTGCCCACGCAGCACCATGTCGTCCTTGACCGGGGGGCCACTAACGGCGTGGATCGCATCCACCCTGATGGCCACCTCCCGCAAAGCGCCTACGCCCTACCTTTGGAACATTCGAGAAAGACAGCCATGGCAACGACCAAACAAGCCGCCGACGTGGAGGAAGGCATGACCCTGGATGAAGTGCGCGCCGAGATCCTGCGCGACTACGAACTGTGCGTATTGAGCCGCGAGGCCAGCCTCATCGGCCGCAAGGAAGTGCTGGGCGGCAAGGCCAAGTTCGGCATCTTCGGCGATGGCAAGGAACTGGCCCAGGTGTGCATGGCCAAACAGTTCCGGAATGGGGACTGGCGCAGTGGTTACTACCGCGACATGACATTCATGTTCGCCATCGGCGAGCTTACCGTGCAGCAGTGGTTCGCGCAGCTATACGCCCACGCCGATGTGAACGCCGACCCCAGTAGCGCCGGTCGCAGTATGAACGGCCACTTCGCCACACGCAGCCTCGATGCCAACGGCGAGTGGAAGGACCTGATGGCCCAGCCCAACAGCAGCCCCGATATCAGCCCCACCGCCGGCCAGATGCCCCGTCTGCTCGGATTGGCGCAGGCCAGCAAGGTGTTCCGCCACAGCCCCGCGCTGCACGGCCACACCCACCTCACCGACAAAGGCGACGAGGTGGCCTTCGGCACCATCGGCGATGCCAGCACCAGCGAAGGTCATTTCTGGGAGACCATGAACGCTGCCGGTGTGTTGCAGGTGCCACTGGCCATGAGCGTGTGGGACGATGGCTGGGGCATCAGCGTAAGCAAGGCCTTCCAGACCACGAAGGGCAGCATCAGCACCTTGTTGCAGGGCTTCCAGAAGGAAGAGGGCACCAACGGCATCCGCATCTACAAGACCAAGGGCTGGGACTACGCCGGCCTGAACCGCACCTACGAAGAGGCCATTGCCACCTGCCGCGAGGAACAGGTGCCTTGCCTCATCCACGTCGAAGAGGTGACGCAGCCCCAAGGCCACAGCACCAGTGGCAGCCACGAGCGCTATAAGAGCACCGTGAGCGACTGGATCCGCGACAAGGACGGCAGCCCCCTGGAGGAAGTACCCCTGCTGGACTGGTACAAGGTGTATGACTGCAACGTGAAGTTCCGCGAATGGATCCTGCAGTTCCGTCCGGGCGGTGCCACCATTGCCACGGCCGATGAACTGGATGCGCTGGAGAGCAAGGCCAAGGCCGATGCCCGAGCTGGACAGAAGGCCGCCTGGGCCGCGTTCCAGAACGAGATCAAGGCCGAACGCGATGAAGTGCTGCCCCTGATCGAGGCCATTGCACCCTCCATCGCCGCCGACCTGAAGGCCGAGATGAGCCCAGGCCGAAAGGAAGTACTGAGCGCTGCACGCCGTGCCCTGCTCGAGACAGGAAATAACGAGCCACAGCTTCTAGCCTGGGTGGACCGCTCGCTTACCGACAATGCCGACCGATACGGCAGCCACCTCTACAGCCAAAGCGCCAAGAGCTGCCTGAACGTGCACGAAGTGCCCGTGCGCTACGACAGTGACGAGCAGGTGGACGGCCGCCTGATCATCCGCGACAACTTCGCCGCGCTCTTCGAAAAGGAGCCGCTACTGCTCACGTTCGGGGAGGACACCGGCAAGATCGGCGATGTGAACCAGGGCATGGAAGGCATGCAGGCACGCTTCGGAGAGGTCCGGGTGAGCGATACCGGCATCCGCGAGGCCACTATCCTGGGCCAGGGCATCGGCATGGCGCTGCGCGGTCTGCGTCCTGTGGCCGAGATCCAATACCTCGATTACCTGCTGTACTGCCTGCAGGGCCTCAGCGACGACCTCGCCACCGTGCAATGGCGCACCAAGGGAGGCCAGAAATGCCCGCTCATCATCCGTACGCGCGGCCACCGTTTGGAAGGCGTATGGCACAGCGGCAGCCCCATGGGCATGATCGTGAACAGCGTGCGCGGCGTGGTGGTGTGCGTGCCCCGCAACATGCAGCAGGCCGCAGGCTTCTACAACACCCTCATCCAGAGCGACGATGCCGCTTTGGTGATCGAGTGCCTCAACGGCTACCGCAGCAAGGAACGCATGCCCGCGAACATGGGTGAGTTCACCGTGCCCATCGGCGTTCCGGAAGTGGTGCGCGAAGGCACGGACCTTACGCTGGTGAGCTACGGCAGCACCTTCAACATCTGCGCCAAGGCCTGTGAAACGCTGGAGGCCATAGGCATCAGCGTGGAACTGGTGGATGTGCGAACCCTCCTCCCCTTCGACCGCGACCACCGTATTATGGAGAGCCTGAAGAAGACCAACCGCCTCCTCGTGGTGGACGAGGACGTACCCGGCGGTGCCAGTGCCTTCATTCTGCAACATATCCTGGAAGAGCAGGGCGGCTACCGTTACCTGGATGCCACGCCCAGCACGCTAACGGCAAAGGCCCACCGCCCCGCCTACGGCAGCGATGGCGACTACTTCAGCAAGCCCAGCGTGGAGGACGTGGTGGAGAAGGTGATGGGGATGGTGAGGGAGTGATGAGCGTGGACGTGGGCAGTATTTGTTGATCTGCGAGAAATGGCCAATTGGAATGAGGATCTCAATAGCCTGTTCGTGATGTTCCATGACTTCACGATCACCGATGTTTCTCAACGTGATCATGAGATCACTCTCCGAGTCAGCATTCCAATTGATCAAGGAGGTGATATTGGCATAACCGTGATCCTGGCAGGATGCTCCGATCTTTCATGCGACTACAGCACACTGAAGACGGACTCGGAAAGCCTGGCAATACCTCTTTGGAAACGGACATCCAACGACTGGACAACCAAGGACCCTGCCGTGATTAGCGCGTTACAGCTCGAAGTTCAGAGCCACATTCATTTGCCGCCTGATCATTACGAGCTGCGCTCAAACAGCAGTGTGGACATGCATGGTGGTCGAGTTTCGTTGGGACTCTTGAAGTTCCGAGCGCTCGCGTTCAAGCTCTACGACGAGGCGAACACGGAAATTGATTTGAGCGCCTGGCAGGCGCGTTGGTAGACCTTTCTCTGTTATAGTGCGAGCGTACAAGCTCGCGACCTCGAATGTACCTGACTGTACCTCGATTTATCAAATGAAAGCCGGCCTGAAGTGCTTGAGCATGCGCCCAAATGGGTACCCTATTCACTGGTAGCGCTTACCGTCTACACCGGTTTCAACTTCCTCTTCTCGTTATGGTATTTGAACGAAGGGCTGACACCCGGTGTGGTGCAAGGGGAATACGTGATGCAGGAACATGGTAACGTTGTGCGCACCCTTAGCCAAGCTGAATACTGGCGGCATTCGGCCTATCAGCTCCGTGGCATGAGCACGCACATCACCCTCTTCACGGCGATCGCATTCGGTATGCTATGGTCACACGCTAGGAAGGAGAAGTACTTGGGGTAGGTTGAAGAGTCGGTGGTCGTTCGTCCTAAGTGCATTCCATCCGAGCAGGCAAGCACTACTTCCATTCGTTCATTCCTCATCTTCGTTCCATGGACCACTACGCGGCGTTGGGGCTGAGCCATGATGCCACTACCGATGCCATACGCACGGCGTACAGGCGGCTGGCGAAGGCCTTCCATCCCGATGTGTCCACGCTGCCCGATGCGCACCAGCGCTTCATCCGCATCACCGAGGCCTATGAGGTGCTGAGCGATCCCTTGAAACGAGCGCGGTACGATATGACGCGCCACAGCCCCAGCCCACGGCGTGCCGCTCCGCGCGAAGAGCCCCGCTACGAGCGCGATGTGAGGCGCTACCAGCAGCAGGCCAAGGAACGGGCCGAGCGCTTCAGCCGGATGTCCTACACCGATTTCGACCACCAGTACTTCGATACGGCAGTGGGCTATTTCGCGCCCAAGATGCTGGGCTGCTTCGGGATCATCATCGCGTTCTTCATTTGCATTGCATTGGTATTGGGAGCGGTGGAAGCGTTCGATCTGCCCTTGGGCATCCTTGGCATCTCCATGCTGGTGCTCATCCCCTTGGGTGTATGGGCAAGTACCGAGATCGATGCGTGGCACAACCGCTGGATGCGCAAACGCAAGACCCGGAGGTAGAGCGATCGGCAACTTTTCCGCGTTCGTGCGTCTATCCATCAACACACGGAACGACACCGGAGAACATGCGGACACTTTTCCTCATCGGCATCGCCTTTCAAGTCGGAGCGACCTCTGCACAATGCGGCCCCTACGTAGGCCATCCCATCTGGCCAGACACCGAGGGCACCGCCTTCGTGAACCCGAACGAATGTGGCGACGGCATTACCACCTGTCAGTGGGACAATGGCAGCACCGCGTGGGATGCCACAGGTCTTTCCGTGGGCATGCACTCCGTGGTGCTCTATGCGAATGGTGTGGAGGTGCAGACCCTCTCGTTCGAGGTGGAACAACTGGAGTGGGACCTCAATCAGGCCGTATTCCCCTACCAGGGCGCCGTGTCCGTTTCCATGTGGGCTGAAGTGCCTTATTGCGGCACCTCCATTTTCAACTACCACCACTGTCCGCCCGACCAGGAACAGACCGTGGTGTACCTGCTGCAGGACGGGTTAGCCATTGACAGCCTGAGCCCCGTGGGCTGCCTGGCCACACAGCACGAATGGAGCGGACTGCCCTTCGGCTACACCTACCAACTGCACCTGGTGGACCACGGTGCCTGCGGCTCGGAGGCTTGGGGAGCCGCCTTGGAAACATGGAGCTGTGCGGGTGCCGAGGTGGTGCTTGATGTACAACCCTCCATGGGCAGCACGGGCACCATTGAAGTGATGGAAGTGATGCCCGACCCCGCTTCCATCAACCCGCCTGCCGGACCATTGGAAGGAACCTTTCGCCTTTGGTCGCTGCCCGGCTACGAGCAGGTCGGCGACGAACAGACCGGCACCAGTGCTTATTGGGATGGTCTGCCTCCGGGCGACTACGAGGTGCTCTTTATCCCCGACCTGCTCTGCGACCCCGTGCTCACACCCGTCACCGTGGACCTGATCTCGGGCATCGGCATGAACGCTGGAGATAACCTGCGCACATGGCCTCAACCCGCGCACAACGTCCTGCACTGGACCGGCACCGCCAATACCGCAGGCATCACCGATCTGCACGGCCGCCTACTGCTCCAGGCCCGCAACACCGACCGCATGGACGTTGCCGCACTGGCACCAGGTATCTATCTGTTGCAGGTGGAAGGACGCAGTGCCATGCGCTTCGTGAAGGACTAAGGAGTTACGTATCGGACAGTGCTAGTGTCCGAAGAACGCCAGAACAGGCCCCGGAGCCACTTTTAGGCTTCCTGTTCACATGCGATCGTGGACGCTGGAACGCTTATGGGGAAGCCCGGCTGGGCGACCTTTGAGGTCCGAGTACCGTCATTACCCGAGATGCGCCACCTTCTTCTCCTGCCCTGCCTCCTTTCATTCGCCACGACCAACGTGCACGGCCAGTGCAACGGCTCCATCTCGTTGGGCCCCGATGTGTTGCTGTGCGAAGGACAGACCACCCTGCTTACGCCTGGCCCGGGTTACATCAGCTATGTGTGGAACGATGGCTTCACCGGTGCCGTGCGCAACGAGGGCACCGCAGGTGTGTACAGCTGCACCGTGCAGGAACTCGCCGTGGGTGTGAACCTGGTGGTGAACGGCGATTTCTCCGCCGGTGCCACGGGCTTTACCAGCGGTTACGTCCCCGGCACTGGCGGTACTTATGGACTGCTTTCCTCCGAAGGGCAGTATGCCGTGGCCAGTAACGGCACAGCCACCCACACCAACTTTCCGCCCTGCACGGACCACACCGGCGGCGGTAACATGATGGTGGTGAACGGGGCTGCCACTCCAGGTGTGTCCATCTGGTGCCAAAGCATTACGGTCACCCCCAACACCAACTACGCATTTTCCGCTTGGCTTTCCACCATGGTGGTCTCCAACCCCGCCGTGCTGCAGTTCACCATCAACGGACAGGTGCTCGGCGGCACCTTCACTGCACCGTCCACCTCCTGCACGTGGGACCAGTTCTCGGAACTATGGAACTCCGGTACCAACACCACGGCCGAGATCTGCATCACCAACCAGAACACGCAGACCAGCGGCAACGACTTCGCACTGGACGACATCACCTTCACGCCCTTCTGCAACTACACCGATACCGTGGAGGTGTTCGTGAACGCCTACCCCGAGCCGGACCTGGGGCCCGACCAGGTGTATTGCGGCACCGGCGCCGTGGTGCTCGATGCCACTACACCCACTGTTGATACCTACATCTGGAACGATGGCCAGGCCACCGGCCCGCAGCTCACGGTCACCACCAGTGGCACCTACTGGGTGAACCTGTTCACTGGCGCCTGCTTCGGTCGCGATTCGGTGACGGTGACGTTCCTCCCACAACCCACGCTCGATCTGGGCGGCGACCAAAGCGCATGCACCGGCGACAGCGTGACCATTTTCCCCTTCCCGCAGGATGCCGACTACCTGTGGCACGATGGATCAACCAACAACAGTTACACCACGTCCACCAGCGAAGTGGTCTGGCTGCAGATCTCGCAAGGCCCCTGCACCGCATCGGACACGGTGCTCGTTAGCATCGACCCGTGCACGGCGGTGGTGGAAATGCCCAACGTGTTCAGCCCCAACGGCGATGGGCACAACGACCAGTTCCAAGCCATTGAGCTCGATGGTGTGTCCGGCGTACAACTGAACATCTTCAACCGCTGGGGTCAACTGGTGTATGAGAGCAAGGGTCCGCAATTCGCGTGGGACGGCCGCACCGGAGCCGGCATGAACGTGTCCGACGGCGTGTACTTCTGGACCCTCACCTACAATGGCCCCAGTGGCAATGGCGAGCAGTATGGCACCGTGACGCTGCTGCGCTGAGGACGCGTTTATTCAAGAAGCCGGGCTTGTCGGGTGAGCCAATGGCTGGCGTGGTCTTCGATGGACAGGCCAAGAACCGGTCTCAGTAAGGCAGATTGATCTGGGTGCGCACGGCCGTTGGGTTCACCCCACCGATCACCTGCAGGACAAGGTCGCGGTCGTTGTTCTGGCCTGTGTACTTGATCACCCCGTCCATGTTCACATCGGCGTTGGCATACACACCCACCACAGTGGCCGAGGGTACCGCACCTCCTATAGCCACTAGGATGGGATCGCGATCGTTGTCCGCCCCCGCGTATTTGGTCTGTCCATTGAACGTGACATCTCCACACCACATGCGCCGGTCGTCCGGGAGGCTCGGGTCCACATAGAGCGCATTTGGGTAGCACGATGTACCCGATATGTTCGTGTAGTCCACTGCTACCGTGTCCGCATAGTACCAATTGCCGAACTGCTGAACCACGCCCAGATGATTCCGGTGACGCACGGCCGCCACGTATCGTCCTTGCTGATTCATGTAAAGGGGCAGCGGCCATGTGCCATCCAACGCCACCACATCACCATCGCGCTGTAATAATGCCGGACGGTTGTACCGCACCGCATTACCACGTTGCGAGGCAACGGGGTCCGGTATCATGTCCACGATCACCCAGTCCACGATCGCATCAGGGCCGGTAACATCCAGCAAGGCGGGATCGAACACATCGGGCCAGCCATTGCCGCTATAGGTGAAGCCCAATGCCGTGTAGGGTTCCATCTGAGGCAAAAGACCCTGTGTCCGTAGATCATCGCGCATCAGCATGGTGCCATCATCGAACGGCCCTTGAAGCAGTACCTGCAACATCAGGTGCGGTGGCGGTATGTAGCACGGTGCGTTGCTGTCGCAAAGTCCTGGGGTGAACCCGAAATCGGCCGCGTTCATTTGCAGCTGTAGCGGTTGGTTGGGCAGGCAGCTGAAGGAATTGCCCTGGCAGCGCAGTACCTCCAGGTCCTTGTTCAGGTAGGGCAGACAGCCCAGCGTGGTGCTATCGATGTACAGCTCCTGCAGCATCACCGGAAGGGCTGCCACCGATGTGATCGGGTTGTTGCCCACATCCAGCCGGTTCAATCGTGTTTGGATCATATTGGCCACCGTGCTGATCTGGTTGTGGCTCACATCCAGCAGGCCCATGTGGCTGGTCCAGTTGCCGCTCAGGGTGGTCAGTTGGTTGTGGTGCGCCAGCAGGTTGCCCAAACTGGTCTGTGGCCCCACCTGTGGCAGGGATGTGAACTGGTTGTAGCTGATGTCCAAAAGGTCACACCACGTGGGAATGCCCAGGCTGCTCAGCTGGTTATGATGGGCAATAAGCTGGTACACCGAACTGGGCAGGTCCAGCAATGCCGTCAACTGGTTGTGGCTGCAATCAACCCAGTTCAACGTCGGAGGCCAACCATTGAAGTCGAGCGCGGTCAATTGGTTATTGTTGCAGCGTAGTTCCACCAGCGCATAGATGGACGATACGTCCAAGGTGGTCAGCGCATTATTCCGAAGGAACAGGTATTCCACCGTGCTGGGCGCGTAGGTGAAGGTGGTGAACTGTGGGCAGTTGTCGATGACCAGGAAGGTGAGCTGCGGAGGCAGCTGCTCCTCCAACTGGATGCCTGTGATGGGAAGACCATACACCCACAATTGTGTGACATTGGCAAAGGCGGAAAGTCCACGCAGGTTGGCAATGGGCTGGTTATTTATGGATAGCATCGTCTCCGCCATCACTTCAGGGTGGCTCTCATCAATGTAGTTGCCCGAAACGCAACCGGGGTAGTTGCTATTGGCCCACGCGCGCAGGTTGGCATCCGGCGCGTAGGTAAGGGCCTTGACACTGGGTACCAGCAGGCACATGGCGAACAGTATCGGTAACCGCATAGCGTGAAATTAACCTGTAGACGCAGAGCTGCGTTATGGGCTGCCTGCGATGCAGGTCCAGAGTTGAGCAGGCCATGCCCTTTGAGCTCTCGCTTCCTGGGTGCCCAACGAACTTTTGCGCGGCGCCGGGAATGGTCCTCTATCGGAGACCCCATCAAACCCACGCTCACCCCCACCAAACCGCATACCCCTTCCGGCGCAGTTCCAAGGCCAGACCCTCTTCCACCTCCAATGCCTCGGCGCGGGTCAGCGGACCGATGTGCTGGTAGAGGCTGGGACGCAGGTAGCGCCCGTATTTGCGCACGATGTCGCTGCTCAGCTTGAGCCCCTTTGCGGAACGTGCGCCGCTCTTGTGTTGGGCCAGGCGCTCCTGCGGGGTCTTGGCCGTTTGCCCCACGTACAGGCATTCGAGCACTCCATTGTACTGTGGATTGGCCTCGCGGAAACGACGATCCTCGGTGAAGACCTTCCGGCTCAGCTCGATCACATATACGGTGTAGGCAGCAGGCATGGTCCGGGTGCAAAGTTGTACATGCATGAATGCGGTAGTAGGGAAGAGCACACAGCGGGATACCTGCCAAGATCCGGCAATTTCGCAGCACCTAAGTGCCGATCGCAGTTCCTCCATTCTCTGCTCGCCCGAACTTCGCCCCATGCCGCACCACCATCACACCATCGCCCAACGCTGGTTCGCTGCCTTCAACGCCCACGACCTGGAGGCCCTGCTGGCCTTATATGCCAATGACGCTGAGCACTACAGCCCTAAACTGAAAGTGCGCCACCCGGAAACCCAAGGCCTGGTGCGCGGCAAAGCGGCCCTGCGCGCCTGGTGGGCCGAAGCCTTCGAGCGCCTACCCAGCTTGCGCTACACCGTATGGAACCTGGTGGCCGAGAACGATGTCGTGTTCATGGAATACACGCGCCATGTGGAAGGTGAAGAAGACCTGCGGGTGGGTGAAGTGCTGGTGATACGTGAGGGGTTGATCGTGGCCAGCCGCGTGTACCATGGGTGAGAGGGCGCTACCTTCAGGCTTT
>JBEICT010000012.1:0-24895 GCA_040383865.1 Flavobacteriales bacterium | reverse complement strand
TTGGGGGTGGCTTCGAGCTGCCCGGGGGGCTTCGTCTCTCGACGCCCGGGTTCTGCTCGAAGCCATGTTCCGCCCTCGGCGCTGCGACCGACGTAACTTGCCCTCCATGCCCATCCACATGAAGGTCCTTGCAACCGCGTTGCTCCTGCTCCCCCTCTTCCGCGGTGCAACGGAGGCGCGGGCCCAGGACACCGCCACCCCCGGCGCCGGCATCTATTGGCTGTACGTGCACATGGCCCCGGAGCTCACCACGGAGTATTCCGTGGAGGTCACCGACCGCAAGGTGCTGAGCGGCTACAGCGAGTCGGCGATCTTCCCCGATGCGCTGCTGGACAGCGTGCGCGCCAAGGCCGAGGCCCTCTGCGCCGCCAAGCTGGGCATGCCGGTGGACTGCATCTACAAGCTGAACAAGAAGGGGGAGCCGATCACCACCGTGGGCGCCAACAACGAGCTGGAGGGCATGCCCACCAACACCTTCAAGGGTGCGGTGGCCAGCGCCGCGCGCCAGCGCTACATCCGCATCGACGTGATGATGAACACGGGCGGCAAGGCCATCCTCTTGGGTCCGGACACCTACAGCACGATCAAACCCATCGTCACCGCCACCATCACCGTGAGCGACGCCGACGGCAACGAGGTGTTCAAGCACAAGGTGACGCTGAAGGACCTCAGCGACCTGCGTTCCGTGGCGCGCACGCGGGGCAACCGCATCGTCACCACGTCCGAAACGCTGGGCCCCGAGGACATCTACCTGATCTACGAGCAGGCGCTGGTGCAGCTGCTGCAGTAGAAGCTGGCACGATAGTGGCCGCATGAAGCGTGAACGGCCGATCTTGCACCCATCCATGAAGCCCCTGCACCTGCTCGTGTTCGTGTTGCTGAGCGCGCACGCGCACGCCCAAACGCGCACCATCACCGTGCAGGTGGAGCCGTACATGACGCTCAGCTACGGGGCGTTCTTCAAGAGCCTGGTGATCAAGACCGATGTGCCCGGGCCGGAACACATCACGGGCTTCCAATTCACCTGGGGCCACCGCTACACACTGAAGGTGCGGTCGCACAAGCTGAGGTCACCGCCGCAGGACGGTTCGGACACCGAGTACACCCTGCTCGCGGTGCTGAAGGACGAGCCCGCACCGGCCGGAACGGAGTTCGAGCTGGCCTTGCAGAACGAGGTGTACCTGGGGCCCGGCGAGCAGGCCAGCGCCTTTGTGGCGGTCAACGACAGCACCTTCCGCTATCACGAAGAGATCGACGTGGAGGTGCCCGCCGCACTGCGGGCGGAGTTCAACAAGGTCCTTGCCGGCACCGACCGCCGTGGGCGCTTCGTGTTCGTGGATGAACGCCGCATCCGGTTGGTCGGGTTCAGCGCGTAGGGCGTCAGCTTGGATCAGGCTGCGCGTTGCATCTCTCCCGCAGCCCCGGAGTGATCGCACGGCGCTATATGCGGATCCACACGGATGAAAAGGCGCGGCATCACCGCCGTGCAGGTGGCCCCGAAAGCGCCGGCCAGCAGACCCAGGTGCGCAGCGCCCTGCAACCCGAAAGGCCGGAACACCCCCAGGAAGGCCGCCACGAAGACACCGAACAGCAAGGCCCGCCCAACATGGTGCAGGGCGTCGGGGTGCAGGGGATAAGGCCGGGTAAGGAGGCCGCGCATACGCAACGAAGATCGCACGGGAGCGGGCATGCACCTACTGACCCTTCGACCCTTCCAGAACCTCAGGGTACTCAGGGTCCGAAGGGTTGAAGGGCAGCCATCGGCGGCTGCGATACCACTGTTCTCAACGGAACACGGTGGCTGAGGCCCTCGAAGCCACCGGTGGCCTAGGTCACTCCACGACTACACGCACCTGTTCGCGGTGGTCCGTGGTCGCGAGGCTTACGAGATAAACACCCGGTGTCAACGGCACCTGCAGACCAATGGGTACGCCTGCGTTCTGGAACACACGTTCGGTGTGTACGAGCTGTCCGTTGATGGCGACCAGGCTCAGTCGGGCAGGGCCATTGACATCGGCGTTCGGGCCCACCCACAACATACCGTTGGCGGCATCATAGCGGGCGCGCAGGGTGCTCCGGTCATCGGCCTCTTCAATGCCGGTGAGCGCATCGGGCAACAGGCGCACCAATTGGTGGTAGCTGTCCTCCACATCCACGGTCTGGAAATGCCCGCCTACGATGATCTTGCCATCGGCTTGTAGGGCCAGGTCGTGCACATAGGCGGTGAGGTCGGTGCCCTGACCGATGCCACTGCCTATGGTGAAGGTGTTGTCGCGACTGCCATCGGCGTTCAGGCGCACCAGGCGGGCAGGGCCGGGTACAGCGTTCGCGTATTCGCTGGAGGTGAACTCGCCGCCCACCACCACTTTGCCATCGGGCTGTACGGCAATGGTGCGCACCAACGCGTAGGGATATAGCGGTGAAGTGAAGCTCGGGTCGTTGGAGCCATCGGTGTTCAGGCGCACAATGGCGCTGCGCGGCTGACCATTGTGGTATTGGAAGTAGCCACCCACCAGCAGCTTGCCGTCGGGCTGCCGTGCAAGTGCACGCACCGTGCCTCCGCCGGAGCTCAGGCCGGGGTCGTTGTCCATGGTGGTGTCCAGCGGACCGCCGGGGCTCAGCAGGGCGATGTGGCCGGTGAGCGCGCCGTTGTAGACTTGGAACTGGCCACCGACCAGGATGCGCATGTCCGGCAGCACCAGGATCTCGTGCACGTTATGGCTGAAACCGGTACCCACCTCAAAGCTGGTGTCCACCGAACCATCGTCGTTGAAGCGGGCGATGTGCGGGTAGCTGTATCCGTTGCAGGTGAAGAACTCGCCGCCGGCGATCACGCGGTGTGCATCGTGCAGTTCAATGGCCCACACGGCCCCATTGATGGAGTTGGGTGGCACGTTGAAGGTGGCGTCGCGCGTGCCGTCGGGCAACAGGCGCGCGATGAAATATGCGGAGCTGCCGTTGTAGGTGAGGAAGTTGCCTGCGATCAGGATCCGCCCATCGGGCATCAGGATCATGTCCTCCACCGCATTGCCCGGTCCACTGCCGTTCGGGTTGAACGTGGGGTCCACTGTGCCGTCGGGCATCAGGCGCACCAGGTGGTCGTGGATGGTGCCCGCATAATCGGGGAAGAAACCGCCTACCAGGATCTTGCCATCGGGCTGAACCAACACACTGTTCACCACCACGGCCGGGTCGTCCGCCAGGAAGCCATAGTCGATGATGGGCACTTGGGCGGAAGCGCCGAGCGTAATGAAGGCGGAAAAGGCGAGTATCAGTGACCGCATGATGAAGTGATCGATCAGAGGGGTGACGCCGTGGAGCCTGTCGTGGTTGCATGCAAGTGACATGGCGTTCGAACATCCGGTTCGCCGACCCCTCAACGCACAATGGTCAGTTCCATGCCTGCGGGTCAATTGAAGATGACCATGAACCTGCCTTGCCGGTCGGTTGGTCCGTCATGGTCGGCTGCGGTCCCGGGCCCTTCAGATCTCCACGCGGTATACGTCCATGTCGTTGCGCAGGATCGTGGGCACATGAAAGCCACCGGGATCCGCGATCTCCTCCACCAGGTCGAACAGCACGCAGTGCGATGGGAGTCCGGCGAAGAGCAGGGTGAACCGGATGGCGTTGCCGGCCGGCACGGGCAACCACTGCGGTGCCATGGGAATGCCCTCTGCAAAAAGGAGCTGGCTGCGATGACCACTGTGGCGGCACACCAGAAAGGTGCTGGGCCAGATGCGAATGGCATCGCTTAGGCCGGCCACGAACGAACAGTGCACGGTGACCTGGCCTTTCTCCTCCACATCGGGCAACAGCTCCGGCAACAGGTCGGGGCGCTCCAGCTCCCTGGTGACGGTCGGTGCTTCAACGGGCGGAACGGAAAGGATCGGAGCAGTGCGCATGGGCGTTCGATGGTTCGTTGGTCAAGTTAAGTTGATCGACGCGTTTTGTCATCCGTTGGCGATCACCTTAATTCAACCCATGATGCATCCTTCCGCTCCATCGCTGCGCCAACGCATGAGCATGGTGCTTGTCGCTCTGGTGCTCACGCTGGCCGCAGCCGCACAGGTGGTGCCCATCTATGGCCTCTTCGACGCGAAAGGCCGGAAGCTGGGTCAGTCCCAGGTCGTCCGGCTCGTTGCCAAGGCGGATGTGATCCTGTTCGGCGAGCAGCACAATAGCACGGTGGCCCACTGGCTGCAGCTGGTGATGGCCCGGGAGCTCGCGGCCAGGGGGCCTTTGGTCATGGGGGCCGAAATGATCGAGGCCGATGACCAGGTCACCCTGGATCGTTACCTGCGGGGCGAGATCGACCAGGCCGCGTTCGATACGCTCGCCCGGTTGTGGAAGAACCACCGCACCGATTATGCTCCCTTGGTTGACCTCGCGAAGGCCAATGGCCTTCCCTTTGGGGCCTGCAATGTGCCGCGGCGCTATGCGCGTGCCGTATCGCGCGGAGGCTTTGAGGCATTGGATACCGTGCCTGCTGATCAGCGTGCATGGATGGCCCCATTGCCCATCGCCTTTGACCCCACCTTGCCGGGCTATGTGAACATGCTGGCCATGATGGAGGGTCACGGAACGCCGGACATGGTGAAGGCTCAGGCCCTGAAGGACGCCACCATGGCGCATTTCATCGCCGTGAACTACAGGACCGGAGCGCGCTTCCTGCACTTCAATGGCAGCTACCACAGCGACCGCCACGAGGGTATTGGCTGGTATTTGCGCAGGTACAGGCCCGAACTGAAGCAGGTCACCATCGCCACGGTCACCCAGGACCAACTGGCCCGGCTCGACAAGGAGAACCTGGGCCTTGCCGATATCATCCTGGTCGTGGACGCTACGTTCCCGACGTCGTACTGAGCTCAGGCTCCCGCACGGAGGTCTCGGCGTAGTACATCTCCATGAGGCCCTTGCCTTTCGCGTGCACCAGGCCGCGTTGGATGAACCGCAGATCGGCCACGTGACGCACCAAGGCATAGGTGGAGCCACTGATGTTCACCTTGCCCACTTCACCACTGCTCTCCAGGCGGGCGGCGGTGTTCACGGTATCACCCCAGATGTCGTAGGCGAACTTCCGTCGGCCTACAACGCCCGCCACCACGGGTCCGGTATGGATGCCCACGCGCATGGTGAGGATGGGCAGTCCCTTGGCCAGTTGTTCGCGGCGATGCTTGTCCATGAAGGCCTGCATGGCGAGCGCCGCGCGCACCACGCACTCCGGCCCGCACCGCGATGGATCGGGCACACCGCCCGCCGCCATATAGGCATCACCCACGGTCTTGATCTTCTCCACACCGTGGCGCTCCAGGATGTCATCGAAAGCGCTGAAGCAGGTGTCGATAGTGGCCACCAGCTCCGTGGCGCTCACCTTCTCGGAGAATGCGGTGAAGTCATGGAAGTCGGTGAACAGGATGGTGGCGTGTTCATGCTCGTGCGCTTCGGCGCGCCCGTTCGCAAGCAGTTCGTCCGCCACGGACCTGGGCAGGATGTTGTGCAGTAGTTCCTCATTGCGGTCGCGTTCCTTTTTAAGCAGGCGTTGGCTGCGCCGCACATAGCGCAATCTGCTCCACAGACCAAGGGCGGCAAGTACCACCAGCGCGCTCCAGAAGATGAACAGGTTGCGTGTGTTGCGCACCCGGTTGATGCCGGCCATGTACGCCAGTTCCACCTTCAGGCGGTCCTTGGCCGTCCGCAGGCTGTCCGCCAGCTGTTGTTGTTCGAACAGGTGCCCCATTTCGATGCGGGTGATGGCCCGTGCCTGTTCGGTGCTGAACAGCGAGTCGCGGATGGCAACGGCTCGTTTGAAGAAGTACAGGGCCTTTTCGGGCCGGCCGAGGGCTTCGTGTATGCGATAGAGGCAGTCACAGGCAGTTCGCTCCTCCATGGATAGTTGAAGCTCTTCGGCTATGGCCAGCGCCTCCTGGCAATAGGGCAGTCCCACCTTGGGCCGCCCGGCCAGCATCTCCACAAGCCCCAGACGTGAAAGGATGTGCGCCATCACCAACCGCTTCGGGCGCTTGCGTCGAATGGCCAGCGAACGCTCCAAATAGGTGCGTGCACTGTCCAGTTCATGGGCACGCAGGTGGCATTCGGCCATGTTGGAATAGGTGACGGCCGCCCATCCTTGATCACCTTGTTGTTCCCAAATGGCCAACGCCTGACGCAACCGCAACAGGGCGCTATCCACCTTGCCTTGCTCTTCATACAAGCTGCCCAGGTTGTTGTAGAGCTTGGCCAGGTCACGCGGACCGCTTTTGCGAAGACGGAGGTCAAGGCTCCGGTGGTAGTACCATGCCGCCTTGGCATACTCATGCTCGTAGTGGTGGATGGAGCCGATGTTATTGTACAGCTCGGCCATGCCCACTGAGTCGCCAAGATCTTCCTGGATCCGTAATGCACTATAGTACGAACTGAGCGCCTGGTTACGCTCTCCCATGGATTGGTCCACGGTTCCCAACTGCGTGAGTACGCGTGCGCGCAAGGCGTCGTTGTGCAGTTCACCCGTAAGTACCAACGCCGAATCCAGCAATACGCGGGCCTTGAGGTATTCATCGGTACGCAGACACATGGTCGCCTTACGCAGCAAGGCCTCGGCGAGCTCTGCGCGCGGAGGCTGTGCATGGAGCGCTCCCGGGCACACCCCGAGCAGCACGAGCGCCCAATGACCACATATGGACCTGAATACCGAGGCAGCCATCTTCGGAAAGGTAAGCGGACCAAACGGTGGTCTGCCATTTCTCGTCCCGAAAACACTACCTTCCTAATCCCTAACTTCCGTTATCATGAATAACAAGCATACGTTCAGTGCGGCCCTTGTGGTCATGTTCCTCATGTTCACCTCGTGCGGAGGCCCCAGCCTTACAGAGCCGCCGAAGGCCGGGTTCACACAGGCGGTATTCGATGAGGACGGGCTCAATGTGTTGCTCAAGGACTCCGCATGCAGGCAAGTGCGTTTTTACAATGCCAGGCGCACTAGCGACGACAAGGCGGGCACGGTGATGGCCGTGGCGGTGAGCTCCGATGGTAGCGATTACGCGCTGGCCTCCTCGGGTGTGTTCTATCGTATGAGCGACAAGATCGTGGGCAGCAATGTGAGTTATCTGGAACGCGACAGAGGTGCGGCACAGGAGGCGTGCCGATGGATGGGAGGTGAAGGCTATGACCTGGTGGCCGTGGACGTATCGGCGCGCGTATTGAGGAAGATGCTCTCCATCAGTAAGTGCAACGGCATTCGCGTTACACCGGTCCGGGCGGACGATGGCGGCCTGACTTTCCGATTCGCTGCAGCAGAGCTGGCAGGCGGAACTGCGTCGGGTATTTCCGGACCGGGTTCCTCCATGATCGGCGGCGAACCCTGCCCGGCCTATTGCAGTGAGGATGTGGAATACGCGCACCAGTAGGCGGTACGGGCGGGCCTTGCGGTAGGTCTAACTTGCGGCCGCTCCGCCCATGCACCCTTTTCGCACAGCCATCCTCCTGGCGCTCCTTTCGAACGCAGCCCTTTTCGCGCAAACGCCCATCTGCACGATCCAGGGCAGTGGTGCCGCCAGCGCGTTGGAAGGTCAGGTGGTCACCACCACGGGCACGGTCACTGCTGTTTTTCTGGGCAGCGGTGCGCTGGGAGGGTACTTCATCGAGGACCCCCTGTGCGATGCGAACGCGAACACGAGCAATGGCCTCTTCGTGTATCAGCCTTCCGCATCGGGCGTGGCCGTTGGGCAGCGTGTCCAGGTCACAGGCGAGGTGGATGAGTTCCAAGGTCTCACGGAGATCAAGAACGTGACCAGTGTCGTGCAGTTGGGCAGTGGTATGGTCACCCCCACGAACATCACATTGCCGTTCGCTTCACTGGCCCACAGGGAGCGCTACGAGGGGATGCTGCTCCGGTTCCCGGGTGCGCTGATCGTTACCGACAACAGCGACTGGGTGCAGTATGGCGAGGTCTCGCTCGCTCCCGCACGCCTCTTCCAGCCCACGCACGCCATCGACCCGAACGACGCCAACGCATCGGGCACGAGCTCCACGGGAAGCAGTAATGTCACCGCCATTTCGGCCTTGGCCGACCTGAACGCCCGCAGTGAGGTCCGTTTGGATGATGGACGCACCACCACGTTTCCCGCGCCTTTGCCCCTGGTCGGTCCGGACGGCACCCTGCGCACTGGCAGCACCATCACCGACCTTACGGCCGTGCTTACCTACACCTTCAGCGATTACCGCTTGGAGCCGGTGGGAACGGTGAACATGGCGCATGCCCCAAGACCATCCGTTCCGGAAGTGGGTGGCGACCTGCTGCTGGTCGGATTGAACGTGCTGAACTACTGGACCACCCTGGGCGAATGGGGTGCCGTCAATGCCGGCGAGCTGCAACGGCAACGCACCAAGCTGGTGGCCGCCCTGCAGGCCATGAACGCGGACGCGCTGGTGTTGTGTGAACTGGAGAACAACGATGCGGCATGGACCGACCTGCTCGGCGCCCTTAATACGGCCATGGGGGCCGGCACTTATGCCTGTATGGAAGAGGATGCGGCCGGTGGTGGCACGCGCACCGTGCTGTTCTACAAGCCCACTGTCCTCACGCCCGTTACCCAACTTTACTCGCTGTACACCGCCACGTTCCAGCGCCCCCACCTCACCCAGGGATTCCAGGTCAATGCCACCGGTGCGCAGTTTCTGCTGAGCTCGGTACACCTGCGCAGCAAGCTCTGCGACAATGCCACCGGCGCCAATACCGACCAAGGTGATGGACAGTCCTGCTTCAATGCCATGCGCCGCACCCAGGCCCAGGAATTGGCCGCCCACTGGAGCCTTGTGCGGCAACAGACCGGTATTGCCGCGCACCTGATGTTGGGCGACTACAATGCCTATACCGAGGAGGACCCGCTGGACGTGCTGCGTGCGTCGGGCCTGCAACGGCTGCTGGGCGCCAATGCGTATAGCTACAAGTTCGGCAGTGCGTTCGGAGCGCTGGACCATGCCTTCGGAACGGGCGCCATGGCCGAGGCCGTGGCGGGCGCTGAGGTCTGGCATATCAACAGCGACGAACCCGCCGCCTTCAGTTATGCCGATGCCAATATCTCGCGGTACCAGCCCAACGCCTACCGGTGCAGCGACCACGACCCGGTGGTGGTGGGGGTGCAGGCATCGCAGTTGGTCGTAGGCCTGGCGAACGCGGTGTCAGACCCGGACATGCTCATGCGCATGGCCAGCGAGGGTAACGACGTGTACTGGACCGTTGGACCAGAGTTCTCCGGCGCGTTGAACGTGACCTTGACGGACGTGGCAGGGCGCATGCTCGCCACGGCATCCGGACATGGGAACACCATCCGGCTTCCCTTGGAGGCCGTGCCCAGTGGCATCTACCTCTGGCGGATCGGCTCTGGGTCCACGGTACTGGGCCAGGGCCGGCTGCTGAGGCCTTGACCTTATCGACCGTAATAGAACACGATGCTGGCTTTGGCGAGCATCTGGCTGTTCAGCGTGAAGCCCACCACGGCAGGGGAGGCATCGGCCTCAAGCCCGAGCTTGTCGGTCTTCAGGGCGTACACGGTAATGATGTACTGGTGCGGACCATGGCCTTTGGGCGGGCAGGGGCCGCCGTATCCGGGTTTGCCATAATCCGTGCGGCTTTGGACAGCACCTTTGGGCATACCGGCCTTGCCGGGGGTGCCAGCGCCAAGGGGCAGCCCCTTGGTGTCGGCCGGGAGGTCGAACACCACCCAATGCCACCAGCCGCTGCCCGTGGGCGCATCGGGGTCGTACATGGTGATGGCATAGCTCCGGGTGCCTTCCGGGGCACCGGTCCAGGCGAGCTGCGGGCTGATGTTCTCTCCCGAGCAGCCGAATCCATTGAACTCCTCCTGTCGAGTGCCTTGGCCGCCCACGTTGGTGCTCGTCAGGGTGAAGGTGCCGGCACCGGAAACGGTCTTGCTGGTGGTTTGCGAATAAAGACCGGTGGCGAGGACCAGGGCCGATGTGAGTGTGAGCAGGGTACGCATGGTCCGAAGGTAAGGCACGATATTCGCGTACCAAGGACCTATCTTTGGGACGGATCCCCGTTCAACGGGCAACCGAGGAACGGTCCCACACGTCAACACCAAACCAACGGAACACGAACATGCGCTTCCTCCTCCTTTCCGCCGCTGTTTGCCTCGCCAGCCTTGGCGCACAGGCCCAACAGACCAGACCGACCACCGCACCTGCCGCTACCGTGCAGCAGGATGCCACCACCACCGAGAAGCGGGCCATGAGCGGCACGTTGAAAGAGACCCTGGGCCAGCTGGAGCAGGTGCGCGGCATGGTGTCCAAGGCCGCCGCCGATCCCGCCATGGCGGAGCGCGCCCCCAAACTGAACGGCGCCACGGTCGATATGGCCGATCTGGGCAAGGCCATTGAAGGCATGCTCACCAAGGTGAACCAGGCCAAGCCGGAGAACTGGGCCAGCGTAAAGGCCGAGGCCGAGGCGCTGAACACCCGTGCGCTGGAGGCCATCGCCAGTGCCAAGCAATTGACCGTTTCCGGCAAGTAATTCCAACAGCTACAGCGAAAGGGCCGACCCAAACGGGTCGGCCCTTCTCTTTTCAGGGGTTGTTCCGTGAAATGAGGAGGGTCAGCGCCAGCGCGCCAGGTACTTGTCCTCCAGGGCCCGCATGGCCTCCTTGTTGGCCTTGGTCTTGTCGCTGTGGCCCAGCAGGTGCAACAGGCCATGCACCATCACGCGACGCAGTTCCTGTTGAACGGGCACGCCGAAGGTGGACGCGTTCTCCTTGATGCGGTCGTAGCTCATCAGCACATCACCGCTTACCCCCGTGCCGGTCTGGCCATCAAAGGTGATCACGTCCGTATAGTCGTCGTGGCCGAGGTAGCGCGTGTTGTAGTCCAGCAGGCCCTCATCGCTCATGAGCACGTAGGCGAGCTCGTTGATGCTGTGCCCATGGTCGCGGGCCACGCCATTGAGCCAGCGGCGAAGCTTCTCGCGGTCGCGGAAGGCGTTGGGAACATCCACGGCCTTGAACGCGATCGCTGGCATGGGTGGTAGGTTTTAGTCCTGGACCGGCTGAAGGCTGAAGGCCATGGCCACGGTGGCGCCGTTGTCGCTGAACTCCACACTGTCGGCCAGTGCGCGCATCAGGAACACGCCACGACCGTGGGGCTTTTCCAGGTTCTGGGGGTCGGTGGGGTCGGGCAGGTGCTCGAAATCGAAGCCCGGGCCCTGGTCCTGCACCAGGAACACGATATGCTCGCCCTTTACCTGGTACCCGAGGGTAACGGTCTTGGAGGGGTCGAGCCGGTTGCCATGGTGGATGGCATTGTTCACGGCCTCGGTGAGGGCGATGAGGATGTTACCGTAGTGGCTCTCGTGCACGTTGTGCTTCGTGCAGGCCTCATCAATGAGCTTCTCGGCCAGGGCGATGTTCTCGGCCTTGGCAGGAAAGTCGATGCGTTGGGTGAACTCCAGCTCTTCGGTCAAGGCTCCCATGGGCGTGTTCAGGGTCGGTCAAAAGTACCGAAATACGCGTTGACGCGATCGCGGTAATACGGCTTCAATCCCGGGGGCACTGTTCGTAACAGTTCCGTTTCCCGGGCCTTGCGGCGCTGTTGCTCAAAAAACCGCACGGGGTCGGGCGGCGGTTGGTCGCGGCCCTCGTTGCTGGTGCGCTTCTGGTCCAGTTCGCGTTCGCGCTCGGCCTTCTCGTGCTCCAGCAGGCGGGTCATGATGTCCTGCTGGCGGCGCATGGTCTCGGGCGTGATGTTCTTGTTCACGATGTCCTTCTCGGTCCTCTCCATCTCCTCGGCCAGCTTGCTCAGCTGGTTGCCCGCACCGCTTCCGTCCTTGTTGAGGTCCTGCGCCATGCGCTGCATCTCCTTGCGGATGGCGGCCTGCTGGGCGGCGAGGTTGGCCAATTGCTGGCTCATTCCCGGCATGCCCATGCCGCCGGGGTTCTGCTGGCCGGGTTTCTCGCCTTTCTTCTTTCCCTCTTCCAAGGCCTTGCGCATGCCTTCGAGCTGCTTCTGAAGGGCTTCCTGCTGGGCCTTCATCTTGGCCATGCTCGGCTTCTTGCCCTGCCCGCTGCCACTGCCGCCGGGTTTGTTGCAACTGCCGCTACCCGGCTTGCTCTGGGCCTGCATCTGCTGCATCATCTGCTGCAGGGCCTCGTCCAGCAGCAGCGCCAGGTTGTTCAGGCTCGTCATGGCGTGCTGTTGCTTGTCCGTGGCCATGGGCTTGAACCGTTCGTTGGCTCGGGCCTCGCCCATGTAGCGGACGGCCTCGTCCATGTTGTCGTTCACCGCGTTCATCTCGCGGTTCACAATGCTCTGGATCTGGGTGACGCGCTTGCTCAGTGCGAAGAGCGAATCCTCGATCACTTTCGCATCATCACGCAGTTTGCGCTGGGTGCGGCCTTGTTCAATGAAGCGGGGGTCGCGGATGCCCGTGTTCGCCAGGTCGTTCATCAATTGCTCCTGATCGAAGCTCAGGTGCACGATGTTCTCCAATAGCTGGCGCAACGCGTCCATGTCCTCTTCCTGCTGTTCCTGTTGGCCGCCCTGCATGGCCTGTTCCATCTGGAACGCCATCTGCTCCATCTGCTCGGCGGCCTTCTGTTGGCTCTGCCCGGCCTTCTGGTCCTGTTTCTTCTCGAGCTGTTCGCTGCTCTTTTGCTGTTCCTGCTGGATGCCTTGCTCTTGGTCGTCGGTCTTGGGCAGGTCCATCGGGTTCTCCAACTCGCTGTTCTTCTGGTCCAGCTCGTCGAGGTCCTTGCGCAGTTCTTCAAAGGCCTTGTTCAGGTCCTCCTGCTCTTTCTTCAGCGTTTCGTTGTCGGCCTTTTTCTCCAGGGTCTTCTCGGCCAGGTCCTTCTGCTTTTCGGCCAGGTCCTTCAGCTGCTGGGTCAGGTCCTCGGCCTTCTGTTCCACCTCCATGCGCTTGAATTGCTCCAATGCGCGGTCCAGCTCCTTCTCGATGTCCTCCTGGCTCAGCTTCATGTCCTTGAGCTGTTCCTGTAGCTTGTCCTTGTCCAGCTTCTCCATCATCTCCTCCACCTTGCGGTAGAGCTCCTTCATCTCTTCGCTCAGCACGTTCTCGAACAGCTCCTGCAATTGCTGTTGTTTCTCCAGCAGGCGCTCGTCGTTGGGACGGAACTCCTGCTGTTGTTGCTGGCTTTGTTTCAGTTCCTGTGTTGACCGCTCGATCTTCTGCTGCAACTGTTGCTGGCGTTGCAGCACGTTCTCCAGCTTCTGCTTGTCCTGCCAGTTGGGCTCTTTCTTGTCGAGCAGTTCGCGGCGCAGTTTGTCCAGTTCCCGTTGCAGGTCCTGCGCTTCGCGGATGTTTTCCTTCAGGTCCTTCTTGATGGCCTCGCTGTCCAGGTCCTGCTTTTCGGTCAGTTCCTTCAGGGTGGGCGCGGCGAACACCTGTGGCATGCTGCGGGCGCTCTTGCTGCCGTTCACGCCATCGTTGTCCCACACCTCGAACCAGTGTTCGATGCGGTCGCCGGGGTTGATGGCCAGATCGTAGAGGTCCCAGCTGTGGTAGAACTCCTGGCGCGTGTTGCGCGGGTCGATGGACAACTCCAATAGGCCCGACCGTTGTTCGGGAGCGAGGCTGTCGCCACCAGCGGTGAAGCGGTAGTGGAACACCAGCCGTTTGAACCCATGGTCGTCGCCGATGTCGCCGCGGAAGAAGAGGCGCTTGAGGGCGGTGCTATCGGTGCGGGTCTCCACCTGTATGGTGGGGTGCAGATCGGGCACCACTTCCACACGGTACTGCAAGGGCTCGCTGCTGGCCCGCTCGCCATTGCGCGGAACCATGCGGTAGGTGCGGCTTTGCAGGAAGCGGCGCGTGGTGCGGAAGGCCCCTTCGCCCTGGGCATTGGTGCCGGTGGCGGCGGGCACGGCGTACGTGGTGTCGTCAAAGGCCAGGTCGATGCGGTCGCTGCTGCGGGCATTGATGGTCCAGCTGACGCGTGTGCCGGCGGGGATGTTGAGGTCGCCGGTGTTGTGCACGGTCTCCGAGGGCATACCCAAGTAGGCCGGGTATTCCAGCACGGCGTTGAAGTCCAGTAGTTGCGGGTGGGGAACGGTGCGCAGGGTGTAGGTGGGCGAGAAGAAGCCCTCGGCCGTGAAACGCAGGTCCACGGGTTCCTGCACGTTGCGGAAACGGTGGGTGAAGTGCACCGCGTCCTTCTTCACCATGGGGATGCGCTGTCCGGCAATGTCCAGTTCCACTTGCTGCGGCACGGCATCGCCCTGCAGCTCGACCACCAGTTCGAAGTCCTGCAATTCGGGTACTTCCAGCGTATCGTTCATCAACACGAAGCGGAAGGGCGCCTCGGGCAGGAACTCGCTGTTGTGGGCGAGCAGTCGTTTGGTGGGCGCGGTGATGAGGCTGGGTGCGGCGAAGAGGAGCACGATCAGCAGGGCCAGCGGTGGCAGGGCATAGCGCAGGTGGCGCGTGTTGCGGCGCAGGTCGATGGCATTGGCGAAGGGCACCGGTCCCAGCTCGCGGCTGCGCTGGGCGATGGCCGCCTCGATGAGCTCGCGCTGCTGGGGTTGTGCCGTGGCCATTTCGCGCAGCTGCAGGGTGTTCAGCAGCTTGTCGCGCACTTCGGTGAAGTGGGTGCCCACGATGCGGGCCGCCTCGGCGTGCGAGATCACCGGCCCCAGCCGGAACAGCTTGATCAATGGGAGCGCGATGAAGCGCACCACGATCACGGCCATGGAGGCCACCGTGCCCCAGAACAAGGCCGTACGCACCCCGGTGCCGAAGTGGCCCAGGTGCTCCAGCCCGGCGGCCAGCAGGAACATGCCCACCAACAGGCCCACGCTGTACAGCGCGCCGCGGATGGCCCGGTCGGTGTAGTACCGGCGGATGAAGCCATCGAGCTTGGCAATGAGGTGCGCGTAGTCGCTATGCATGGTATTCCTGGCGTGCAACGTGCTCGGGGCCCGCCTTGTTGCCGAACAAAGCTACGGCAACACCCGCGCGTTCATGGGCAAGTACACCGCAGCGTGTCCGAAGGTTCAGCGCACCACGGCCCGTGCCATGTGGTGGTGGGTGCCGTCGAAGAGCCGCACCAGATAGGTCCCGGGTGTCAGTTGCAGGTCCAGTGGTTCGTTCACCCGGCCGTGTGCGGCATTGATCCGTTGCTGGTGGACGATCCGTCCCGAAAGGTCGAGCACCTCCAGGGCCACTGCGCCGTTGCCCAACCCTTCCGCCACCACGGTGAAGCGGCCATCGTTGGGGTTGGGGTAGAGGGCGAGGAGGAAGGAGGAAGCCTGCTCTTCGATGCCCACGGTGTTGAGCACGTAGGTGGAGGTGAGCACACAGCCATTGGCATCGGTGGCCGTGAGGCCGTAAGTGCCATCGCCCTGGGTGAACACGAAGGGTTCGTTACCGCCGATGGCCGCGCCGTTGAACGACCAGTCGTAGGTGGTGAAGGTGTTGGGCACGAAGAGCACATTGCCGTTGCGCTCTATGGCCAGGGTGGGGCATACCACCACGGTGTTGCTGGTGCCGGTGCAGCCGAGGGCATTGGTGCCGATCACCTGATACACGCCGGGTCCGGAGGGGTTGAGGCAGGCGGCCGCGGCATTGGGCACCGTGTCGCCGTCCAGGAACCACACGTAGCCGGCCAGGTCGTCGGGTTGGGCGCAGAGCTGGCCACTGCCGGGGCTCTGTTGAAGCACCACGGCCGGCGTGGGGAACACCACGATGGTGTCCGTGTCCGTGAACACCTGCTGGGTCTCCAGGCCGATGAGCAGGCTTCCGGTGGTGCCGCCGGCCACGTTGATGAAGTAGGTTCCCTCGCCGTTCGCGGGAATGTTGTAGGTGCCCAGGATATCATCGCCGGACACCAGGTCCTCATCGTAGAAGCTGACGGAGTAGGGCGGGTTGTCCAGCAGCAGGCCGAGCGAGCTCCAGGTGGCGGTGGTGGTGTTGTCCACCGAGGAGGAGGTGTAGGTGTTCCCCCCGGCATCGGATAGCACGAAGTACAGGTCGGGCGAGCCGGTGCAGCCCACCAGTGGGATGTTCGGTTCCTCCACGTCGCCACACCAATTCCCGTTCACCCCGGTCACATTAACGGTGTTCAGCACATAGCCGCCCACGCTGGTCTGCAGGCTGATGACGTAGGTGCCGGGCGCATCGTAGGTCTGTGCGGATGGCACGGCCGATGTGCTGGTGTTCCCGTTGCCGAAGTCCCAGGCGTACATGGTGGGCGAGGGTGCGGCATCGATCAGCGCGTTGAAGTTGGCCGTAACGCTGCCACAGCCCGAGGTGGGGGTGTACGTGAAGCTGCTGTTGCCGCCTGTGCCCGGCAGAACGGTCAATGGCAGTTGGAACTGTTGTGGGGCATCGATGTCAAGCCCGCTGAAGGTCACCGACGCGATGATGTTGATGTTGACCAGGTACTCGCCCGCACCCAGCGGGGTGCCGCAGATCCGGCCGCAGCCGAAGGCGTTCTCCTGGGGGTAGTACACATTGCTGGGTGTACTGGCCGTGAAGCTGAGGCCGAACGGCAGACCGGTGACGCTGGTGATGGTCATTTGCTGAAAGCTCACAGTGACCCCGCTCCCCGGTTCGGTGAAGCTGGGCGGCAACCAGAAGGTGAAGTCGTTCTGGTAGTACTCGCCAGCCGTGGCGTCCGGTGGAATGAGCGGGCACAGCGTTGGAAAGGCGGGCTCGATGGTGCAGTTGGTATCCGGCGTGCATCCGTCGCATTGGGCGCGTAGTGCATGGGGAAGGGTGGCAAAGAACAGCAGGCCAAGGGTAAGGTTCCGGAGCATGGGCGTGGGTCTGGTATGGGGCAAGATAGGCGGTCCCGGGGATCACCTTGCGGCCGCATGGGCCTCCTTTCGTAGGTTCGTCCGTCTTCCATCGGCATGAAGAGGATCTCCTTGTCCTTCGGGCGTGTCCCAGTAGCGCTAGTGGTCCTGGCGGTCTTGCTCTGCGCGCCGGCCTTGGCGGTGGCGAACGGGAATGGCGCGGAGGGTGAGGGCCAGCGGTCCATGGGGCTGCTTCCGGCCGCCCCCAAGCGACATGTCTCGTTGCATCGCCGTTCAGCGAACCCGTTCGGCTCGCACTACTTCCAGTCGTGGTCGGCCATTCCATTGGACCGTGGCGAAGGGCTCTACCGCAACATCCTGGTCTCGTGGAACGCCGTGTCCTATGGGGTCACCTCGCACGTCACGGTGGGCGGAGGGCTCGACCTGTATTCCATCCTGAACTCGAAGAACCGCACCCCGGTGTGGAACACCCGTGTGCAGGTCGGTGGGGCGATCGGGTCGTCGCTGCATCTGGCCGGTTCGGTCCTTCATCTGCATCTTCCGTTGAACATGACCGATGAGACCGGCGACACGACCGTGACCACGGGCATTACGGCCGCCTTGGGCCTGCTTACCTGGGGAGACTCCAACAACCAGCTGACCATTGGAGGTGGATGGGGCCATAACGGTGATCGGATGGCACGCGGCCCCATGTTCAACCTGGCCGGCGCGGTGCGGCTTTTCCCCAATGTTCAGGCCGTCACGGAAAACTGGATCTACGTGGATGAGGGCGACGATATCGTGGCCACCAGCCTCGGGATCCGCATCGTGGGCGATCACCTGGCCATAGATGTGGGTGCGGTGTACAACGAGCAGCTGGCGGGGCAGGTATTCTCCTGGGGTATGCCGTTCGTAGGTGCCCTGCTCAACTTTTGAGTCCCGCCACTCCCCGGTGGGCATCGCACCACAAGGGTGGTACCTTTGCTGCCATGGCCAAGAAAGCCGTTCCCTTTGACCTTGCCGCGCTGGAGCTTCACGATGAGCCCGAGTACAGGCAGTTCGTAATGCGTGTGGATGGGCAGCGCGCCCGGGTGGAGTACGATCGCGACTCCGACCGCATCTTCCTCACCTCCATTGAAGTACCCAAGGCCTTGGAGCCGCTGGGTGTGCGCCATGCCATGCTGGAAAAGGTGCTCACCCATGTGGAGGACAAGGGCTGGAAGCTGATCCCCACGCACCCGGCCATCAAGCAGTACCTGCGCGACAACAGCGCCTGGCAGCGTCTGCTGTTGAAAGGGGTGCAACTGCGCTGAGCGGTCCGCTGCCGATCAACGGCTTTGGTGTATCCTTGTAGCGAACGCCCGGTCCGCATTTCCTGTGGGACGTACTCCGTTCGCCCCAAGCCCCATGTTGCGTCCGATCGCCGCTGTTGTTCTCCTGGCCAGTAGCACCATTGCTGCGGCGCAATGCACGCCAGTGGACTGCCTGCCCCAGTTGCCGCCCTCCGGCGGATTGTGTACCTCCAACTTCCTCGTAGGGCGTGTGGGACAACCATATCTGGACGCCATTTCGTTCCACGTGACCACGGCCTGTTCGCCGGCATCGCTGTTCGACCCCACGCTCACCTCGGCCTCGGTGCGCATCACGCAGATGAGCGACTTCACCTTCACCAACCTGCCGCAGGGGCTTTCGGGGGTCACCAATCAGGCTTCGTACACCCCGCCGGCCAATGGTTGTGGGTCCATCTCGGGCCTTCCCACGGAGGCCGGTGTGTTCGCGGCCACGGTGAATATTCTGGTGGACGTGAACGCCTGGCCCTTCTCGCTCACCTGCGGAGGGATCGGCCCCATCGCACAGAACGATGTGGCCATCAGTGAGGCCCGCGAACTGGTGATCCTGCCCGACCCCGCGTTCACAGCACCTGCAGTACCGCTTTGCCTCACCGATGCGGCCGTAGCGCTGGTGCCTACAGGTACCACGGGAGGCACGTTCTCGGGCCCCGGGGTGGTGGGCAACGTGTTCGATCCCGCACTGGCCGGACCCGGTGTGCATAACGTGAAGTATGTGGTGAGCGCCCAGCAGGGGGCCGCCATCGCCCCTGCCACCGACAGCCTGGAAGTGGCGATCACGGTCACGGATTGTGCCGTGGTCTGCGATGCCTTTGCGGGCACATTGGGCGGACTGGATCTCATTCCCTGTCTCGAGCCCGGAGGCTTCGTTGAACTGGTGGGCTTTCCCGTCGGCGATGCGGTGGTGCCCGAAGGCTTCTCCGTGGCCTATGTGCTCACCCAGGGCACGGACCTCATTATTCAGTCAGCAGGCCCCGAACCGGCGTTCCAAGTGAATGCCCTCGGTCTGCACACGCTGCACACCTTGGTCTATGACCCGGCCACCTTCGATCCTGGCACGATCGACTGGGAGACCACCACGGCGGCCGAGGTGAACGCTATGCTGGTGCAGGGTGGCGGCTCCATTTGTGCCAGTCTCGATCTGGTAGGTGCGCCCTATACGGTGATCGAATGCGCTCCGCCCTGCGATGCCGATGCAGGCACTCTGACCCCCGATGCGGACACCTATTGCCTTGATCTCGTGAACGGTACCGCAATAGTGAGCGCCACCTCCGGAGGCAATGCCGTGGTGCCCGACGGCTATGGCGTTGGCTATCTCCTCGCCCAAGGCCCCGGACTGGTCATTGTCGGCCTGAACGGCACCCCGGTCTTCACGGTATCGGAGACCGGTGCGTACAGCATCCACGCCATGGTCTTCGATCCCCAAACGGTGGACCCCACGCTCATCGACCTGGGAGTGACCACTGCGGCCGACCTCAACGCCCTGTTGCTGCAAGGTGGAGGTGAGCTCTGCGGAAGCCTCGACCTGGCGGGCGCTGCATTCGTAGTGGAGGCCTGTACGGGTTTCCCTGCGCAGCGGACCTCATCCCTTGCCGTGTTCCCGAACCCCAACAACGGCGACTTCCGCCTGCAACTGCCTGCATCGGGTGGCGCGCGCATCGAACTGCTCGACCTTTCGGGTCGTGTGGTCTTCAGCGCTGGTCGTGCCGTGGCTGCCGATGGCGTGGTGGACCTGTCGCTTTCGGGCGTAGTGGCGGCGGGCACCTATGTGTTGCGCGCCACGGTGTCCGAAGGCCGTTGGGAAAAGCGGGTGGTGGTGCAGCGTTGAGCCACGTGCGGTCCTGTTACGGACGCGCGTTGACGACAATGGTCAGTATCGTATTCCCGACTGCGTCAGGGGTGGTGTCACGTGCAAATTCAAGCTCGTCAACACAGAACTTCCTACCACCGCATGGAGCATGCTTGGTGAACCATTCATTCGTGATCTCCAATGGCATTCCTGGCCGCAGCCCGAGTCCCTGGCCGGAACACCAACGACCAGCGCAGCCGCAGTTGCGTTGGACCTTGGCCTGAGCACTTACCTGCGCGGAACCCCCACGCAGATCTTCTATGACCTGGATTCCCGCTTCCTGCTTACCGTCACCAAGGACCAGCTGCGCGCGGCGAAGACGATACACGATATCGGTCCGGAGCATTTGGGACAGGAGGGCGTTTCCTATTCCTCGGTGAGCATCCGTACTGTTGAACGCAAGGGTGGCACCGAGATCGTCGCTTCCGGCACCGATCAGGTGTTGGATGCGGAACAACGGAAGTTCCTGTGGTCCTTGGACTATTCGGACAGCTTCGTGATCCACGCCTGGTCCAGGCCGAATAACGGTGCAGCAGTTACCACCAGTGATAACCACTTCACACCCCACGTGACGATCGTGCCCGAGCATGAGGCCGTGAACAGCCTGGGCAAGGAAGCGATGATCGCCCACGTGCAGAACGGCACTTCGGCCTTCGCGTACTTGGTGGATGCCCAAACCCTGCGCTCGGGTAAGGTCCATCTCACGGTGGACAAAGCAGGCACGGTCTCGGGTGTCCGCCTGTCGGAGAGCTCCGGCTACCCCGCGCTGGACGCCCGGGTGCTGGAACTGCTGAACACCCTGCCCGGAACCTGGAGTGCCGCCAGCAATGCTGCGGGCGAAGCGGTGGAGCAGGAATTCGTGTTCTCCTTCGGCACGGTGGGCTGCTAAGGGGGCAGGGCTTGGCGGCCTTGTTCGTTGGCTTCAATACAACCGCTGGCTCCGCGCCCTTGGGACCCTGCGGTATGCGCGTGGCCGCAGGGTCCCATCGTATCCCCGGAGACGCGGCGGATGTGGGAGCGCTGGCGGCACGGCATTCCAATATAATAGTTCTGTCGGGCAACTTGGGCGGCGTTCCAGGCGTCATTTGTGTGCTTGGGCGGCGGCTAAATGCGTTGCGCGGGTAACTACAGCCATCGTTAACCCACCATCTCACATACAGCCCATGATGAAGCGTTCGCTACCCGTCCTTTTCCTGCTTGCCGCAGCTCCATTCACACGTGCGCAGAACATCACGTTCACCCTGGCCACCCCGCAACCTTCGTTGGTAGAGGTCTACGCCGGCTCATCGGCCAGTGGCGATATCGATGGGGATGGCGACATGGACCTACTGATGGTGGGCCAAAGCCCCGAGACCGCGCTGTACCTGAACGATGGCTTCGGAGGCTTCACGGAGGTGGCCACGCCCTTTCCGGAGGCTTTTAGCAGCGTTACTCGTTTCGTGGACCTGGATGGCGATGGTGATCTGGACCTGTTCTTTTCAGGCAATGGCTTCAACGTGGCGGAATTTGCCCACATCTACTTGAACAATGGGCAGGGGGCCTTCACACTGCTGTCTAACCCCGCGCTTCCGCAATTTCAAGGCACCGGCGTGGCCATCGGCGATGTGGACGGAGATGATGATCCGGACCTGCTGCTCGCCGTAAAGGACGAGAACAACACCTTCGTGGCCGACCTCTTCCTGAACGATGGCAATGGCGCTTTCACAGCGGTGGGCAGCACAGCCTTTACGCCTGTGGAGCTTGCTGTGGTGGCATTCATCGATGCGGAGGGCGATGGCGACCTGGATGCGATCATCGCCGGCACCCAACAGAACGGCGAACATTCGACCATCCTTTACATCAACGATGGCACAGGCAATTTCACACCGGATGGCAGCAACACGTTCGTGCCCCTGAACGCCAACGACGTGGATGTGGCCGATACCGATGGCGACGGGGACCAGGACATCCTGGTGTCCGGCCCCACCAGCTCGTTCGCGGTGCGCACCATCCTGTACCTGAATGATGGCGCCGGCTTCTTCACCGAACTGGGCGATAGCGGGCTGCAGCATACCTTCTTCGGCACCAACGTGATCGCGGACCTGGACAACGATGGTGACCAGGACCTGGTGATCCTGGGCTCCCAGATGGGCGGGCTGCCCAACATCTACAACATCGTGTACGAGAACCTCGGTAACAACGCCTTCATCCCCACGGATACCGTGGGTGGCGAATACATAGCGGCCTGCGCGGCGGACGACTTCAACGCGGATGGCCTCGTGGACCTCGTGATCCAAGGCTTCATTCAAAGGACGAACGTGTATTGGAACACCACGGTGACGACCTCGGTGCGTGAGCGTGAGGCCAGGTCGTTGGGGCTATACCCGAACCCGACCGACGGCCGTTTCACCATCCGCTGGGATGAGGCCTTGCCGGTACAGGCCCTTCGCGTCTATTGCAGCCAGGGCCGCTTGGTGCATGAGCGGACCGTTGGTGCAGGGTGGTCATATTTGGTGGACCTGGACCTCCCCGCTGGCGCGTACCTCGTGCAGCTGCGCACGGACGACGCGGTGCTCAGGGAAACGTTGGTGGTTCAGTAGGTGCACGCTGGGCCGTTGCAGTTCCCACGCCCACACATGCTGCCGAGTATGTAGTGTCGGACCGCGGTGCGCAGAGCGCCCCGGGATCAGAGGGGCGCCGATCCGGGGGCGTTCCGCTGCATCGTTCCGCCCCCGTTACCTTCGCGCTCCCTTTTTCCGCCAGTGCGGATGCTGCCCGGGTCCCACCCGGAAAGGCAGTTGAGCGCACCAGCCACCAGAGCACCGCCCCCATGAGCGTCCGCGTCCGTTTCGCCCCCAGCCCCACCGGCCCCCTGCATATGGGCGGTGTGCGCACTGCCTTGTACAACTACCTCTTTGCCCGCAGGCACGGTGGCCAGTTCCTGCTCCGCATCGAGGACACCGACCAGGCGCGCTTCGTGCCCGGGGCTGAGGACTACATCCGCGAGGCGCTGGACTGGTGCGGCATCACCCCTGATGAGAGCCCCTGGACCGGCGGCCCGGACGGCCCCTACCGCCAGAGCGACCGCAAGGACCTGTACCGCCAATATGCCGACCAGCTGATCGCAGCGGACAAGGCCTACTACGCCTTCGACACCTCCGAGGAACTGGAGGCCATGCGCGAACGGCTGAAGGCGGCGGGATCGGCCTCGCCTGCCTACAACTCCTTGACGCGAGAGCATATGAAGAACAGCCTGACGCTGAGCGCCGATGAGGTGCAGGAGCGGCTGGCCCGCGGCGATGAGCATGTGGTGCGCCTGAAGGTGCCGCGCCATACGGAGGTGCGTTTCGAGGACATCATCCGCGGATGGGTGGTGGTGCACAGCGCCAACATCGACGACAAGGTGCTGTTCAAGAGCGATGGCATGCCCACCTACCACCTGGCCAACATCGTGGACGACCACCTGATGCGCATCACCCACGTGATCCGCGGGGAGGAGTGGCTGCCCAGCGCACCGCTGCACGTGCTGTTGTACGAGGCCTTTGGTTGGGAGCGCCCCGCCTTCGCCCACCTGCCGCTGATCCTGAAGCCCGATGGGAATGGCAAGCTCAGCAAACGCGATGGCGACCGCCTCGGTTTCCCGGTTTTCCCGTTGAACTGGCAGGACCCCACCAGCGGTGAGCAGAGCAGCGGTTACCGCGAGCGCGGCTACTACCCCGAGGCCTTCATCAACATGCTGGCCCTGCTGGGCTGGAACCCCGGTGGCGATGTGGAGCTGATGAGCAAGGACGAGCTCGTGAAGCACTTCGACCTGGAGCGCGTGCACAAGGGCGGAGCCAAGTTCGATCCGGACAAGACCAAGTGGTTCAACCAGCAATACCTGCGGCACCGGCCCGATGCCGAGCTGGGCGCGCAACTGCAGGCCAAGCTCGCGGCGAACGGCATCGACACCACCCTGGAGCGTGCCACGGCCGCTGCGGTGCTCCTGAAAGAGCGGGCCACCTTCGTGGACGATATGCTGGAGGGCCGTTACCTCTTCACGCACGGCTCGCCTTTGATCGGAAACGCCGAGGCCGATGCCGAACTGAAGAAGCGGTGGAGACCCGAGGCCACACCGGCGCTCGAAGCGTTCATCGCGCGGTTGGAGGTCCTGGACAAGTGGACACCAGCGGACCTGGAAGCGACCTTCAACGACGTGCTGCAGGCCACCGGCACCAAGATCGGCCAGGTGATGCCGCTGTACCGTTTGTTCGTGGCGGGCCGAATGCAGGGCCCGGGCATGTTCGATGTGAGCGCCCTGCTGGGCCGCGACGAGGTGATCGCCCGCTTCAAGACCGGGCTTGAACACTGCCGCGCATGGGCCTGATGGAGGTGAACGGCATCCGCGTGTTCGCCTACCACGGGTGCCTGGAGGAGGAGGCCCGGATCGGGGGCGACTTTCGCGTGGATGTGGCCGTACGGGCCGACCTCAGCACCGCCGAGTCCAGCGACAGCCTGCACGATACGGTGGACTATGGGCGGGTCACGGCGATCGTGAAGCAGGAGATGGCCGTGCGCAGCAAGCTGATCGAGCATGTGGCACGGCGGATCCTGGATGCCTTGAAGGCCGAGTGGCCCGCTGCCCATCAATGGAAAGTGCGCCTGGTGAAGGAACGCCCGCCGATCAATGGCGATGTGGCCGAGGCGGTGTACACCGTGGAAGGGTAGGAGGCCCGGTATTGAGCGGGGCCCTTTTGCATCGGACCGATCATCCTATCTTCGCAGCCTGCCTGCGGTAGGCAGGCCCACTTGATGGTCGCGTGGCCGAGTGGCTAGGCACAGCTCTGCAAAAGCTGCTACTGCGGTTCGAATCCGCACGCGACCTCGATCGACGAGCGCCCCCGGTTGCCGGGGGCGCGCGGGGGCTGGGGGCGATAGGGAGAGCACACCGCGGGAAAACCCGCACAAAAGGGGATGGCGG
>JBEICT010000011.1:0-26420 GCA_040383865.1 Flavobacteriales bacterium | reverse complement strand
GCCGATACCCTGAAGAAACAGGACCTGATCAACAAGATCCTGGAGACACAGGCCGGCAAGAGCGACAAGCCGAAGTCCATTGCCCCCACCTTCGTGGACAACGACCAGGACCTCACCGCCCTCGCCACCGCCGATGAAGTGCCCGTGGAAATGGACCCCGAACCGGAACCCATCGCCAACGATGGAGGCGCTTTCGATGCGGATGGTGATGATGATGACGAGGATGAAGAGGACGATGACGACGAGGAGGGTGATGGCGAAGATGCGGATGACACTGAGGCAGAGGTCGGAAGAGCTCCTGCGCCGCGGGAAGTGACGGAACGCGTTGACGCAGAGCAGACACCCGCCCGTCCCTCGGAACAACGCGAACAGCGGCAGGAACGTCCGCGTCGTGAGCGTTCGGAACGTGCTCCCCTCGAAGGACAAAACGACCGAAATGACCGTGGCGACCGTCCGCAACGTCCGGACCAAGGCCCGCGTAGCGACCGCGACCAAGGCCGCAATGATCGGAGAGATCGAGACCAACGTGGCCCCAGCACGGAACAAGGCGGTGAGCAACGGCAAGACCAGCGCCGCGACCGTGACCAACGCCACGAACAACGCGACCAGCGGAACGACCCCCGAGAGCCCAGGAACGACGCACGCGACCAACGCGACCAGCGCAACAACGACCGCGATCAACAGCGCCCGGACCGCCAGCAACAGGACCGGCACCAACAGGAACGACAGCAGCAGGACCGCGCGCAACGCGAGGTCATCAACTTCGACGCGTTCGTTGAAGTGCAGGGTGTGCTGGAGGTGATGCCTGAAGGCTACGGCTTCCTGCGCAGCAGCGATTACAACTACCTGGCCTCACCCGATGATGTGTACGTGAGCCAGCAACAGATCAAGCAGTACGGCCTGAAGCTGGGCGATACCGTGCTCGGCCATGTGCGCCCGCCGCGTGAGGGCGATAAGTTCTTTCCCTTGATCAAGGTGGAGAGCATTAATGGCCGCGACCCCGAGTGGGTGCGTGACCGTGTTCCGTTCAAATTCCTCACGCCGCTCTTTCCCGACGAGAAATTCAACCTGGCCGGCAAGGAGACCAACATCAGCATGCGCGTGCTGGACCTCTTCTCTCCCATCGGCAAGGGACAGCGCGGCCTCATTGTGGCGCAGCCCAAGACCGGCAAAACGGTGCTGCTGAAGGATGTGGCGAACGCCATTGCGGCCAACCACCCCGAGGTGTACCTCATCGTGCTGCTGATCGATGAACGTCCGGAGGAAGTAACGGACATGGCCCGCAGCGTGAACGCGGAAGTGATCGCCAGCACCTTCGATGAACCCGCCTCGCGCCACGTGCAGGTGGCCGGCATTGTGCTGGAAAAGGCGAAGGCGCTCACCGAGTGCGGACACGATGTGGTGATCCTGCTCGACTCGATCACCCGCCTGGCACGTGCCTACAACACCGTGCAACCCGCAAGTGGCAAGATCCTGAGCGGTGGTGTGGACGCCAACGCCCTGCAAAAGCCCAAGCGCTTCTTCGGTGCCGCGCGGAAGATCGAGAACGGCGGCTCGCTCACCATCCTGGCCACCGCGCTCGTGGAAACGGGCAGCAAGATGGACGAGGTGATCTTCGAGGAGTTCAAGGGCACCGGCAACATGGAACTGCAGCTGGACCGGAAGATCAGCAATCGCCGCATCTTCCCTGCCATCGACATCCTCAGCAGTGGAACCCGTCGCGACGACCTGCTGCACGGCAAGGAGGTACTGCAACGCACGTGGATCCTGCGCAAACACCTGGCCGACATGAACAGTGTGGAGGCCATGGAGTTCGTGAAGAAGCACATGGAAGGCACCAAGAGCAACGAGGAGTTCCTCGTGAGCATGAACGGCTAAGGACCGCCCATGTTACTGGCAATACTGGCCGCATTGGCCGTCATCGCCCTCCGTCTCATCCTGTTCGCCATGGGCAGGCCACCGGAAGGCACGGACTTCATGCTCGTGCACTTTCTGGCCATCGTCACCATCGTCTTCTTTGCCGGGCATCGGGCCTTGGGGCGTGATGTACGCGTTCCCTTTCCCACCCTTGTGCGGGAAGGGTTCAAGGGAGCTGCGCTCTACGCCATCCTTTTCGGTGCGTTCATCTGGGCCTATTATCGCGTTGCGGAACCCGACCACTTCGCAGCACGCGTGGATGCGATGGTGGAACGCGGCGTGGCCGAAGGGCAACCGGAGGGTGTGATACGACCGAGGCTCACGCAGTTCTTCACACCGTTCAACTACGCTTCCATCACCTTCTTTGCGTTGCTGGCCGTAAGCGCGTTCAACGCGTTGCTGCTTGGGGCGGTGCACCACAAGCTGTTGCGGCGTTACAGGCTGAACGGCTGAAGCCTGTATTCGAAGCGGTGACGTATGTATGGCCATACAAGCATTTCGACCTATCCCGGGTCTCCCCAAGGTTTACCGCAGACTTTATCCTCTGTAAATCAGAACTCTGGAACTTCTGTTGGTCGTTCGAAAGCGGACGGACGTATGTATGGCCATACATACGTCAGAAGCGATCCGCGCCCTGCACTCTGGAGATCCCTCACGCAATGAACGCCTCCGTCAGCGCCTGAAGGTCCAATCCTCCGAAGTTGCCACTGCTCATCATCAGCAGCACGCTGTCGCCCTTGAGGTCGGTGCGTACGGCACCCATGACCGCGATGGGGTCGGTGATCACCTGCAGGTCATCGCGGCCGAACGCCTTATGGATGCGCTCCGGGGGAATGGGCGGCAGCCGCTTCAACTGCACGGCGTGCGGATCATAGAACACGATGGCCTGGTCCGCCTGCGCCATGCAGCCGGTGTACTGGTCCAGGAAGCCTTCGCTAAGGCTGCTGTAGGTGTGCAGCTCCATGCAGGCCACCAAGCGACGTTCGGGGAACTGCTCGCGCACGGCCTCCAGCGTGGCCTTCAACTTGCTGGGCGAGTGGGCGAAATCCTTGAACACGGCGCGGCCCGGCACATCGGCCAACTTCTCCAACCGCTTGGCCGCGCCTGTAAAGCTGGCGATCGCCGTGTAGAACTGGGCATCGCCGATGCCGAGCTGATGACACACATGGCGCGCACCCTCGAGGTTCTGCAGATTGTGGCGTCCGAACACCTGCAAGGCCACATCGCCTTGAGCGGTCCGAAGTAAGGTCACCCCGTTCTCGATCCGATGCGGCGGCACTCCATAGGGGATCTGCGCCTCACTGCCGCCTGATGATCCGGCAAGGGCCTTTACCTCCGGATCCTCGGAACAGTATACCAGCTTGCCACCGGGCTCTATGCAGCTGATGAACTTTCGGAACTGGTCCACATAGCTTTCAAAGGTCTTGAACACGTTGATGTGGTCCCACGCAATGCCGCTGATAAGCGCGATGTCCGGATGGTAAAGGTGGAACTTGGGCACCGGTTGAAGGGCCGAGGCCAGATACTCATCGCCCTCAATAATGGCCACGCGACTGGTGCTGCTCAGTTTCACCATGCAGTCGAACCCCTCGAGCTGTGCACCCACCAGGTAGTCGAACTCCACCCCGGCATGACGGAGCACATGCACGATCATGCTGGTGATGGTGGTCTTGCCATGGCTGCCGCCGATCACCACGCGCGTCTTGTCCTTGGTCTGTTCGTGGAAGTAGGCCGGATAGCTGAAGACCGGGATGCCAAGTTCCTGCGCGCGGATCAGTTCCGGATTATCGGCCCGCGCGTGCATCCCCAAGATCACCGCATCAATGTCCGTGGTGATCCTGAAAGGGTCCCAACCCAGCTTATCAGGTAGCAGACCAAGCCGGTCAAGACGGCTTCGGCTGGGCTCGAAGATCTCATCGTCACTGCCGGTGACCTCGTAGCCCTTTTGGTGAAGGGCGATGGCAAGGTTATGCATGGCGCTGCCGCCAATGGCAATGAAATGGACACGTTCGCTCATGCTGGTCACGGGGCTTTTCGGGTACGAAATTGGCCCGAAGCACGGACGGCCCGCACATCCTTCAACGCGAGTTTCCGGCCTACCCCTGTTGATGGCCGCGAACCGCTGCGGACATACGATCTTCGCACCATGCAGCTACACGTGATCGATACCGGCTTCTTCAAGCTCGACGGCGGTGCCATGTTCGGCGTGGTGCCCAAGACCCTTTGGAGCAAGAACCACCCGCCCGACGAGAAGAACCTCTGCACATGGGCCATGCGCTGCCTGCTGGTGGAGGACGACGACCGCCTCATGCTCATCGACAACGGCATCGGCGACAAGCAGGACGCCAGGTTCTTCGGACATTATGATCTACATGGCGACGACACGTTGGACGGTTCGCTGCGAAAGGCCGGGTTCAGTCGCGATGATGTGACGGACGTCCTCCTCACCCACCTGCACTTCGACCATTGCGGCGGAAGCATCAAACGCGAGGGCGACCGGCTGGTCCCGGCTTTCAGCAACGCACGATATTGGAGCAACGAACCCCATTGGGCTTGGGCCACGCGTCCCAATCCGCGGGAAAAGGCCTCTTTCCTTTCGGAGAACATCCTGCCCATCCAAGAGAGCGGGCAATTGGAATTCGTGAACATTGGCCGACGCAGCACAGAGGAGAACGTGTACATGAAGGATGTGTTCCCCGGCACGGACATCTTTCTGGTGAACGGGCATACCGATGCCATGATGATCCCGCACATCCAATACAAAGGCCGAACGGTGGCCTTTATGGCCGACCTACTGCCAAGCATCCACCACATCCCGCTGCCGTGGGTGATGGCCTACGATACACGACCGCTGCTCACCATGCAGGAGAAGGCCGACTTCCTGGGCGTGGCCGCCGATGAGGGCATCGTGCTCTTCTTCGAACATGATGCACAGCATCAATGCTGCACCGTGGAACGCACCGAGAAAGGCATCCGCTTGAAGGAGACCTTCCCCCTAAGCGCATTGTAGGCCATGTGCTACACCGTCACCTATCTCACCAAACGCAAGGTGAAGTACGCCAAGCGGGCGGGGGCCGATGAGGAGGAGGTGAAGGAACTGGAACTACAGCTGGAGGAATTGACCGCTGGCCAACCGGCCATGTACCATGTGAGCGGCTTCACCCATCCTCGTCTGCTTTGTTTGACCCGCGAGGAAGAACCGCACTTCGAGCTGCTGCGCTGGGGACTGATCCCCTCGTGGGTGAAGGATGCCGCACAGGCCGTGACCCTGGGCCGCCAGACCCTGAACGCACGCGGCGAGACCATGTTCTCGAAACCGGCCTTCAGGCAGGCCGCGCACCACCGTTGCCTCGTACTGGTGGATGGCTTCTTCGAGTTCTTTCACTTCGGTAAGCGGACCTACCCCTACCACATCCGTTTGCGCGGTGACGACGTGATGGCGCTGGGTGGTATTCGTTCCATATGGAACGACCCTGCCACTGGTCAGCCTGTGGGCACCGTGAGCATCGTGACCACTAGCGCCAACCCCATGATGGCGCTCATCCACAACAATCCCCAGGCCGAGGGGCCGCGCATGCCATTCATCGTTCCACGCGAGCTGGATGCCTTGTGGCTCTCGCCCGATGCGTCCCCGGAGCAGATCATGCCATTGATCGGCCCCTTCGACGAAGCTCTGCTGGAGGCATACACCGTGGGCCCTTTGTTGGGCAGGCAGGCATCACCGAACTCCCAAGAGGCCCTGCGGAATTTTGACTATCCGGAACTGGCGTTGCTCTGATCAGCGCTCGAGGATGAAAGCTCCTTGTTCACGTACATCGTGGCAGGGCACACCTCGCGCGGCACAGTGGTCCACCAAGCGGGACCGCAGTTTCCACCGCAGATCGCCGGCAAGCACAACATGGTCCGCCATGGACACCAACCGTTCGATCTCAACATCGGACAGGTAGCGCGCACCACTGACCACCACGGCATCGAAGCGTTGGCCTGCGCTCCTTTCAAGAAAGGTATCATCACCCATGAAAACAGCGATGTCCATGTGCGGCGCCAGCCAACGCCCTAGAGCGAATACGCTCGCACCCTGCACCATAGGCTTATCGGCGAACAACACCGACCTATCAATGATCCCGGTACGCCATGCACCTTCCGCGCGGGCGTGGCGCTCCGATCGTTCCATGTGGCGTCCATCGTCGCCACCGAGCACGTACAGGTCACGGCCCAGGAGCATGCCCGCCTCCAAGCCACGCGGGGCATCGTAGACCACGAACTGTGTGCGCCTGTTCACGGTCTCGGTGCGGAACATCCAGGTAAGGCCCAGCACTCCAAGCACGAACAAGCTTGCCTCGCGCATGCGTCGCCACTTCCAAACCAGCCAGGCGCCCAGCGTGAACAGCAATAGGTACATCAGAAAAGCCTGCAATACATCCACACGAACAGCGGGATAGGCACCGGGCAGCCCGGCAAAGAATGACGACAGCGCACCAACGCTCCACAGGAGCCAGGACATGCAGTAGGTGAGCACCGCCCCGAGCACCGGTACCTTGAACAACAGGATCAACGCCACACTGCCGTACACCGCAAAACCCACGGCCGTGACCACCACGATGTTCGCCGGCAGGAACCAGATGGGGAACGCCTTGAACAGGTACAAGGACAACGGCGTGGTGAGCAGCTGCGCCGAGATCGAGACCAACGCGAGCGACCACACTTTGTGGAGCAGCCAGTTGGAGGGTGTCCAAAGGTCCTCGATGGGTTTGTAGAACAGGATGATGCCCAGCACCGCAAGGAAGGATAGCTGGAACCCGGCATGCAGCAGCACGGAGGGCTCCCAGAGCAAAAGACCGGTCGCTGCAATGAACAGGCTGTTGAGTTGGTCGGTACGTTGCAAGGCCATGTTGGACACGGTGTACAGTGTGAACATAATGGTGGCCCGCAGCACGCTGGGCGATGCACCGGTGAGCCCGGCATAGCCCCACAGGGCCAGCAACACCACAACGCCGGTGAGCAGTTTCGCCCGTTTAGAGGCCCCCGCGCCCGAGGTTACGAAGGTGAGCACCGCATAGATGAGCCCCACATGCATGCCGCTTACCGCCAGCACATGGATGGTACCGCTCCGCATGAAGTCGTCCACCTGTTCGTGATCGAGCTCATCGCGCATGCCCAACACAAGGGCCTTCACCAAGGCCCGTTCGCGCACCGCCAATGAACTGCCCTTCAACCAGGCGGAAATGGTAATGCGCAGGTCTGCGAACACGTCCGTCCAATCACCCTCATGCCCCACGATCTGCCAGTCGCTCCGCCCGGCGAAGAGCTCGTGGTGGACACCGCGAGATGCGGCCCACCGTCCCCGATCGAATCCGCCGGGGTCCGGCACGCGAGCAATGCGTTCCACGACGGCATCCACCATGACCAGATCGCCTTTGTGCAACAGGGTATCCGTGCTATCGCGGAGCAGGGTCAGCATCAGGTTCCCGCTGCGCGCCACCATGCCTTGTCCGTTCCACTGCCCTACCGCCGCAGCCTCTGTTCGTTGCGCCTTGGCCGAGACCCCGTTCACCGCTTCAATACGCAGCAGCCATGGGCCTTGCGCCTGCTCCACGTGTTCGAGGTGTCCAGGCACCCATTCCGGTGAGCGGTATGTGGTCCAGCCAAGCGCGAACAGGAAGGTCCATGCGTACAGCGTGGCGCCACGGACCCAACGCCTGTCATCGTTGATGGGGAACAGCATCCACCACGCCATGACCAACGTGACCACGCCAGCCAGTATGGCCAGCGGGATCAGCGGCATGTCCCACGTTAGACCTACGGCCACCCCGAGCGTGAACGGCACGCCGAAACGCAACATGGGGGCACGTTTTATCGGGCTCCAAGGCCCTCTGAGCGCTGGGGGAATGTCCATCGAAACCTGCCAAAAGGTAATTCATCGACCCAACACTGGATTTGGTCTAAGATCCGTCCCCGACGGAGGTAATGAAGGTTAGCTTCATCATTGATTATCACCCAGGCCCATGATCGCATTCCTGCTTCTTTGGACGCTGCTTTTCGCCCCTGTCACCGCGTTCATGGCGAGCCAACGGGGTTACGATGTAATGCCCTGGTATCTTCTGGGCCTGGGGTTGGGGCCCATAGGCCTGTTCGCAGGGCTGCTGCCCAAGCGCAGGCATGCCCCCGAGCTGCTCTTTGCACCGGAGTGGCAGTCCTACCAGATCGGGTAGCGGATCAGACCACCTGGAGCACCAGGCACTTGAGGTAATGCGTTTCAGGCACACCCCAAAGGATCGGGTGGTCGGGCGGCTGGGTGCCATAGTATACTTCGCGCAATCTGCGGCCTGCGTCCTGCGCGGCCTCCAACACCATCTGCCGGAACAGGTCTGGCGTCATGTGCTGTGAGCAACTGCAAGTGATCAGGAAGCCCCCGGCCGGAATGCACTTGAGCGCTCGCAGGTTGATCTCCTTGTAGCCCCGGTAGGCGTTCTCCATGGCGCCCTTGCTCTTGGCGAACGCCGGTGGGTCCAGCACGATCACATCCCACTGCTTGCCGGTCCGGCTGGCCTCTGTGAGGTGATCGAACACGTTGGCCACACTGAAGCGGCAGTTGGTGAGACCGTTCAGTTCGGCGTTGCGCGTGGCAAGCGCCACCGCCTCTGAACTGATGTCCAACCCCTCTACATCGGAGGCCCCATAGTGCGCAGCGTGAAGCGCGAAACCTCCCGTGTGGGTGAAGCAGTCAAGCACCCGCATGTCGCGGCTGATCTTCGCCATGGCCGCGTGATTGAGCACCTGGTCGAGGAAATGGCCGGTCTTTTGTCCACCCGCAACGTCCACGTGCAACTTCAGGCCGTTCTCATCAATGACCAGGTCGGTCGGGAAGCCCTTGCCGATAAACCCCTTTTCCAGCGGAAGTCCCTCCTTCTCGCGAACAGGCACATCGTTCCGCAGGTAGATCCCCGTTGGCTTCACGATCTCGGTGAGCGACTCGATCACCACCTCCTTCCAGCGTTCCATACCCAACGTGAGGAACTGGACCGAGAGCACATCATTGAATTTGTCCACCACCAGTCCGGGTAGGAGATCGGCCTCGCCGAATACCACACGGCAACTGCCCGAGTAACCCATGCGCTGGCGATAGGCCCAGGCCTTGGCGATGCGCTCGCGAATGAAGGCTCGGTTCACCCGGTCCTCCACATGGCGGGTAAGCAGCCGCACGCGGATCATGGACCGCGGGTTCACATAGCCTTGCCCCAGTGGTTCCCGCCGAGTGCTGAACACCTGAACGATATCACCGGGTTCATAGGCCCCTTCCTCTTTCACCACTTGAGTGGCAAAGACCCAGGGATGGCCATGACGAATGCGGTCGTGAGTGTCGTTGACGGTGAAGCGGGCCTGCGGCATGGCCGCGAAGGTAGGCCGCAGTGATCGGGCGTTAGAGCCCGTTCTCGACCTCACGATTTCGCAGCACGCTTGCCCATGGCAGCCAGATCTCGAGCACCGCGTGACCAAAGGAGACGCCAGACCAGGAGCATAGCAGCTGCCCGTTCTCTTCCCTTAAGTGACATAAGTAAGGCAGAGAACGATACGCAGCCGATCACTTCGGTCCTGAACATCCTCATGGAGCGTGAGGTGGAAGGTCTTCAGCAGATCCACCGTGTCGCACACTGCCGGAGTACTTTCGCGGCCATGTCTCCGCTCAGCACCAGTGTCCATGGCCGCCGCGATTCCTTGTTGCGCTTCCTCGGCCGTTTGGGGCAGGCGCAATTGAACGCAGGAAACGCGGTACCTCTGGTGGAACGTGACCTGGCCGCCATTGCCAAGGTGAACGGCGAGGCGCAGGTGCAGGTGTTCGTGCTGCCCACGGTGCTGTTCATGAAGTGGGAATCGGGCGAGGAGCACCGCGTGGACATGGCCCATGGAGCCTACCGCGTGGCACCGCTGCGCTTCGACCAGATCGAGGAGGTGCTCACCATTGCCCGTTCCGCTCGCAAGGGCGAGATCACTCCGGAGGATGGACTGGAACGCATCGACGCCATGTGGCGTACACCGCACTACTACGGTGATGCTGGCTTCGTGGCGGGCTACCTGATGACCACGTTGGGCGTATCGATCATGCTCCGCCCTTCACTTACCGGACTGTGGCTCACCACGCTCATGGCCTTTGCCTGTGCCTTGGTGCTGGTGGCCGCGCGCCGTCGTCCGGCCTGGTCCACGGTGCTGCCTGTCGTTGTCGCATTCCTTCTATCCGCAGCCGTGGCGTTGAGCTACCGCTATGGACTGAAGGAGCCGGCCATGAGCCTGCTGATCCCTCCGCTGATCACCTTTCTGCCCGGCATGATGCTCACCGTATCGGTGATCGAGCTCGCTTACAACAGCATCATCAGCGGTGCCAGTCGCATGGTGGCCGGGTTCACACGCCTGATCCTCCTGGCGTTCGGTATCATCGGGGGATTCAAGGCCTTTCACACCAGCAATGCCTCGCTGAACCTCGCCGAAGGGGAGCGGATCGGGCCGCATTGGCCATGGCTCGGTGTATTGATCTTCACCTTAGGGCTGCACATCTACCAGAGCAGTAAGCGGCGTTCGTTCGGCTGGATGCTGATAACGGCCGCCATGGCCTATGCCGGACAATACCTCTCGGGCATGTTCATACAAGGCGCTTCAGCGGCCTTCTTCGGTGCTGCGCTCATGACCATCACTGCGCTGGTGATCGAGTTCCGGTTCAAGGGGCCGCCTGCCATCGTGACCTTTTTGCCTGGTTTCTGGCTGCTGGCCCCGGGTTCGTTCGGGTTGGTGAGCGTGGCCAGCATGGCTTCAGGGCAGGATGGTGGTGGCGCCATCTTCACACTCCTGTTCGCACTGGCCGGCATCGCCACCGGCTGTCTCATCGGGGCATATGCTTACAGCAGTCTGCTGCATCCGCGCAGCAAGGCGGCCTGGTGGAAACCGGAGGCCATGTAAAGGATCAGCGGCTGTGTGGGCCGCCCGTTGTGCCACCGTTCGGAGCAACAGTATCGTCCCGGAAGAAATCCAACGTGGTGATATCCACCAAGTGGACATGGGCATAGTAGTGGTGCAGGATGTCCGTATAGCTCTTGCCCGATCGAGCCATCTTCATGGCCCCTTCCTGGCACAAGCCAACCCCGTGTCCGAAGCCACGTCCTTCCAGCACTACCTTCTCGCCTTCGGTGCGCACAGAGAAGAAGGTGGACCTCAGTCCCAGGTCCTCGCGAACGTTCTTCAGCGGCACCAAGGGCCAGGTGTTGCCCAGGTACAGGTCGCGGCACTGTGGTTCATAGTTGAGCACGGCATGTAGTTGGGCGCTGTCATTGGTTCGCAGGCTGTACTTGCGTTGCAGATAGCCCAACCATTCGGCGCGGCTCAAGTGCTTGTTCCATGTGGCATGGGGTGCCGCCGTGCAGAAAGTGTCCGCCGTGGCGCGCAGGTAGGTCTGGCTGCGGCCCCACAGGTCCTCGGCGTTCACCGTTTCGCCGCCGCAGTTGCTATGGAAGGTGGCCTGTATCAGCTTGATGTCGGCATCCACCAGTACCAGGCTGTGCGTGGCGTCCACGGCCATGCGGATACTGTCATTGCGGTTGCGGCCGTGGTACACCTGGCAATGCACGCCATCGCATAGCTCGAAACCCTCGGGCTGATGCTTACGCTGGTTGGTGAGCGCATAGGTGCGGCAAGTCACCGCCTGCAATTTGTAGTACTCCTGATGGTGTTCCTTGCCGGCCTCGGACTGGACCACGCCCGCCGTATAGGCCTCCAAGGGTACTGCGTTCACCAGCATCAGGTTGCTGGCAGCAGGGGTCACTACCAGTTTGCCCGGGTAGCTGCGCTCCGGCAGCTTGATGTCGGCGATCCGCAACCGGAAACCACCATCGAACGCGCGCGGCACCAGTTCGATCTTGCGCTTGGCCGCAATGTTAAGGGCGAGCGACCGCGCAGTGAGCGTGCCACCCACCATACTGATACGCAGCCCATCGGTGGTGGCCAGTTCGCCCTTCCGCTCACCGTCCGCATAGATCACGCAGGCGCCCTTCAGGGGCATCACCACCACTTGCTTCACCGCCCGTTCACGGTATAGACCGATGCGCATCGTGCGGTCCACGGTGATGTCCTGCTGTGCCCAAGCATTGCTGCTGAGCAGCCATAGCACGGGAAGTAGCGTACGGAGCAGGACCATGGAGATGCTGAACGATCGGAGCGCCCAAAAGTACCCGGCCGCACAGGGTCCTTCAGGACCGCCCCTGCATACTTTTCCACACTGCCGAAGCCACCTTGGCCGATGCGCCTGGGCCACCGAGTCGCTGTTGCAGGTCCTTTAGTTCACCCGCCATGCGATCGCGGTACGGGCCATCGTCCAGAAGGCGCTGTAGTTCCTCCGAGAGGCTATCCACGGTCAGGTCCGACTGGATGAGCTCACGCACCACCTCGCGGTCCATGATCAGGTTGACAAGACTGATGAACTTGATATCCACGAGTCGCTTCGCGATCCAAACGTTCAGCGCACTACCACTGTAGCAAACCGCTTCCGGTACGCCGAACAGGGCGGTCTCAAGCGTGGCGGTGCCGCTGGTCACCAGTGCCGCGCGCGCCGTTCGGAGCACATCGTACGTACGTCCGCTCACCACCGTGATGGGTGCCTTACCTATGCCTTCGGCGTAAACCTCGGGAGGTACCGATGGCGCTGCGGCCAGCACGAAGCGTTGCTGTGGGAAGCGCTTCGCCACCTCCACCATCAATGGCAGCATGCGTGCGATCTCCTGCCGGCGACTACCGGGCAACAGGGCCACCACCGCGCGACCATCATCACCGGGCAGCGCGGTCAGCGGGCTACTTCCCTCCTGCTCAATGGCGTCCAACAAAGGGTGACCCACGAAATCGACATCCACTCCGTACTGGGCGTACCATGGCTTTTCAAAAGGCAGGATCACGTACATACGGTCCACCACTTTCTTGATGGTGTGTACGCGGCCCTTTTTCCAGGCCCATACCTGCGGACTGATGTAGTAGTGCACCGAAATGCCCTTGGCGTGCGCCCATTCGGCAATGCGCAGATTGAAGCCCGGATAATCGATGAGGATGAGGACATCCGGCCTGAACTCCTCGATATCCTTCTTGCAGCTATCGATATTGCGCAGGATGGTGCGCAGGTTCAGGATCACCTGGGTGAACCCCATGAACGCCAGCTCCCGATAGTGCTTCACCACCTCTGCTCCAGCTGCCGCCATTCGGTCGCCCCCCCATGCACGGATAGTAACTGGCGGGTCTGACGCGAACTCACCACTCGCCACCCCATGCTCACTACTAACCTTGAAAAGTTCACGAACCAGGTTCCCACCGTGCAGATCGCCACTGGCCTCGCCCGCTATGATGTAGATGCGCTTGCCCATGGTCACAAAACGAATATCAGCAGCACAATGACCAACCCGTAGATCATGGTGGCGAGGATCACGCCACGCATGGCCTTGTACAGGTCCCAACGGTCCAGCAAGAAGAACAAAGCGAGGTTGGCGAGGATCGAAAGTGACAGCACGGGTGACTGATACTCACGGGTCCCTATGAAGAGGTCCTTGACGAAGAACGGAAGGTCCAGATGCGGACGAATGGCCGTGACGTACATGGTGGCGTAGATCACGAAACCGAGCACGGGCGCCAACAAGCCCAATATCAGACCTGTCGCAAGGCTATCCCAGCGCATGATCCCAGGTGTTCAGCTCTGCAATACAGTGGTGCGCGGTCATATCGAACTGTGTGGGCACAATGCTCACGTAGCGGTTGTTCACCGCATACACATCGGTATCGTGGCCATGGTCCTCGCTCTTGAACTCGCCGCGAAGCCAGTAGTACTCCTTGTTACCGGGGTCCAGGCGCGTCTCGAACTCGTCCTCCCAGTTGGCCTTCGCCTGGCGGCACACACGCATCCCTTTCAGCGGGGTTCCATCGTTGCGGGGTACGTTCACGTTCAGGCAGGTACCTGCGGCCATGCCGTGCTTCAGCGTGTTCGCCACCACGCTACGGATCACCGGGCGCACCTGGCCGAAGTCGGCTTCAATGGCGTGGTCCATCAGGCTGAACCCGATGCTGGGGATGCCCTCCATGGCCCCTTCCACCGCAGCGCTCATGGTACCGCTATAAAGCACGTTGATGCTGATGTTCGCCCCATGGTTCACGCCGCTCACCAGCAGGTCGGGCTTGTTGCCACCTAGCAGTTTGTAGATGGCCAGCTTCACACAATCGACCGGGGTACCACTACAGCTCCAAGCCTCCACGCCGTCCATGAGATGCACGCTCTGTAAACGCAGGAAACTGTGGATCGTGATCGCGTGGCCCATGGCGCTCTGCGGCTTGTCCGGCGCCACCACCATCACCCGTCCATAGGCCTTCATCTCCTCGGCCAGAGTGCGGATGCCGGGTGCGAAAATGCCGTCGTCGTTCGTTACCAGGATGAGGGGCATCTGTTCCATGGGGTGCAAAAGTACCCCATCGCGAGTTGCATGTTGGGGAGCTATGTGTTGCGGGTTACGATCGGCTGGAACACCTTTGGCACGATCCATCAATTAACGCGCAACGCGCCCATGAAGCAACCCATCTTACCTCCGAACGCCGCCAAGCCCATCGCGCCGTACACACCGGCCATCCTTTGTAACGGCACGCTCTACCTGAGCGGCCAGATCGCGCTGGACGAAGCCGGCGACCTGCACATCGGTGACATCGTCACGGAAACGCGGCAGGTGATGGAGAACATCGGCAAGCTCCTGACCGCTGCGGACATGGACTTCAGCCACCTGGTGAAGATCACCATACTGCTCAGCGACATGAGCTTTTATGCCGCTGTGAACGATGTGTATGGCAGTTATTTCAACGAGGTGCCGCCCGCTCGCGAGGCGTATGCGGTGAAGGGACTTCCCCGTGGTGTGAACGTGGAGATAAGCGGAGTGGCGGTAAAGGGCTGAGGACCTAACCCAGCACCACCATGAGCACCGCCACCAGGGCGAACTGGATGGCGAACACAAGCAGCCCGAAGCCCAGCCCCTTGCGGCCCGAACGGAAAAGTTCCCCAAAGCTCACCTTGAGCCCTATGGCAGCCAGCGCGATCGTGAGCACCAGCTTGCCGGCGATCTCCATGGCATTGGGCAACGCTTCGGGCATGTCCACCAGCGAGGTAAGTACGGTGATGCCCAGGAAGCCCCATAAGTACCAGGGAAGGCGGATGTGCTCGCGCCAACTGCGAGCCTCATGACGGTTCACCAAGTAGTTGAAGAGGATGAGCGCAGGGCTCAACAGGGCCACGCGTGCCAGCTTGATGGTGGTGGCCGCCTCCCCCACCCCATCACTGATCGCATAGCCTGCGCCCACCACATTGCCCACACTGTGCAGGGTGCCGCCGATGAGAAGGCCCAGTTGCGTGTCGCTCAGATCGAAGCGCACAAGAATAAAGGGCAACACGATCATCCCCAGGCTGCCGAAAAGATTCACCACGGCCATGGCGATGCCCACATCCTCCTTGTTCTTTGCCACACGCGGGGCCAGTGCCGCAATGGCGCTCGATCCGCAGATGGCCGTACCGAAGCCCACCAGCCAGCCCGTGCTGCCCGGACACCTCACGCCCCGGGCCAGTTGGTAAGTGAGCATCACCATGGCACCAACCATCACCACCATCGTGGTGAAGGCACCTGCGCCCAGTTGTGCGATGTGGCCATAGTCGATCCCAAAGGCCAGAAAGATCACCGACAGTTCGAGCAGCTTACTGCTGGTGTATCCGATACCGGGCTGCACTACGGCAGGCAGCTTGAACCCATTGCCCACCAACATGCCAAGCACGAGCGCCAGCAGGATGCCGTTGAGCCAGCCCGGTGTGTACGCGCTGGCGAAGTGGCCCACCAGCCCAATGGCCGTGGCCAAGGCAAAGCCAAGTAGCTGGGTGCGCATGGCGTTCATGGAAAGCGGACGCAAACGTAGGGCAGCCAGCGTAGCGGATCTGGGATATTGGTCACCGAAGGCCTGCGCGACCACAAGAGCTCGCATGCGCAGCGTTCAACTGCGCTCAGCGCACCACTACGGGCATCGATGCCACGCGCACACCCCGGTCCTGCAGCACCACAAAGTGCACACCGGGCACCAGCCGGGCTGCATCGATGGTGAAACGCTCCCTGGTGTTCACCCGTTGACTAATGATCAGACGGCCTGCGGCGTCCAAAACCGAAACCTCATCCACTTGCGCGCCCCCGGGTAGAACGTTCAGTGCATGGGCTGCGGCATCATAAGATACCGCGGCACTGGGTGCAATGCCATCAGTGGGTGCGGTGCCCAAACCGAAGTTGTACGGCAGTGGCGTGCCGTGGCAGTCCGAGCAGGGCAGCGTGCCTTCCAGTTGATAGACCTTCATTGGCGCTCCTCCAAAATCGCCTGTGTTCACCACCATGAACGTGCCCGCATCCGTGGTGAAGATGGGGTCGAAGCTGCTGATCATGGCGCCAAAGGCGGAGACCAATGTGCCTGGCATCTGTTGGAACAGTTCGGCACCATCCTCCCGGAACACGAAAAGGCCGCTTATCCCACTATCGTCGGAAGCAATGAGCACGAACTCGATATCCGCGGGGTCGGTATCGAAGAGGTTCTCAGTGATGTACCCCATGTTGCTCCAAGTGAAACCGGAAGGGGGGGCAGGGTAGTTCAGCACGCGGAACAAGGTGAGGTCGGGCAGGTAAATGTTACGCGTGCCGCCATTGGGAGTGCTGTACGGGAAGTCATCAATGAGATGGACTCCGCCGTTCAAGCTCCCGATCGGCGAAACACTTCCCGTGCTCGTAGCCACCAGCGTGAACTGGCCGAGGGCCGCTCCCCCGGTCACGACCCCCAGGATCAAGCTCATCGTTCGCATGTTCGGCATGGGTCTTCGAATATTGTTGCGTGTAGACTTCACATTCGGTTCGTTGGGTCAAGATACGGCAGCTCCGAACAGAGCAAACTGACCGTTGCTAGCTATGACCAGTTCAGCCCCGGGATCGATATGGTGGCCCACAGGATCTTAAGACCACAGGCCCGAAGCACAATCGCACGCTGCCACAAGCCTGGCGGAGGGCTCAATACGCCACCACTCTGCCCGTTCGTGCAACCAGGCCATTGCGTCGCAGGGTATAGATGTAGGTGCCCGCACGCGGTAATTGAAGCGGGGTGTCGATCTGGCCCGTCGGCAACCGCATGCGTTGAAGTTCGCGGCCAACGGCATCTTGCAGCACCAGGTCCCAGGTGGCACCAGCATCCAGCATACCGCTGAACCGCACGGGACCATCGGTAGGATTGGGCATGCAGGCGAACTCAACGGTGGGCTGCTCCGAAACACCCACCCCTGAGCAGAGGCCCGGCAGGTTGGCATCCAGCCAGGTCAGGCGCAGATCGATCCAATGCTTCAAGGTGTCCAGCTCGGCAGCGTAGGTGGTGGCACAGGCCAGCACTTCGGGCGCCGGACCGCTCACGCCAAGAATGGGCCACTTACGGAAATGGCGGTCCTGTGCTTCGGCCACGAGGGTACCAACGCTGTCGATCCAGGCGTGGATGGTGGCCTCGGACAGTACGCCGGTACGATGCTCTTCGTAGGTGCATCGCAGTTCGTTCGCGAAACCGGCATCCTGCAACAGGCGGATGTACCAGCCCGTACTGTAGTTATCCGTGGGACAATCGTTGATCCGGTGCGCCCAGCCGCTGCCATCCGTATTGCTGAAAATATCGCAGCCCCAGAGGTTCTTCCACGCCCAGTCGAAATCCCACACCGGCCCTGCCTTCAGCTTGCCGCCATTGCTGTTCTTGTCCTTGTGGAAGAAGACGCTCTTCTTGAAGCCATCGTTGTTGCGCGCCAGCTCGTTCACCAGGAAATAGTTGATGAAGGAGGGCACATCCATGAAAGCGCGATAGCCCGCATCGGGATCCGTGAAGGTGGTGCTGTACAGCGCGGTCTCCAGCGTATCGACAAAGGCCGCGATGTAGGTCTTCTGTGCGTCCGTGATCACCTCCGGCTCGGGATACTCATACAGGAAGTGGACATCGAAGCCAGGGTGGTCTATCGGCGAATAGTTGGACTGGAAACTATTCTGTGGCGACCACAGGTTCTGCTGCAGGATGTAGCCACCCGTCACATCATCGCCCGCGTTCTCATTGGTATCCAGACGCGCAATGGCAACACGCCCCCCATCGCGCTTGATCTTCTCGCCGATCAGGTAAATGCCGCGGTAGGCACTATCCAACAGGACCTCGCACAACTGCATGCGCGGCGCATACTGCCCCATGGCGCGCGACAGATGCGAAGCCAGCGCATTGCGCACCAACGAGCGGTCGTTGTAGTTGCTCAGCAGTACCCAGTCGTTCTCATCGGGCATGCCCAGCAGGGGCACGTTGAGGTTGCTCCCGTCGGCATTGCGCGTCTCGATACTGTAAGGCGCCTGCGGATAGCCGCTGGAAGTGGCCCCACGTAAGCCTATGCCGATGGTGCCGCTGTAGGCATTGCTCGGGTCGGTCAGCTGCGTGAAGGTTCCCGGTCCGTTGTACTTCACCTCCAGCTGCGCGGTGACCTTTCCATCATAGGGGATCTGCTGCCCCTGTGTGTGGAGCAGCACGATGGGCAGGCGCGTGCTGTCCAGTTGCACCACGCCCATGTCCTCCACGCAAAGCTGGAACGCACCGGCACCTCCGCCATACCCGAAGGCCTGCACAAAGAGCGTGTGGCCCGGGGGAAGGTCGTTCGCCATGATGCGCGAGAAGTAGCCCTCACCGCCATCGTCGTCGCAGCCCTGCAGGGTAAGGCTGAAGCAATCGGGACCGCTCCATAGCGCCACACCGGTATCGTTGAGGCCACCGGTATTCGCCGTGCTCACCAACACATTTCCCGAGGGTGGAACGGGCATCGCGTACCAGATATCCTGCCCGTTGTAGTTGGCACAGCCGGGGTTGAAACCGCTGCCCGGAGCGCCCGCGTTGTCAGCCGCCACACAATCCACCGTATCGATGGGCAACGCTGTACACGGAACTGTGCCCGGCAAGGGCACCACCGAACAGTCCGCCGTGCCCGTGAACACCGGACCTACACCGGGGTTCGGACCACCCGTGAACAGCACATTGCCGTATGTTCCCAGCAGCTGATAGGTGTTCTCGTTCTCCCAATCACCGGCCGTATACACCAGTTGGATGGCATCACCGGTGCAGGCGGTGAACACGGCCGTGCTCCCCTCGCCCGTTGCCGCGTAAACGCCCACCGTGGTCCCGTTCACACGCACCTGCAGCTGCCCCCCGTTCCACCCATCACCATAACTGTCCTGCATCATCAGGTGGTGCTCGCAACATTGCGCCCGCAGCACATGCGGAAGGAACAGTCCGACAAGTATGAAAAGCACGCCTCGCAACAGGGAAGGGAACGGTGTATACATCGCGGTGTGAATGTAGGAGGTGCGTGTGAATGCCCGCACCGCTCATCAAGGGAGTGTTTGCATGCTGGCCAGAATGAACATCGGAGGGCAGGGAGCAGTTCAGGAAGGCCGGCTGGTCCACAGCTCAGTGTAACAGGCCCTGTTGTGTGACCCGGGTCCCATTGAGCCACCGTATGTCCGGCGCAACTTTGCCCCATGAAGGAGTTCTGGGAGGAGCGCTACGGCGCTGAAGAGTACGCCTATGGTATGGCGCCGAACGCGTGGTTCGCCCAACAGCTGAAAGGTCTGCCCCCCGGCACCCTGCTGTTACCCGCAGAGGGCGAAGGCCGCAACGCCGTGCATGCCGCACGATCGGGCTGGCAGGTCACTGCGTTCGACCTCACCGAACGTGGGCGCGACAAGGCATTGCGGTTGGCGGCCCAGCATGGTGTACACATCACCTACCACGTGGGCATGCTGCACGAACTACCCGACCTTCCGAGCAACTTTGATGCACTGGGTCTGCTCTTCGCGCACTTCGCAGCACCACTTCGATCACGGCTCACCTTGGCCTTGCTGGGCCATTTACATCCCGGCGGCACCCTGCTCTTCGAGGCCTTTGCCAAGGAGCAACTGAAATACCAGCCCACGCATGCCAGCGGCGGTCCGCAGCAGGCTGACATGCTCTACAGCGTGGACGAGGTGCGTGCCGAAATGCCAGGCATCACGTTCAGTGTGCTGGAGGAGGTGGAGCTGCGACTGGATGAAGGCCGATTTCACCAAGGCTTGGCCAAGGTGGTGCGGGGCTTGGGCATCAAGGACTGATCACTCCTTGCACGCTGGGCATGCCCCCCCGGAAGACCGCTGCCATGGAGGCCAATGGTGCAGGCCTACGCATCCTGTTATGAGAGACGCTTGAGCTGTGTGCCGTAGAGCGCGGTGACCGCCACGGTCATGAGCGGACCGAACACCCCGAGCATGCTCCAGGGCAGGATGAGGTGAGGAAGGAAAAGGCCCGCCAGCTGTGCGCCAGCATAGAGGAAGAAGCCGCTGCGCTTCCCCTTCCAGATCCCCAGGGCACCGATCAGACGGGCCACTGTACGCAACAGGTAAATGAGCATGAGCGTGGTGCCGCTGGCATGCAGGATGCGGGCAATGGCATCGAACTGTTCCTTGCCCTCATCAGGCAGGTAGCTGCCCGCAGCGTCCATCACCAGGGTCACGAACTCGTCCACCGGCATCTGCGATACGCCTACCATGCCCAGCAGGCCTATGCCATAGACGAGAATGAAGATGCCGGAGTTGATGAAAGTGAGGATGCCAAGTATGTTGATGAGATCAGGGCGCTTGGTCTCGCCAGCGTCATCGGGCAGGAATTGGGTCTCGGCCATGGGTCCGTTCGGTTGCTTGTAGTGCGAAAGTAGCGACAGCCTTCTACGGGCCATGCGTATGGTGACGGGTGGCCTGATGAGGAAGGATAATGGGAACAGGCGGGGATGAGAGGGAAGACCCCAGGTCAGGAGGATGCCTTCCTGGCGCATTAGGACATAGCGCCTATGTCCGTTTACGGGCGCACATCAGCGAGGTCAGGGCAGCAATTCCACCACCACCTCGTTACGCCGGCCCACCAAGCGGTAGGGTGGGTCGTAGCCCAGGAAGCTCCATTGTCCGGTGTGGCGGATCCCTTCACGGTGAAGGGCAGCGAAGAGCCGCTCCTTGTACTCCAGAATTCGTTCATCGCTGGCAAAGCCACTGAAGCTGATGGCCGCCACGGTGCGCTCCGCCTCCGTGGTGAACTTCACCTCGGCGTTGTTCGGCCGAGGAAGGGCATTGGGGTCATGCTCGGCAGGAAGCATGAACTTCATGATCACCGGTCCATCCATCTCCATCTCCACCGGACTGGTCATGGCGATCTTCTGCCCTGAGGCATTATCGCCGAAAATATACCCCGCGAGGGTGCGGAAGCCCCGGCCGCTGCTTTCGCGATAGGTGCCGGGCTCCATGGTCACATAGATGAAATTGGCGGCCGCATAGCGACGCACCTCGATATCAGTGTAGGTGCGCACCACACTGTATGGGTACATTTCGATCTGACGTACCTGTCCGTAGGCCCAGAGCTGGGAGAGCACAAAGACCAGGACAAGGGCGAGCATGGTGAGGGTGAATAGCTTCATGGAGACCGCAAGTTAACGCCTGGCAGGCCCGCAGGTTCGCCGGAGCCGCGAACAGGCCTCGAATAGAGGAGCGGGAACAGGACCTGTGCAGGGTTCGGTGGAAGTGACCGCTCGGGTTTGAACCACCACCGTTAGGCTTGGGGATGATCGGCTAATTTCGCCACCCGTTCCGGTCGTTGGATAGCACATCAGTGGTACCCCGGACCGAGGCGAAACAAGCAACAAACGACTTCAACCCGCAATGACCTACGATCTGATCGTCCTCGGCACTGGCCCCGGTGGCTATGTGGCCGCCATACGCGCCAGCCAACTCGGCCTGAAGACGGCCGTCATCGAGAAAGAGGCTCTCGGTGGCATCTGCCTCAACTGGGGCTGCATCCCCACCAAGGCCCTGCTCAAGAGCGCACAGGTGTTCGAGTACATCAATCACGCCAAGGATTATGGCATAGCCGTGGGGGCACCTACGCCTGACATGAAAGGCATGGTCCAGCGCAGCCGCGATGTGGCCAAGGGAATGAGCAACGGCGTCCAGTTCCTCATGAAGAAGAACAAGATCGACGTGATCATGGGCACCGGCAAGCTGCAGCCCGGCAGGAAGATCGAGGTGACCGGCACCGACGGAAAGAAGCAGGTGGTGGAAGGCAAGAACATCATCATCGCCACCGGTGCACGCAGCCGCGCCCTGCCAGCCCTGCCCCAGGACGGCAAGAAGATCATCGGCTACCGCGAGGCCATGGTGTTGGCCGAGCAGCCCAAGAGCATGGTGGTGGTGGGCAGCGGCGCCATCGGCAGCGAATTCGCCTACTTCTACAACGCCATCGGCACTAAGGTGACGCTCGTGGAGTTCATGCCCAACATCGTGCCGGTGGAGGATGATGAGGTGAGCAAGCAGCTGGAGAAGAGCTTCAAGAAGCAGGGCATCGAGGTGATGACAAGCGCTGAAGTAACCAAGGTGGACACTAGCGGCAAGGGCTGCAAGGTGACGGTGAAAAGCGCCAAGGGTGATCAAGTGATCGAGTGCGATATCGTACTGAGCGCCGTGGGCATCGCCGCCAACATCGAAGGCATCGGCCTCGAGGAAGTGGGCATCATCACCGACAAGGGCCGCATCAAGGTGGATGGCCACTACGCCACCAACATGCCGGGCTACTACGCCATCGGCGACGTGACCCCGGGCCAGGCGCTCGCGCACGTGGCCAGCGCCGAAGGCATCATCTGCGTGGAGAAGATCGCCGGGCAGAACCCTCACACGCTCGATTACAACAACATCCCCGGCTGCACCTACTGCTCTCCGGAAGTCGCCAGCGTGGGCATGACGGAGAAGCAGGCCAAGGAGAAGGGCCTCGCCATCAAGATCGGCAAGTTCCCCTTCAGTGCAAGCGGCAAGGCCAGCGCCGGTGGCAACAAGGACGGTTTCGTGAAGTTGATCTTCGATGCCAAGTATGGCGAGCTTCTGGGCGCGCACATGATCGGCGCCAACGTAACGGAGATGATCGCCGAGTGCGTGAGCATCCGCAAGTTGGAGACCACGGGCCACGAGATCATCAAGACCGTACACCCGCACCCCACCATGAGCGAGGCCATCATGGAGGCCGCCGCCGCCGCTTACGGCGAGGTGATCCATCTCTGATCCGCGCGCACACCATTGCAATAAAGGCCGAAGGAATTTCCTTCGGCCTTTTCCGTTCCGACCTGCACCTTTGTCACCACCATGTGCGGCATTGCCGGAACCTACCACCTCGGCCCTGGCCCTGTGCCGGCCGATGGCCGCATCAGTGAGGCCTTGCTCGTCATGGCGCACCGCGGTCCCGACGATGAGGGCAGTTACGCGAAGGGCCGCGCCTTACTGGGCCACCGTCGCCTCAGCATCATCGACACCAGCGCTGCGGGTCACCAGCCCTTTACCGATGCAGGCGGGCGCTACACCATGGTGTTCAATGGCGAGGTCTTCAACTTCCAGGAACTGCGCGCCGGGCTGGAGGCCCAGGGCCACACCTTCCGCAGCCACACCGATACCGAAGTGGTGCTGCGCTTGTTCACCGTGAAGGGCGAGGCCTTCCTGCACGATCTCAACGGGTTCTTCGCACTGGCCATTCACGATGCTGAGACCGATGCCTTGTTGCTGGCCCGCGACCGCTTCGGCATCAAGCCCCTGTGGTGGTGTACGCGCGATGGCCGGTTCCTCTTCGGCAGCGAACTGCGCGTGCTGGATGCCATGGCACCCGGCGCCGATGTGGACCGCCACAGCCTGCTGAACTACTTCGAGTACCACTATATACCGGCACCGCACAGCATACGCAGCGATGCGCAAAAGCTGTTACCGGGCCACCTGGTGCGCGTGCAGGGTGCACGCGTGGAGCGCGCCGCGTGGTACAAGCTGGAAGAGGCCGCTGCCCGCTACCCCAAAGCCGCCGACCCCGTTCAACACCTACGCGAGCTGATGGACGATGCCGTGCGCCTGCGGCTGATCAGCGATGTGCCCATTGGCACCTTCCTGAGCGGGGGCTTGGACAGCAGCATTGTGAGCGCACTGGCCGCGCGCCACCATAAGGGCCTGCACACCTTCAGCATCGGCTTCGCGGACGACCCCTACTTCGACGAGACACGCCATGCCGAACAGGTGGCCCGCCATATCGGCTCGGAGCACCGCACCTTCAAGCTGACCCGCGAAGCGCTGGCCGCCGCCTACACCGACCTGCTGGCCGCCATCGACGAGCCCTTCGCAGACAGCAGCACACTGCCGGCCTACATCCTGTGCCGCGAAACGCGCAAGCACGTGACCGTGGCCCTGAGCGGCGATGGCGCCGACGAGATCTTCGGTGGCTACCGGAAGCACCAGGCCGAACTGCGCTACCGCACACCGGGTGCTACGGAAAAGGCCGTGCTGGCGCTGCGCGGGCTGTGGCGGCACCTGCCCCGCTCGCGCAACAACCGGATCACGGACACCTTCCGCAAGCTGGACCGCTTCGCACAGGCAGCCGGCTCTGCGGCCGATCAACGCTGGCTGAACCTGGCCAACTTCGATCTGGACGGTGATGCCCAGCGACTGGTGAAAGCGGCCATCGCCCCCATTGAACTGGACGACCGCGAACGCGGGATGAGCCGTGGTGTGCAGCTAATGCCTGGCATGAACGGCGCCCTGCTGGCCGACGTGCTGACCGTGCTGCCCAACGACATGCTGCACAAGGTGGACCTGACGAGCATGGCCCACGGGTTGGAGGTGCGTCCCCCTTTCCTGGACCGCCGCTTGGTGGAGTTCGCTTTCAGCCTGCCCGCCGAGCGCAAGTTCCGGCTGGGGCACGGCAAGGCCCTGCTGCACGAGGCCTTCGGCGCGCTGATTCCTCCGGAGATCCTAACGCGCCGCAAACAAGGCTTCGAGGTACCCCTGCGCGACCTGTTGTTGGGACCATTGGCAACGCTGGTGGACAACACATTGACACGCGATGTGGTGGAGGCCGCGGGCCTGCAATGGCAAGGGGTACAGCAGGTGCGCGAACGGTTGGCGGGCAGCAATCCCGGCCAGGCACAGGCAACCGTGCATGCCTTGCTCGTCTATTTGTCGTGGTGGAGGAAGACCGGCACAGCACACCGCTGAACCGATCGCAGCTTACCTTCGCCGGACTCCGAACATGCCACGCGTACTGCGCATCATCAACAGGTTCAATCTGGGTGGACCCACGCACAACGCGGCCTACCTGACCCGGTACCTGCCGGGCGATTTTGAGACCCTGCTGGTGGGAGGCAGCCAGGAAGCCTCCGAGGAAGGTAGCCACCACATTCTGGACGCCATGGGCGTGAAGCCCATGATCCTGCCCGAGCTGCAGCGCGAGGTGGCCCCCTGGCGCGACCGGGGCGCCTACCGCCGCATCAAGCAACTGATCCGCGAGTACAAGCCCGATATCGTGCACACCCATGCGGCCAAGGCCGGTGCCGTGGGGCGTATGGCGGCCGCTGATCTGGGGGTAAAGGCCATTGTGCACACCTTCCACGGCCACGTGTTCCACAGCTACTTCGGCCCGGTGCGCACGGCGCTGTACAAGAACATCGAGCGCTTCCTCGCCACACGCTCCAGCCGCATCATCGCCATAAGTGACAAGCAGAAGCAGGAACTGGTGGAAGAACACCGCATCTGCTCTGCCGACAAGGTGAGCGTGATCCCCCTCGGTTTCGACCTGAGCCGCTTCCAGACCGACCAGGAAAGCAAGCGCAAGTTGTTCCGCAAGGTGTATGGCGTGGCCGATGACGAGATAGCCATCGGCATCGTTGGGCGCTTGGTACCGATCAAGAACCACGACCTGTTCCTGAACGTGATCGCTGAACTGTGCCAGCTCTCCGGCCGCAAGATCAGGGCCTTCATCGTGGGCGATGGTGAGGAGCGCGAACGCCTGCAGCAGCGCGTAGTGGAACTGGGGCTGAGCCAGGTGACCGGCCCCTATTTCAATGGCCACGGTTTCGGCCACGGCGTGAACGGCAAACCCATGGTGGGCCCGGCAGCGGTGACCTTCACCTCCTGGATCAAGGAAGTGGATATCGTGAACGCCGGGCTGGACATCGTGATGCTGACCAGCCTTAACGAGGGCACGCCGGTAAGCCTGATCGAGGCGCAAGCCGCCAACCGCCCGATCGTAAGCACCCGCGTTGGAGGTATAGAGAACGTGGTGAAGCACGGCGACACGGCCTTCCTGAGCGACAGTGGCGATGCACGCGGCCTGCGCGACAACCTGCTCCATCTGGTGGAGAACGAAGACCTTAGGCACAGGATGGGCGCGGGCGGATGGGACCATGTGGCCCAGCGCTACCACTATACCCGGCTGGTGGACGACACCGCCGATCTGTATCGCAGCCTGCTTGGTTAAGGCCTTGGGGCCGGATCGTTACTTTTGCCGGATATGAAGAGCTCGCAACGCCACATAATTTGGACCATGGTGCTGGG